>JAJTDF010000019.1 GCA_021294835.1 Planctomycetaceae bacterium
GCGGGGGCGGGCGAGGAGGATGTGGTGGTCGGACGGGCGGGGGCGGGGCGGGCCGGCTGGGTGGTCGGGCCGGGCTGCTGCGGAGCCTGCCGCTGCCCGCTGCCGGGCTGAGCCGCGGGGCGGCCGGCAGCGCCGTAGGTCGCGGGCAAACCGGTCGGGGATGTGCGGGGGTTGACGCGATCCATGGGGAAGCCTCCGTGCCGGGCCTCCGGCGGACCGCCGGGGGCGACGCCCGCTCCGCGGGCTCGGGGAGGGGATCGGCTTTGCGCCGAGCACACACCGCGCAGGCGCTCCGGGCGGGGTGTTTTCCTTGTCTGTCTCCTATATTCCCGCGTCCGTACGCCCGCTGGATCAAGCACCCATGGCCACCGACCCGACCGCGTCCAACCCGTCCGCCTCCGCTTCGCCGCTTGCCGGCGGTCCGGCCGGTTCACCGGTCCGCACGTCGGACATGTTCATGGAGCGGGAGATTCAGGCGCTGCGGAAGCGGCTGATCGAGGAAGCGGCGACCGTGATCGGCATGGTGGAAACGGCGACCGAAGCACTGACCAGGCTGGACCCCGAACTGGCCCGAGTGGTGATCAGCCGCGACGACCAGATCGATACCGAAGAGGTCCACATCGAAGAAGAGTGCTTCCGGCTGCTGACTCTCTACCAGCCTTTTGCACGGGACTTCCGCAAGATCGCTTCCATGCTGCGGGTCAACGCGGACCTGGAGCGAGTGGCCGACCACGCGACGAGCATCTGCAAGCAAACGGTGAAGCTCAAGGACCGCGGAGCGACCAAACTGCCCACGGCGCTGACGGAACTGGCCCAGCGGGTGCCGATGGTGTGCCACGCGCTGCTCAACGCGTTTGTCACCGAGAATGCCGACGCGGCGCGGGACGTGATCTCCCGCGACCGCGCCATCGACTCGCTGGACAAGAAGCTGTTTGAAGAGTGTCTGGACGTCATGGGCGATGCCCGCGACAGCAAGGCGACGGGCATCTTGATGTATCGCTGCGGCCGTGAGATGGAGCGGATCGGCGATCTGATGAGCAACATCGCTGAGGACGTGATCTACCTGGTGTCCGGGCACATCGTGCGGCACTCGGAGAAGAAGCGGCTGAAGAAGGCGGCGCAGGGGTAAGCCCGGCGGCGGCCCATCACCGGGCGTCACGGACCAGACGCACATAATTGAGGATGCGGACATCATCGCCCTGGGGGCCGAACCCGCTCCGCCAGCGGGGGTCGGTCGGATCGCCTGACTTGGGGTCGCTTCGCTGTGCTCCCGCGCCGTGAACGTTGATCCAATCCACCGGCCCGGCCAAGCCGGAAGCTGGCGGCCCGGGAGGCGGGGGCGAACTCGAAGGTGGAGCAGCAGCTGGGGGCCCGCCGCCCGGTGGCCGTCCGCCCGGCCCCCCCGGCGGGGGCTGCAGACGACCGAGAGATCGACCGAAGCAGACATAGACCGCCTGCGAGCCCAGATCGTCGCCGGGGGTTTCGAAGTGGGTGGTGCCAGTCCAGAAGTAGGACTCGGGGTTGGTGGTCAGGAACACCGGGTCGATGGCAGGCCCCCGTCTGGCAGGATCAGCGGCGTCGGGGGCCCGGCTGTAGTCGACGATGGACTGAAGTTCCTTGGCGGTGGGCAGCCGCCAGTCGTCATGACCGGCCGTGCGGTCGTCACGGGCGAAGCGCAGGGCGGCCCGCCAGTCCATGGGCTCTTTGCTGTCAGCACGGGTCCACATCAGACCGGAGGCTCGATCTGTGACGGTGCCGTCAAGGTTGTCGTGGAAGTCATTGACGCCATACGCGGGGACGCCGGGGGTGGAACGCACGAAGCGGGCAAATCGCTTCATTCGGCCCTCGACCGGGTGACGGTCGCGCGGATAGCCCTTGATGCGGCCGTCGGCGAAGTTCACACCGAAGACGGTGGTCTGGCCGTTCATGGTCAGGCCGACATACTCAGTGCTTGACCAGTACTGGGCGTCAATGGGGCGCAGACCGCGCTCGGTGCGACCAAAGTGAAAGGTGAATACGGAGGTATCGATGTAGGGCCGCATGGGCGAGAACCCCGAGCCGCCGCGGAAATCCATGAGCGAGTACAGCTCCTTGACCGTGGGCAGCCGCCAATCGGTGTGACCCGCGGTGCGGCAGGCCGGGGCAGCGGCGACCGCCTCGGCATAGGTGCCCTCGAAGGGCTCCTTGGTCCAGATCAGTCCGGTCTGCTCGTCCAGCACGGTGCCGTCACCCAGGTCGCGGAAGCTCATGGGGTTGCGGAGGTGGTCGGCATCCTGACCGGACCAGGTTGCATCGCCCCTGGAAACCGGGCGGCCGGCATCATCCCAGCGACCAGTCTGGCCGGTATGGGTGATCACGTACGGCAAGCGGGCCGTCGAGGGTTCCGAGGTGGTGCCCCCCGAGGGCCGGGGTGGCTGTGCGATCTGAGCTTGCGACGCCTGCCCAGCGGCGACTCCGAAGGCCATAAGGCCCAGCAGAGCGGCCGGCAACGCGTGCAGACTGCGTCGGACAATGCGGAGTTGCGGGGCCGTGCGAGGACATGGCATGGGACTCTCCAAGGGACAGGGGTGGGCCGATCAGCATGCGGCGGATGACGCGACATCGAGCATCGCATCACGGAGTTGCTCCAGAGTGCCCCGCAGGGCCTCGCCCGCCCCAGGGGGCAGGCGGGAGCACAGCAGGGCGTCGGTACGAGACCAGATGTCGAGGACGTGCTGGCGGGCGGACAGGCCCGCCGGCGTCAGGCTGATGAGGTTGACGCGAGCGTCGAACGGGCTGGGGTGGCGGACGATGAGCCCCTTTGATTGGAGCCGGTCCAAGGCTTCCATGGCCGCAGCGGGCCCGCGATCCAGTCGCCGGGCGAGTGCCGCCTGGCTGACGCAAGCAGGCGGCTCGGGACAGGCGACCAGGACCCGGCCCTGCCCGTGTTGAACGGCCTCGGGGCCAAGGGTCGCAAATGCCTGCCGGAGGTGGTCTTCCAGGAGTTTGGCGGTGTGCAGCACCAGGTGCAGCAGCGGCCGCTCGGCGGCGGCCTGCTCGGCAGCGGGCTGCTCGGCGATGGCTGGGTCGGGCGTGAGCAGGGATGGCCCCTGGAGTGTCATTGAGATGGATCGGGGGTGTGGCCCAGATGCAGCCCGAGGGCGAGGACCGGCCGATGCGGATACGGGTGAAGCGGATGCGGAGCGTCGGGGCATGGGCGAGTCAGCACCAGTCGGGAGGCGGGACATGGCGGCAACGTGCATCCGTCGCCAGTTCATATGGTACCATACGTTTGAACCGGACGAAGGTTCCACAATTGCTGCGCACAGTCCATCGGAAGAGCGAGCTGGCTGTCCGGGCACGTCTTTGTGACCACCGCCCAAACGACAACGCCCCGGCAGGGAGAGCCCGGCCGGGGCGTGTTGCGTTCATCTGGTTGTCGCGGGACTGATCAGCCGCCGCCGCCGACGGCGGGAACCGGCAGGGCCCGGATCTCGGCGACGGTGGAGTTGGCCGAGTCGGTGGTCATCGAGACATAGCGACGACCGCCGGAGCCGGAGGAGAACGAGGTCGAGGGCCACCAGCGATAGCCGTTCAGAGCGCGGTGCATGTAATCGGGGGCGTCGACGATGATGTGGCCCTGGAAGTAGCGGGGCCGGTTGATCTCACCGCCGCCGTCGAGCCACTGGGTGGGCTCGCACAGGGCCGTGATCATCGGGATGATCTCCTGATCCACCCGCTGACGGCGACGCTGCTCAACCTGCTCGGGATCGATGCGGCGGTTCTGCTGGTTGGCCTGGAAGGGGGACTGACCGCCGCCGCCACCGCCGCCGCCGCCCTGCTGGAGGGCCTGCTGGAGGTCGACCGTGGGGGCCTCGTTGTAGATCGGGACGACCAGGAGCAGGTCGTGGATGTCGTACACCTCAACGCGCTTGAACTTGTTCAGCGACTTCTTCAGGCCGATCTGCATGGCCCCGAACTCGTTGAACTGCCAGCTGGTTTCTTCGCCTTCATCGCCCACCGCCTTGGTCATGATCTTCTCAAGCACGGCGATGGCGGGCAGGCCCTTGACTGACAGGGTGACGGTGGACTCCTTGTCCAGCCCCTCGCCCCGGTCGGTCTTCCAGATCGGCTCGATCTGGGCGCCGGTGGTCTCGGCGATGAACTTGATCGCGTCCTCCAGGCGAACGTCGGTCAGGTCGGTGGTGATCGAACGCTGCATCTTCACCAGCGTGTCGCGCTGCGGGTTGCCAGACGGCCGGGCGGCCGGGGCACCGTTCTGAGCGGAAGCCACCGGCGCCAGCGACGCCATCATCAGGCCCGCCGCTGCCAGCACCATCACGCTCTTGGTCACAATCTTCGTCATGACGACTCCTTGTCCGGTGGTCGAAACTGTCGGCTAGTTTATCTGCCGGTTACCCGAATGCCACCCGTCCACGATGCTTTTTGACCCCCGGACCATCCGGCCCTTCGAACCCCTGCCAGCGGCCCGGGCCGGCGGCAGGAGAGCCAAGGATCGGGCGTTCGGGGCGGGGCCGAGTCCAGCCGCTGCCACCGGGGACTATGACGCTCCGCCGGGCGAGCGGTTCCATGAAACCGATCAGGGCTTGACGGTCAGACTGAGCGTCCGAGACTTGCGGGCGGCTGGCGGCACTGGCCCAGTTGCCCGCGGCCGGGAGAACCGGCGGGCACCCCCCGCAGTGGCGGATTGGCACGGGCGCAGAGAGCCACTTCAGGGATTTGAACCCTGGACCTACGCTTTACGAAAGCGTCGCTCTACCGCTGAGCTAAAGTGGCGTTTGCCTTCAAACCGGGCCATTGCCCGCTGGTTGGGCATCCTCCGGCAAAGCCGACCGATGAAGGACCGGACGGTTCGCCGAAGGACCGCAAGTATCGGCGTGCCACCGGAACAAGTCCACCCCGGAAACGCGCAGCGGCGGGGTTGGCGATGGAACGGGCGGGAAGAAACGAGCCGCGACCAGACCTGCGTCCGGCGATCTGATGCTCGGCCGCTGACCAGCCTGGGGCCGGACAGGCAGCCGGAATGGGCTGGACTGGCCCAACGCGGAACGTCCGAATAACAGATCAGTCGGCCTCGGGCGGCTTCCACCCCGGGCGGCCAGCCGGATCTTCACCGACCACCCGCATGCGGCTGCCCATGGCGCGAAGCTGGTCGACCTGGCGTTGGCCGATGCGAACCCGCATGCGAACCGAGCCCTCGTGGTACTCACGCGAAAGGACGCGGCCCCGCTTCTCCAGCGTGTCCACAGTCCGGCTGTCGCTCAGCGGCACATCCAGTTCCAGTTCCTGCTCCCCGCCCTGTGCCGCAGTTCGAACAAGTTCGCGCAGCTCGGCATGGCCGGGGCCGGCCGGGTTGCGGGCCTCGATCGCGATGGCCCCGGGGGCACGCTGCTGCCACACCAGCAGCGCCGCGTTGTCCTGCAACTTGTCGACTTTGTTCAGCAGCACCACGCGCCGGGGCTCCTGCCAGCCCCGCTCGCCATCGGGGCGCTTGGCCTCCTCGGCCTTCACCTCCGCAAACAGCTCATCCAGCGTGCTGTTGACGGTGGCAAACTGCATCTCCGCGGCCGGGTCGCTCACGTCCAGCACGATCAGCAGCAGGTGGGCGTGGGTCGCCTCTTCCAGCGTCGCCTTGAAGCTGGCGATGAGGTTGTGCGGCAGGTCGCGGACAAAGCCGACGGTGTCAGAAAGCTGCACGTTCAGGCCGCCGCCCAAGTCCCACTCGCGGGTGCGGGTGACCAGCGTCGCAAACAGGCGGTCATCCGCGTACGCGCCGCCGGCGGTGAGGGTGTTGAATAGGGTGCTCTTGCCGGCGTTGGTGTAACCGACGATGCCGACGGTGAAATGGTCCAGCTTGCGCTGCTGCACCATCCGCCGCTTGCGTTCCTGAATGACCTCCAGCTCGCGGCGGAGCGCGTTCTTCTTCTCAGCGGCCAGGCGGCGGTCGATTTCCAGCTGCTGCTCGCCCGGGCCCCGGGTGCCGATGCCGGCCAGCCCGCCAGCGCCGACGATGCGTTCCAGGTGGCTCCACATGGCACGCAGGCGGGGGTAGGTGTACTCGAGTTGGGCGAGTTCAACCTGGAGTTTGGCCTCGGTGGTCGTCGCGCGGGAGGCGAAGATGTCCAGGATCAGTTCGCTGCGGTCGACGATCTTGACCTCGACGACCTCTTCGATGTTGGCCAACTGGCGGGGCGAGAGGTCGTGATCGAAGATCACCAGGCTGGCGTTGAGCTGCTTGACGAACGTCTTGAGCTCCTCCAGCTTGCCCTTGCCCATGAACGTGCCCGCGTTGGGCCGTTCCAGCCGCTGCTCCAGCGTGCCGACCACCACGGCGCCGGCCTGCTCGGCAAGGGAGGCCAGTTCGCCGAAGGGGTCGCGCTGGTCGTAGGTGCTTTCAGGCAGGCGAACGGCCGCGAGAACGGCACGTTCAGACTGCACGGCAATGGAGGTACGCTCTTTAGGTTGCGGCATAGGACGACCACCCCGGCCCCCGTTCACGGTCTCACCCCCGCCCCCCTCACTGGCAACTGCGGGGGAGCAGTTTTTACTGCAAGATGGTAGTCCAACGCGGCCCAGGCCGGGCCGTCAGCCGCCCGCCCGCTCCAGTTCCACCACCCGGCGGAACATGGCCCGGAACTCCTCAACGGCCCGCACCTTGGCCCGGGTGCCCTGCTCGGGGTCCCGCCAGTTGCGGGTGTCCTCGCTGATGGCGGCGTAGGTGTCGGGGGTGAAGGGAACCTCGGTTTCGTCGAGCATGATGTGGCTGGGGAACGCGTAGAACAGCCGTTCCATCTCCGCAAGGCGATCGGCGGGAAAGTCGCTGCGCGATCGGGCGCGATTCAGGGCCGCCCAGGCCGCGCGCAGTTCTTCGGCGCTGTCCACGCCGAAGGCCCCCATCATGGTGATCATGCCGTCACGCCAGCCGACCGGGCGGGCGGAGGAGGCGGCGTTGAAGGGGTCCACCTTGTCAAAGAACCGGCCAAACACCGCAGGGTCGGCGTACATGGCACGACGCACCGGCATGCGGCGGAGGCGGTGCTCCACCGGCCCGACCCACTTGGCCGCGTCCTCGGCGGTCAGCGTGCGCGGAACGCGGCCCGCGGCCCGCTCCTGCTGCAGCGTCGGGAACTGCCAGAGGGCCTGGGCCTCGTCGGTGAGGCAGAACTCGACAAAGCGGCGAGCCAGCGCGGCGTTGGCCGAACCCCGCAGGATGGAGACCGGGTCGGCATCGATGTAGACAGCGCCGACCGGATCGATGTACCCCACACGGGCGGCCTCGACCGACTCACCGGACCGCATCACGGCCTGAGCCTGGCCCCGCCCGTAAAAGTCGATGACGACACCTGCGGCGGCCTCGCCCTGGCTCACGTCCATCGGCGGCATGGTGCTGGCTTGGGCGAAGTAGCGGGCGTTGGCGGCCATTTCGCGGAGCGTCCGCCAGCCCTTCTCCCAGCCTTCGCGACGGCCCTGGGTGCGGGCGTCGTCGTCGGTGGCCCCGGCGGCCTTGGCGCGGGCGGTGGCGGCCCGCACCTCCTCATTGAGGATCGAGTCGTACGCGGTAGCGACGCTGCCGCTCTGGCGTGGGTCGGCCAGCGCCAACATGCCGAAGTAGCGGAAGTCGCCCAAGTCCGTGAACGCCCGCGGCTCGTTCATGCCCAGTTCGCGGATCAGATCGCGGTTGAAGACGATACCAAAGCCCGACAAAGCCGTGCCGAACCAGTGCTGCCAGTCTGCCGGTCGGGGGCGGGTGCCATCAGCCGACGGGGCCCCGCGGTGGTCCTGCCAGAGTTGTCCAGCACCGACCACGTTCTCGCCGTACACCCGCGCGAGGGTTGCCTCGTCGATGGCCGGCTCGGGCGGAGCCGAAAGGCGGACCATGAGGACCCGCTCCAGCCGACTCAGGTCGGCGGTTACCTCGACGCTCTCCCGATTCTCGCCGTCAGCGGCCAGCGGCAGCAGGGCCTCAGCTCCGCCCAACAGGGCGTTGGTCGGGATGCGAATCAGCAGCGAACGCTCCTTGCCCTTGGCGGCAAAGCGGGCGCGGGTCTCGATCTGACGGACTTTGCCGACGGTCAGGGCGGCGACTCGCAGCCGCTCCCGCGGGCGATCCAGCCGGACGGTTCCCGAGCCGCTCAGCCCGAGCGAAGCGCTGACCACCGCCCCGCGAGACCGCAGACGGTCGTGATCAAACGTGCCGCCGCCGAACATCAAGTCAAAGTCCGCCATCCCGGGCTGAAACAGCGGCTCAAGGCTGAAGGACTCATCGAGCAGTTTGTCCGGGTCGCTCTGGCGAACCTCATCGACCAACCGCTGCATCTGGCCGACGGCCCCGGCCTCCAGCAGCTTGAGAATCTCGGTGGTGCCGCCGGGCGTGCGATAGTCGATGGTGATGCTCTCGCCGTGCACCCGGCGGTGCCAGCGGTCGAACGCGAACGCGAACTCCTGGCGGATCTGCTCCACATGCGGCGTGACGATCACCAGCGTGCCGGCGGATCGCGGAGCCGGGGGCAGCAGCGCGTCACCACCGCTGACACCGGCGGCGTTGCCGCCCCGACCACGTGCCGCGAAGAAGGGCACGGCGATAATGGCAAGGAAGGCGCCCAGGATGACCCATCGGAACAGGTTGTTCATCGCGTGGAGGGTATTTCGTTGGCGGGCGGCGGCTCTGGCGGGTGGGCAACGCGGGAACCAGAGCCCGGCCAGACCGGGTGGCCGGACGGTGCTGTGGCGTTGGCGAGCATGCTTCGGGCACCCAATCATCCCGGCATGCCCCCCAGCAACGCACCGACATCACACCCGATTACCCTGGTCACCGGGGCCGGTTCAGGCATCGGTCGTGCGACGGCAGTGGCGTTGGCCCGGGCGGGGCACGGCGTGGTGCTGGTGGTCCGCAAGCCAGCCCCGGCCCAGGCGACAGCCGATCTGTGCGTAGCGGCGGCCCCCGCCGGCACCCCCCCACCGCTGCTGCTCACCGGTGCGGTGGCCGATGTAGCGATCCCCGACGCCAACCGCGACATGGTGGAGGCGACAGTCGCCCACTTCGGGCGGCTGAACCACCTGGTGGCCAACGCGGCGGTGGCCTCGGTGGCCGACATCGCCGGCACGCCGCCGGCGGTCTTCCGCGAGACGCTGCACACCAACACGCTGGGCCCGGCCTGCCTGATGCACTACGCCTGGCCGCACCTGGCCGCCGGAGCGACGGTGGCCCGCCCGGCCCACATCGTGCTGGTGGGGTCGTTGGCGGTGTACGACCCCTTCCCCGGGTTCTTCGCCTATGCGGCAAGCAAGGCGGCGTTGTCGCTGATGGCGGTCACAGCGGCCGCCGAGGGCCAGGCGGCGAACATCCGCGCCTGCTGTCTGGCCCCGGGCGCCGTGGAAACGCCGATGCTGCGGTCGGCGTTTGACCATGCGGTGGTGCCGCCGGAGGTGACGCTGACGCCTGAGGCGGTGGCCGAGGCGATCGTGGAGGTGATCGCGAACCGGCACCCGGAATACAACGGTCGAACCGTGCCCGTGCTCTCGGCGGCGGCGCGAGAGGGGTGGCTGGAGGGCTTCCGGCAGAGCCGGCCCTCGGCGTGGATGGGTATGACAGCCCACGGCGAGGGCCGGGCGACCGATCAGCCGAACAAGAGCACGTAACCGACGGCGATCACGCCCATGGCAGCAAGGATCAGCAGGGTGATGCTCAGGGCGGTGGCAAGCTTGGCTTTCTTCTCAACCATGGCAAGCTCCATTGAGAGTGCGCCGCCCGGCGGACGGCTCACTCGCCGGGCACGTAACTGATGGTTCCCTCCCAGGGCGAACTGGCGGAGGCGTAGAGCCGCTTGGGGATGCGGCCGGCGAGGTAGCTGTCGCGACCGGCCTGGGTGGCCGCCCGCATCGCGTGGGCCATGCGAACCGGGTCCTTGGCGTGGGCGATGGCGGTGTTCAGCAGCACGCCGTCGGCGCCGATCTCCATGGCAACCGCCACGTCACTGGCCGAGCCGACACCCGCGTCGACGATCACCGGATACGCCGGGTCCTTCTCTTTGAGCAGTTCAAGGCACAGCAGGATGTTGTTGCGGTTGAGCACGCCCTGGCCCGAGCCGATGGGCGAGCCGGCGGGCATCACGCTGCGGGCGCCCGCCTCCTTGATGCGGACGGCGGCGATCGGATCGTCGCTGGAATACGCCAGCACCTCAAAGCCGTCCTTGACCAGTTCGCGCGTGGCCTCCACCGTGCCCATCGGGTCCGGCAGCAGGGTCTTGCGGTCGCCCAGCACCTCCAGCTTCACCCAACTGGCCCCCGGGTTGCCCAGTTGTTCAAGCAGCTCGCGGCCCAGCCGGGCCACGCGAACGGCATCAGCAGCGGTGAAGCAGCCGGCGGTGTTGGGCAGAATGGTGTACCGCTTGAGGTCCATCGCCTCCAGCAGGCTCTGGCCCTTGTCGTTGTACAGCCGCTCGCGGCGAACGGCGACGGTGACCACCTCGGCCCCGCTGGCATCCAGCGCATCGCGCATCTGCTGGAAGTCGGCGTACTTCCCGGTGCCCACCACCAGGCGGCTGGCGAATCGGCGGTCGCCGATGACCAGCCCGGTATCGGCCGCGGTGCCGGGGAGTTGAGCCTTCAGTCCGTTGCCGCCGCTGTTCACGCTCATCCTCCTCCGACCAGCGTCACCACTTCGATGCGGTCACCGTCCCGAACCGGGGTCTCGGCGTGGCGCCGCTTGGGAACAACCTGCCCGTTGACCTCAACGGCGCAGGGCTGGCCGGCGAGCCCGAGGCTCTCCAGCAGCGTCGCGACGGTCAGCCCGTCGGCAACCGCCTGCTTCTCTCCGTTGAGCGTCACATCCATCAAGGCACTGTAGTGCCGGGGGAGCCGGGCTGCGGGTGAGCGGGCCCGGGGGGCCGGGGCCGGGGGGCGCCGGGGCTGGGGGGCCGATCGGCGATCCCCAGCGGCCCTCAACCGGCGGCAATCCGCGGCCGATTCAGCCCCCCGAGGCCGGCGTCCCGGCGTCGCCGGGCAGACTCGCACGCAGAGCCTTGACCGCCTCGGTCATCGCCGTGCCGTCGACTCGGATCAGGCCGTGCCTGGGGTAGTCCATGTCCACGGTGATCCACAGCGTCCCGGCGGCCAGCAGGGCGAAGGCTCCGGTGAGCACCCGCTGGGCATGACCGGCCAGCCCGCAGCCATACCCCAGTGTGCCCAGGCTGACCACAGTGAGCAGCCCCAAGACCGCCAGAACGATCGGATGCAGGTGCTGACGGGCGACCGCAGCCCGTTCAGAGTGCACGTCCATCACATCGTTGATCGGGGGAACAACGGCCATGACCAGATCGGGGCGGGCCTTGGCGGCCCGGTCGGCCAGGAGCCACAACTCCGGGAGCATCTCACCGCTGGCCCGCTCGAGCTGGAAGTACTCGGCCAGCCCCCGGGACTCGAACAATTCAAGCCGCTTCTCGGCATAAGCGAGCAGTGCACGCCGGATGTCCTGCGCCGCCGGGTCGCCCAGCAGACCGGCCCGCAGCGCAGCGGTGCCGATGGCGTTGGCCTCTTTGACGATCACGTCCTGCCGGGTGGCGATGCGGCTCGAGGTGGCGCCAAAGCTGAAGGCCAGCAGCAGACCGAGCAGACCGAGGGTGGCCCCCAGCACCATGCCCAGTTGCGGAGCCACTTCCTCGACAGCGCGGGCCCGGGCGGCGGCCCGTACCCGGCGACCGATCTGATACCCGATCTCCACGCTGCTCAGCGCGACCACGAGCATGAGCAGGGGCGAAAACCACTGTTCCAGAACCACGTGACACTCCTGACGATGGGGCCCGGCTGGTGGGCTTGGCAGAGGCACGCCGCCGACCGGACGGTCTTGATCCGCCCCTTGTCCGACCGAACGGGCGCAGCAGGCGAGGCCGGTCCGCTCCCCGCTGTCCAGAATATGCTGACGCCATGAGCGTGGACACCCGGAAGGCGGAGCGGCGGACGTTGCAGTTTGCCAACCTCCAGGAGGCTCTGCAAGATGCCCGGCGCGTGGCAGCGGCCGATGCCCAGGGTCGGCTCCGCCGGACCGGCAACTGGACGGCCGGCCAGGCCCTCAACCACCTGGCCAGTTGGATCAACTTCGGCTATGACGGCTACCCGGCGACACCGCCGTGGTTCATTCGGCTGCTTGGGCCGCTGTTGCGCAGCCGCGTGCTCAAAGGGCCGGTGATGCTGGGCATGCGCATGCCGGGCGTGAACGAAGGCACCTTCGCCACCGAGGACATGCCCACCGAGAAGGCGCTGGCCAAGTACGAGCAAGCCGTGCAGCGGCTGACGACGGCTCCGCCCAGCACGCCCAATCCGGTGTTCGGTCGGATGACCCACCAGCAGTGGATGGACCTGCACACGCGGCACGCCGAGTGCCACCTGGGGTTCCTGCACCCGTAGGCGGTGCGGCCACGGGCGTGCAGGTTCACCCGCAGAGCTTGGCCAAGGCCTCGCGATAGCGGGCCAGCGTGCCCTGAACGACCTCCGGCGGCAGCACCGGGCCGGGATCGGTCTTGTCCCACTTGCCGGCGGCGACGAGGCTCTCCAGGTACTCGCGGAGGAACTGCTTGTCGTAACTGCGCTGCGGGCGGCCGGGCTGGTACTCGTCGGCCGGCCAGAATCGCGAGGAGTCGGGCGTGAGCGCCTCGTCAATGAGGATGGGCTGCTCGAACACGCGGCCCATGCGCTGCTCGGCGCCGTGCTCAAAGCCGAACTCGAACTTGGTGTCGGCGATGATGATCCCCCGCTCCTGCGCGTGCCTGGCGGCGGCCGTGTAGATCGCGATCGACGTGTCGCGGAGCACGCTCATGGTCTCGATGCCCACCGCATCGCAGGCCTGCTCAAACGAGATGTTCTCGTCATGGCCGGTCGCGGCCTTGGTGGCGGGCGTGAAGATCGGCTCAGGCAGACGGTCACACTGCTTGAGGCCCTTGGGCAGTTGCACCCCGCAGACCGAGCCGGTCGCCTGGTACTCCTTCCAGCCTGAGCCTTCCAGGTACCCCCGGACGACGCACTCGATGGGGATCACCGAGCACTTGCGACCGATGGTGATGCGGCCGTTGAGCCAGCCCCGGGCGGTGTGGTTGGCGGGCAGCAGGTCAAAGGGGATGTCGTCGGTGCTGGTGGAGAGCACGTGGGTCTGGCAGAGACCCAGCCGGCCGATGAAGCCGAACCAGAAGGCCGACATGGCGGTGAGCACCCGGCCCTTGCCCTCGATGGGCGTCGGCATGACCACGTCAAACGCGCTAATGCGATCCGACGCGACCAGCAGCAGCCGGGGGCCGTCGGCGGGCTTGCGGGGGTCGGGGGGCAGCTCGTAGACATCGCGGACCTTGCCGCGACGGACCAGAGGCAGCGGAAGCACCGGGGAGGCAGAGCCGGAGGGAGGCGTGGGGGCGGAGGCGGTCATCGCGAGGAGGGTAAGTGGGCTGGTCCGAGGGCGGCAGCGGGCGACGGAGATGGCGGCCGGCCACCCGGCCAGCCCCCGTATTGCAGACCACATCGGCGACCGGACGCGATGTGGTGGGCCGGTCCCGGGCCTGAGCCAGGCGAACGGCACGCCACCCGCCCGCAAGTCCGGCCGATGCGGCTGACGGAGGGCTCAAGCAGTCGCATCCTGTCCCGGACGCGGTCCGCCCGCTCACACTCACTGCGCCTGGAAGCCCGGCGGCTTGACGGTCAGCGCCGAGCACCCCGCTTCGCGAACCACCCGCTCGGCGGTGGAACCCCACAGGAAGTCGCGGATGTTCCAGCGGGCACGGGTGCCCAGAACAACCAGATCGCACCCCTGCTGCTGCACGAATTGCACCACACCCTTGCCGTGCCCGTCGTACTGCATGGCGTGGAAGGACGCTTTCAGGGCCGCCAGCTCGTGGGCCATCGGCTCGCAGAACAGCCGCAGGTCATGCTCCACCGCAGCACGGTAGCGGTCGGCCAGAGCCGAGCCGCGGAGCCGGGCCGCGTCGGCCCCGGCGATGCCCCGCCAAGGGTCGCTGAACACGTGCACAATGTGCAGCAGCGAGCCGTCCTGGGCCGCGATGCGAATGGCCTGCTCAAGGGCGACGCGGGACGCCTCGGCGAAGTCCACGCACGCCACCACAGACCGGAACGATCCGACCTGCTGCTCGCGGACCACCAGCACCTTGCATGCCGCCCGCTGCACGCACGCCGCGGCGACCGAACCCACCCCTCGGCGGCTGTCAAAGTCGCTGTGCGCCCCGATCACCAGCAGGTCGTATCCGCCCCGGCTGACCCGATCCACCAGCTCACCACGGGGCACGCCAAGAGTGACATCGAATGCCACTTTCTCCCCCAGCTCGCAAGCCGGCGGCCATTCGGCCCACCGGCAGCGTGCGGAATCCACAAGGAGGTCCACAGGATGGAACTCAATCGGCGTCATCATGCCGCTGGGAAGGGCGTACACAGGAAGCGGAACGACATTCACTGCGGCAACACGGGCGTGAGTCCACGCGCCAATCCGCACAGCCTGACGGAGGGCGGCCTCAGAGCAGGGTGAAAAGTCCACGCCGACGAGGATGCTTCTGAGGCGATCCATGGAGGCTCTCCCGATGCCGACGGTTCATGATGCAACGGAAATCATGCACCGCACTGGCCGTACGGGCCGCGCCCGCCGGACCATTGCCGGCGGGCGTGAGCCGATACGACCATCCGGCGCAGACCGGATCGAACACAGCAACTCCGCCCGCCCCCGGGTACATCAATCACGCCGCCTGAGCACCAGGCCGATCACGACACCGGCCGCCAATGCAGCTCCGAGCGAGGCCAACGGATGAGCAGCAACCTGATGCTCAACGGCCTGCACGGATTCGCGGCCCTTGGCGGCGATGAATCTGGTGCGATCGTTCAGACGCCCGCGGGCTTCAGCGGCCCCGCTGCGAGCGGTATGAACCGAGTCGCCCCACAGTTCGCTGAGGTCACGGCGCAGTCGCTGCATATCGGCCTTGACATGCTCGAGCTCCTGACGGAAGATGCTCGGGCTCTCCACGGTGGTCGCAGTAGCGTTCATGGCATGCTCCTTTTCCCCGGCCCCGACGGCATATCACCCTTTCCGAACAGACGGCTCCACCATCCGAATTCCCTCAAGCCGGGTATCAAGCACTTCGAGGGGTCGATGCGCCGGATGAAGGCACACCATTCCCGGGCGGCGCAGCCACTCCCACCGAGCGCCTCCAGCCGAAGTACACACACAGCGCAACCATCGCCGGCCAGAAGGCCATCGCTCCCCAGTTGATCTCCTGCGTGAACTCAAAGCCGCCAAGCTTCAGCGGAAGGTACTTGGCTCCGAACAGCCCAAGCCACCAGTGTCCGATGGTCTCGTGCGCCGTCACACCGGTCAGCACCTTCGCCACATCTCGTGCGCTCATGGCCATAGGTTGTCTCCTGTTCGGTCCGGCCCCGGGCATCCGACTCACCGACCTCAACCACCCGCACACCTCCCGCCTTGTTCAGCATGCCCTGATCCACCGCGGCAACCCATGAGGAAAGTTCCGCCATTGCGTTGACAGATTCGGGGCCGGCCGCTCAGTTCCTCCGGCGGCGGCCGCACCCAACGCATCCGCCACGATTTGATGAGCCCTGTCCGACGCCGGAGCACGGGTCGGTGATCCGCCTGGGTCGCCCGCGACCGATTGCCGGAGATTTCCGCCTGGGATCGGGGCACGCCGTGTTGAATGCTGTGAAGAGATGCACCTGCCCGCTCGCGGGGACGTTCGCCTCCGGCACAAAGGGCGTGTTTCAGTGCGTGTTCACGGAGCTGACGCCATGACCGTCACACCATCGACCAAGACCGACGGGCAGTTGCGTACCGATGTCCACAACGAACTCAAGTGGGATCCGAACGTCGATGAGAACGAGGTCGGCATTACGGTGGCTCGCGGCATCGTGACTCTGACCGGTACAGTCAGCGCGTATCCGAAGAAGCTCGCCGCCATCGAGGCGGCGCATCGCGTGTACGGCGTTCTGGACGTGGTGGACGATCTGACGGTGCGGATTCCATCGGTGTGGGAACGGACCGATCACGATATCGCCGCCGCCGTGCGGCATGCCCTGCAATGGGATGTGCTGGTGCCCGATGACCGCATCACCTCAACAGTTTCGGGCGGCCATGTCACGCTGCAGGGCGCCGTGGACACGTGGACGCAGCGATGGAACGCCGAGAACGCCGTTCAACGCATCACCGGCGTCAAGGGAGTCATCAACCAGATCACCGTGCAGGCTTGCACCGCCGATCCGACCGCCATCAAGCGCCAGATCGAGGAGGCCGTCGCCAGACAGACCGAGCGGGAGATCAAGCGACTGGGCGTGGCGGTTCGCGACGGCGTGGTGACGCTGACCGGAACGCTTCGGTCCTGGGCGGAGAGGAACGCCGTTGAACGCGCGGCCACCTATGCGCCCGGCGTGCGGCGAGTGGATGATCGCACAACCGTCGACCCGTGTCAGTGACTGCGGAGCCCGCGGCCCTGAGCCGCCGTCGCAACCAATGACCGCTGACACCAAGAGACAAGGAGGCAACATGAACCTGAGCCTTTGGAAAAAGCGCGACCCGCTGGACAGCAGTCTGGCCCGTCTTCGTCAAGAAATGGACCGAACATTCGACCGCTTCTTCTCTGACCCTTCAGGCATGGCTTGGGCTGATGCGTCCGGGCCGAGGTTTGAAGGCTGGCTTCCGCCCTTGGATATCAGCCAGACCGACGCCGAGATCACGATTCGAGCGGAGGTTCCCGGAGTTGCCGTCAAGGATCTCGCCATCAGCGTTTCCGGAAACACGCTGACGATCGCCGGCCATAAGGCCGAGCACCGGGAGCAGAAGGAAGAGGATATCTTCAGATGCGAGCGACGTTTCGGCGAGTTCCGGCGCTCGGTCGAACTGCCGGAGACGGCCGACCCGGAGAAGATCACCGCAGAGTCCGACAACGGCGTGATCACCATCCGGATTCTCAGGAGGCCCGGCGCCAAGCCGCGACTGGTGGAGATCAAGCCCATCGGCAGAAAGGTGCCGGTGAACGGTTGACCCGGCAACCCGCGGGCGACAGGCACGATGATACCAACCCCTTGCACGGAGGCTGTCCATGCGTCTCACACCGAGAACCATCGCCGACGCCATCCTGTCCGTGACGCTGGCCCTGACGCTGTCAGGGGCGGCGGCGTGTTCGCTGGCTGGCTGCTCGTCCCCCTCTTTGCAGGGACTGACGCCGGCCCAGTCGCTGGTGGAGGACCCGGGGCTGACCGGCGAGTGGGTGACCGAAGGACGAACCGTCACCCGCGTGACCATCAGCCCGGGGGCCGGCAGGAGCTACCGCGGCACACTGACGGTCGCCCATGACGGAGAGTTCAAGACCGGACTGGATGTGGAGATCCGGCTGACGGATATCGATTCCCAGCGCTATGCAGATCTGTACCTTGCCAAGGCCGAGCGCGACCGGCTCATCGGGCGATACGGCTTCCTGGTCCTTCCGGTGCATCAGTTCATGGCTCTGGAACGCCAGGGGGACACTATCCGGGTCTGGACGTTCAACTCCGACTGGCTCAGGCGTGCCGCCGACGCTGAGCGGTTCCCCTGCGTCGGGCTCCCGCTCGGGGAGGGCGACGTGCCGGTGATCACCGCTGATGTCGACGCCATGCGGGCGTTTCTTGCACGTCGGGGACGGGATCCGGGAGCACGAGCCGATCCCCTGATCTTCCGCCGGGTCATCCCTGTCAGCCGCCCCGACTCCGGCGGCTGATCGGGCTTCTGTGGTGCTCGGCCGGCTCACCAGCCCGAGCGCACACGCGCTGATCCGGCACTGAGGTGTCACGCCCACACCGATCGCCAGCATCTCCCGGGCGAAGGCGGGACAAACATGACGACGCACTCCCATGCGCACTGCGAGCACTCCATCAGCATCCCCTCGGGGCCGTTCGCCCTTGACGGGGACTTGACGCTTCCGGACAACGCTCGAGGGATGGTGCTGTTTGTGCACGGCAGCGGAAGCAGCCGCCTCAGCCCGCGTAACAGATCCGTTGCCGGCCGGCTCAACCGCTCACGACTGGCGACTCTGCTGTTCGATCTGCTGTCCGAGCAAGAGGCCGAGGATCGGGACAACATCTTTGACATCCAGCTGCTGGCCGACCGACTGAGCACTGCGACGGCGTGGGCGACCTCGTTGCCCGCACTCCATGGACTGCCCCTGGGGTACTTCGGCGCCAGCACCGGCGCCGCAGCGGCCCTGGCCGCCGCGAGCGGGCGGCGGGACATCAAGGCGGTGGTCTCGCGTGGCGGCCGGCCCGATCTGGCCGAGCATTGGCTGCGACGGGTGACGGCCCCGACGCTGCTGATTGTCGGAGGCGACGACGCCGATGTACTCAACCTGAATCGGTGGGCGCTGGAGCGATTGCGCTGCCGAAAGCGACTGGAGGTGGTGCCTGGCGCGACGCATCTTTTTGAACAGCCCAGAGCGCTTGATCGCGTGGCCGGGCTTGCCGAGACCTGGTTTCTGGATTGCCTTGCACCGGATGGTGACGCATGAGCTTCGTTCACTTCCAGGATCGGGAGCAGGCCGGATGGCGGTTGGGGGAAAGGCTCAAGGGGCTGCCCCTGAGCAGTCCGCTGGTGCTGGCTATCCCCCGAGGCGGAATCGACGTGGGGCTGCCGATCGCTCGCACACTGAACGCGGATCTGGACGTGGTGTTGGTCCGGAAGTTGCGGGCGCCCTTCCAGCCGGAACTGGCTCTGGGCGCGGTTTCGGAAAGCGGCGAGGTGTATCTCAATCAGCACGCCGCTGCGTTCACCGAGGCGGGCGACAGCAGCCTGGAACGCGAACGGCAGTTCCAGCTGATCGAGCTTGAACGAAGACGCCGGCTGTTTCGCGCTGTGCGGCCGCAGGCCTCTCTCTCCGGCCGCAGCGTCATCATCACCGATGACGGCATCGCCACCGGGTCAACGATGATCGCCGCGCTGCACTTTGCCCGCTCGAGACATCCTGCGGAACTGATCGTGGCGGTTCCCGTAGCCCCGGAGGATCGCTTGGACGATATCCGGGGGTTGTGCGACCGGGTGGTGTGCCTCATCGTGCCCGATGACTTCTGGGCTGTCGGGCAGTTCTACCGGCATTTCGCCGAGGTCAGCGATGAGCATGTCGTCGCCGTGCTGCGAACCTGCGGCAGTCGCGACCGCAGGCATGCCCCGGAACGCTCATCGGCGAGCACAGAGTCTTTGCGCGAACCCAAGCGAAGCTGAACAGCGCGCACAACGCGCATCCGGCACCCGCCTCATTCCCGGTTGCCACAGTCCGCCGCCGCTCCATGCCCCCGAACAACCACGCACTCCAGCACGACCGTGCGGCCTCATGCGCACGACGGTTATGGGGGATGTTTCCGGCTTGCGGAATCGGGCGAGGCATGGCATCCTCAGTGACGTGCACTCCAGCACACGACGTAACGCCTGAGGAGAACAGCGATGACCCGCTCGATTCGACTGCTCACCGTTGCCGCTCTGGGAACTGTGGCGGCGGAAGCCTCGACCACCTCAGGACAGGTGCTGGGTCGGCATCATCTGACATGGTGGGATGATCCGATGGCGGGCGTGCTGGTCACCATTCGCAACGCGCCGGCCCCGACTCCCAACGCCGTGCCCCTGTTCCACATGGACGAATGGCACCTGGATCAGCCGTCGACCACGCTGTGGTACAACGGCGGCGCCATCGCGGGCCTGCCCAGCAATCCCTTCAACGCCGCCAACCGCAACGGCATGACCGCGGGAAGCGTCATCGTGCCGGTGGCGGGATCCGAAGCGTTTGTGTACCAGATCACGAACGTGAACTACTTCAACGGCAATGGCCCGCCCCCGTTCCAGGCACCGCCGTTCAGCTTCACCGGCGGCCCCGGCCCCGGCCAGAACGACCTCTCGGGCATCAACATCGTCGACACGCACGGAGCTCTGCAACTGACGCCGCCCGCTGCGGGCAGCCAGTTCATGGCTTCGAGCAACCTCGTTGCCGGACGCATCCTCGATCTCACTCCCGGTTCCCTGGGCATACCTGCCAGCCAAGATTGGGACTTCAATTCCTACACCGGCCCAGGGAACTGGGAGTGGGACATCGACACAGCGGGCATCGGCGCCTCGATTGGCCTGACCCCGATCGTGTTCGGCTTCGCCATGCCGGGAAACTGGCGTGATGCTGTGAACATGGGACACGTTCACAGCTGGACGGTGCCGCCAGGCGGCGTTCCGACGCAGGTCAACGTCGCCGGCCCTGTGCTCGGCTTCTCCGGTCCGGTGATCCCGACTCCGTCAGTCGGCGCAGCCGTGCTGTCCGGTGCCGCACTCCTCGCCTCCCGTCGTCGCCGACGCTGACGTTCACCCACCGAGCCCCATACGGGCGTTCAAGCATCTTCGCACAGGCACTCAACCGCACACAGCAAAGCCTCAGAGCGGCGGGTGGCCTGGCGGGTTTCCAGCAGCCGATCCACGACCCGGAAGAGCCTTCGCACCATCGATGTCCTGGCCATCTCCTGCCCCGCCCTCCTGCCCCCCTTCTTGTCCCCCTGCCCACTCCGGACGGCCGCACACGGGCATGCCCTTCGACTCGGTCTGGTCGATCACTGATCGACCCGCCTCTCCGCCTTCCCCACGCTCGATGACCCGTCTTTGCATCCGAAGATCGCCACCAGCCGTCAGGCTCGCGTTCCGCCCAGCGGATCAAGCACCTCCAGCACCGCCGGGTGACGCATCAGTTCTGCGAGCGTCAGCTTCGCGAACTCTCCGTCACGAATCGCAATCGCCTCCGCGTCCGCACCGAGTTCCTTGCGCAGCATGCCGATGAAGCGCGCGGGCCCGAACAGAGTCGTGCGGGGCATCTTCCGAGCCCGGCGGGCGTCGGCCAGCCAAGCCCGTAGCTCTCTCGCGAAACGGCGATCCTCCTCGTCATCAGCATGCTCAACCGCCACCGCGTGCGGCGCTGCATGAGCGCCCGAGGCGGCAACCGCTCCGGCTCGCTCCGCACCGCCAAGCAGCGACGGCCGCCCGCGCTGCAACTCGGGTGCATGCCCGCCGCCCACTGACTTCAACCTTTCCATCCACGCCTTGCCGTCGCCGGACGCATGGCAGGCATACACCGTCGCCGCGCGCCGGTCGGCGATCACGATCCACTGGAGTTGTTCGTTCATGGCTGCCTCTCTTTGACTGCTGAACACGAAGTCGACACCCGCCCGCAGCGATCGACCCCGACCCGCCGCCCACCTGGGGGACGTGACCGCCGGCTTCCACCGACACAGCAGCCACCGCAGCGCTACAGCCCGGGAACCGCGGCCTTCTCGCGAAGTCCTCGAGACTTGACCTGCAGTTCCAGCGGTTGGCCCTGCCTGCTCTCCAACGCCGCAGAGGCGCGAACCTCCTGCTCAGCCACAAGCCAGTCGGATACTTCGTCCCCACACCCCCCTTGTCGACAGCGATCACTGAACAGCTCAAAGGCCCGTGCTGCGATGCGATGGTGAAGGGCTGATGCGGCGTCGACCGCCGGCCCGGCTGCCGGGGCAGCGGGATGAACAAGCTGCCCGTCATCCGACGGGCGGCTGCGAACCAGAGCTGTCTGTCCTGATGCTGAATTCATGGAAGGCTCCTTCAGGAAATAGGCCAGACCGCCAAGTGCGGCAGGGCCAGATCATGGTCGCGCCAGCGCGTCGAGCAGATCCATCGTGGGGATGATGCCGATCGGAAGGCCGCCGTCATCGGCGACAACAACCCGGTGCACGCGGCGTTCCACCATCAGTCTGGCGACACCGCCGACCGACAGTTCCGGCGACACCATCAGCGGATCCTCAGTCATGAAGTCCTCGACACAGACCACGGACGCAGGAATGACCTCGCTGGACTCCTCGTCGCCCTGCTCCTGCAGGATCTCGAACAGATAAGCCGGGGCAAGGTCATCGGTCCCGGCGGAGCAGCGTCGTATCAGGTCGGTCTTGGTGACGATGCCGATCACCTTACCCTGAGCGTCGGTCACGGCAACACCAAAGATTTCGTGTTCCTCCAGAATGCGTGCCACCTCGCGAACAGTCGCCGATGGCCTGATGCAGACCGGATCAGCCGCCATCACGTCCTTGGCCTTCAGTTCGGCTTTCACAAGCATGGCTTGCTCCTCACAGCGGCCCGTCTGCCGGCGCTACGGCCCCTGGATCCCTCCCTTGTCCAGCCTCGGATCATGCATCAGCCAACGACCGGTGAGCCCCTTAAGCACCACATCGCTCACGTGCATCATGCAGCATGATGGACGCTGTCCCAATACGGAGAATTCCCGCATCAGACCGCCAGATCGACGCATCCGAGCCTCTTCTCCGGCAAACGCTCTACAATGAAGCGGAAGCGCTGGAAGATGGTTGCAGCGCTGGGTTGACTGGCTGACGGTCAGACGGTCACTGGGCCGGGTGGGTATCAGGCTGGGTACGCTTCCCACGGGGATCGGTTCGCTTTCAGTCCCCACTCGCGACCGCTTTTTCGGCGAGCAGGCCTGATCTTCCGGCGCTGTTCTGCGATCGTTTGTCGGGGAGAGGCTTGACAAATCAATGATCTGCCCGGGCATTTCTCCTGGAATGTTGTACACTTCAAATACAACGTGGAGTCCTCGTGGTTTATCAGGGTACAAACCGCAACCGCTCCGCCGCCCGCAAGCGAGCTGACACTCTGCATGTTGTCGGAGGGCGATCCACCCCGCGGGCGGCATCGGGTTCGCCGACGCCGGTCCGCAGCCTGCAGGACAGTCCGGGCCTTCGCGCACTGATTTCAGACATGCCCTCGGCAATCGCGTTGTTTGACCGCGACCTCAAGTGTCTGGCCGCCAGCGAAGGCTGGCTGATTGCATATGCAGAGAAGCCGGTCGATTCGCCCGGAAGACGCCGGCGGATCGACTCCGAGCTCTCTGTCCCCGACCGCTGGCGTGATGCATACGCCCGCTGCCTCGCCGGCGAGACCGCGGAGGTTGAGGAGGACTCACCTGTTGGACAAGACGGCCGGATTCGACGCATGCGTCTCACGTTCCGACCTTGGCACGACACGGCCAACTGCGTGGGTGGGGGCATCGTCATGAGTGAAGAAGTGACCGACCTCGGAGCAGCCATCACGGCGACATGGGACCGGGACCGGCAGCTCACCGCTGAGCTGGCGGTTCTTCGGAGACTGCAGCGCATCGCCCCCGCGCTGGTCCGCAATCCCGATCTTTCCGGACTGGCCCAGGAAGTGGTGAACGCTGCGGTGACGCTCACCGGGGCAGACGCGGGCACCCTTCAATTGGTCGATGAGCACACCGGCGACCTGCGATTGACCGCCCATGTCGGTTTCGGTACTCGCTTTCTGAACACCTTGTCGACAGTGCCGCGCGGACAGCCGGTGTGCAGCGTGGCGCTCTTCCGCCGGACCCGCGTGATCGTCGAGGACGTGTCGACGTGCGCTTTCCTGGAAGGCACCGCTGCGCTGGAGGCCATGCTGCAGGCCGGCATTCGGGCAGTCTGCTCGACGCCGCTGGTCACCTGTTCCGGCGACCTGATCGGCACCGTCTCGACCCAGTTCAGAGAACCGCATGTCTTCAGCGACGGACAACTGCGGGCTCTTGATCTGCTGGCGCATCAGGGAGCGGACATGGTGGCGCAGTCCCGCGCGCAACTGGAGCTGCGCACACAGCGGGACCATCTCCAGAGCATTCTCGCCACCGCTGTGGACGCCATCATCACGATCGACAATGCCGGGGTGATCCAGTCGGTCAACCCATCGGCCGAACGCATGTTCGGTTACACGGCGGCCGAGATGGTCGGACAGCAGGTGTCCATGCTCATGCCGGAGCTGGACCGCAGTCTGCACGACGGCTTCCTCACGAAGCGTTTTCACTCAGGCATGCCGCACATCATCACCACCGGGCGGGAACTGCCGGCGCGACGCAAGGATGGATCGCTCTTCCCGGCGGAACTGGCCATCGGCCGAAACGACCGGCAGAACAGCATCACCGGCTTCATCCGCGACATCTCCGCCCGCAAGCTGGCTGAGGACCGGCTGCGGGAATCGGAACGCCTGGTCGGGATCGGCACGCTCGCCGCCGGGCTCGGCCATGACATGAACAACATGCTCCTGCCGGTACGGGCCCGGCTCAACGCACTGAGTTCAGAAACCAACCGGATGTCCGCTCAGGGCTCACAGAACCTGACCGCCATCACCAAGCACATCGCGTATCTGCAGGAACTCGCCGATGGGCTGCACTTTCTGGCCATGGACCCGGAGCAGACCGATCATCGGCAAATGACCACGGATCTGGCGGCATGGTGGCGCCACACCCGCTCTGTGCTGACCAAAGCCCTGCCAAGGCATGTGAAACTGCATGTGAGCATTCCCAGGGCTCTACCGCTGGTCGGAGTCGCTCCCCACAGCCTGACTCAGGCGATGCTCAATCTCCTGGTCAACGCGGCTGATGCGATGGCCAGCGGTCCGCCGGATCGTTCGCCGAAGATCGCCCTGACCGCCGCGATGCTGCCCCCCCATCGTGTGCGGCTGAGCGTTTCGGACAACGGCTGCGGCATGACCGAGGAGACCCGACGACACGCCTTTGACATGTTCTTCACCACCAAGCCCCGAGGGCTCGGCACAGGTCTTGGGCTTGCGCTCGTCCGGCGAATCGCCGAGCAGCCCGGCGGTCAGGTCCACATCGACTCGCGATTGGACCATGGCACCACAGTCACGATGAGCCTTCCGGCAGTCGCCGTGAACGAGCGCCCCGCCTTGCGCATGCAGGCGATTCTGTCGGTGCGTGACGGTCGGACAGCGTCGGTCATCCGACATCTGCTCGAGGGGGCGGGCATGGACGTCTCCACGGCGGATGCACCGGGCGACGCCGACGTGTGGATCGTCGAGCCCGACGAGCTGACGCTCCGTGCGGCCCGCACATGGAAGGCCCGAAAGGGCGTCAATGGCCGGCTGGTCACGCTGGGCCTGCCGCGCACCGATGTCGAACACGCCGACTGGCGCGATCTCTCACCTCTCACGATTCCCGATCCGAATGATCTGGTGGGCCTGAGATCGGTTCTCACCATCGCATCAAGTTCAGGCTGATTGATAAGCGAGCACTTATGTCTACTCCATCACAGAGCAACGCCATTCTCTCCCCCACTCCCGCCGCGCCCTGCAGGGGACACCCCGATGCCCACATCCTGCCGCGCGTCGAGGCCAGACGCGGAGCCGTTGTCAACGTGCTGTGCGTCGATGACCACGCCGTGCTCGTGGAAGGACTCAAGGTCCTGTTCGATGCGGACACGCACGTCCGCATTGTCGGGCGGCTCCCCTCCGGCGAGCAACTGCTGGAGGAGGTCGACCGCATCCACCCTGACGTTGTCCTTCTGGACATCGAGATGCCCGGGCCTGACGTCTTCGAACTGGCCGACCGCCTCCGGCACCTGAATCCGTCAGTGCGCATTCTCTTCCTCAGCGCCCACGTCCGCGACGGCTATCTCGCCGCCGCGTACAAGTGCGGTGCGTCGGGGTACTTCGCCAAGGGCGACGATCTCAATGACATCGTTCGCGGCATCCTGGAGGCCGCTCGAAGCGAATCGGGCACCTTCGTGATGGGCGCCAAAGTACGGGAACGCTGTGTCGCCAGCGGGCTTTCGGCAAATGGGCGGCCGAACACCGCGCACCACGCCCGCCCGCACGCAGAGGTTCAGTTCAAGACGCCGCTGGAGTCGCTGTCGGCCCGCGAGATCGAAGTGCTTCGACTCATCGGCAAAGGACTCTCCCGGACCGAGATCGCCGGCGAGCTTTCGCGAAGCGCCAAGACCATCGACGGGCATCAGGAGCGGATGATGAAGAAACTGCGGATCCAGTCCCGGTCGGAGCTGATGCGGTTCGCCATCCGCGAGGGCCTCGCACAGGCCTGACGTGCCGGTCGGGGCGGCGTCGCCGGCCGCCAACCGATCGGCCGCCGGTCAGCCTTTGATCATCGCGCAGGTCACCAGATTCTCCGCCCGCACCCTGCCGGCCTGAAAGTCCGTGATGTTGCCGATGGTCGTCCGGGCGATGGCGCCAACCGCCTCAGTGGTGAAGAAGGCCTGGTGAGCGGTGATCAGTACGTTGGGAAAGGTGAGCAGACGCGCGAACACGTCGTCGGTGATCACCTGATCGGAGAGATCGCGAAAGAACAGGTCAGCCTCCTCCTCGTACACGTCGATCGCCAGGGAGCCGAGCCGACCGGCTTTCAGGGCGCCTATCACCGCCTGCGTATCCACCACGCCGCCCCGACTGGTGTTCACAAGCATCACGCCGGGCCTGGTCAGCCCAAGAGATCGCTCATCGATCAGGTGGCGTGTGGCCGGGGTGAGCGGACAGTGCAGCGAGATGATGTCGCTTCCTGAAAGCACCCCGGGCAGATCGGTGAACTCCACGCCCCGGCGGAGACAGTCCTCATCCGGCGATGGGTCGCAGGCCAGCACACGACAGCCGAAGCCCAGCAGGATGCGGGCGACGATGGCCCCGATCTTCCCCGTGCCGATCAGCCCCGCCGTCTTCCCGTGGAGATCAAAGCCCATCAGCCCGTCGAGCGAGAAGTTCTGCTCGCGCACACGGTTGTACGCCCGGTGCACCTTGCGGTTGAGCGTGAGCATCAGCGCCAACGTGTGCTCGGCCACCGCGTGCGGTGAGTACGCGGGCACGCGGAGCACCGTCAGCCCCAGCCGCTCGGCGGTCGGCAGATCCACGTGGTTGAAGCCGGCGGACCTCAGGGCCAGCAGGCGGGTGCCGCCCCCGCTGAGGATCTCCAGCACCTCGGGGGTGAGTCGGTCGTTGACAAACGGACACACCACCGGGTAGTCGGCGGCGAGCGCTGCCGTCCGTTCGCCGAGACTCGGTTCAAAGAACTCCAGCGTGTGCATGCCGGCGGCGTTGGCCTCGCTCAGCGAGATCCGGTCGTATCGCTTGGTGCTGAACACGGCAACCTTCATGGGATGCTCCTCACGCGACAAACGGGGCGTGCAGCCGGCAACTTCCGGCTTGGTCCGGCTTGGTCCGAGCCATGCCGTCAGTGCAAAGGATATCGGCATGCCATGCTCGGCCGATTTCACTCCAGCGGCAGGACGGAGCGGAAGCAGCCGATCGCACACGCATCGTCCCTTCCGGCCGGCCTCACCAGACGTGCACTCCTCTAGAATCATCCGATGAACACCACGCCGCGACCGATCGCCATGATGGCCCTGCTCACGCTGACCGCCGGATCGTTCGGCCAGACTCCTCCGATGCCCATCCAGCCGGCCCCGCAGCCCTCGCCGTGCACGCGATGCGCCGGGTGGATTCTCCCCGGGAAACTCGAGCCCATCCCGGAGCATCCCTACCGCATCGACTCGGACCTGCCCGAGATGTTCACCTCCCTCGGCGTGCTCTATTCCACTCGGGCCACCCTGCCGCCATTGCGTGCCAAATCAGGCGAGCCCGTTCCTGAATCGCAGCGGAAGCAGCGTAATCTCGGCTTCCGCACCATTGACGCCGGATTTGAGGTGTTCCTGTACCACCTGTCCTACGCCGGCGACGGCCCGCGCGACCGCCGCCTGACCGTCTACGTCACCAATCGGGGCTCGGCAACGGTCACCGTGCGACCGTCGCAGATCATCGAAGCCCGCGGCACGATGGCGACGTTCGACGGTCCCGAATCACGTCTGGCGGTTCGCACCCTGCAGGGGCAGTGGGATCATCCAGTGCCCGAAGTGCGGATTCCGCCCGCCGCCGGCCGAGTCATCGCCTGGACCCCGCGAATCAGCGACACACAGGCCCCCAGCGGCGACGCCGACCGCTTCACCGAGGACTTTGTCACCGGCATCGTCCGCGCTCAGGTGTCCTCTCCAGCTGCCGCCGATCTCGAAGTCGCCGTCATCGCGGTCGCCGGCGACACGCCCGTCGAGGCCCTGACCGACGCGTCGAAGGCTCTGCTCGATGTCGGAGCGAACTCGGCCGAGACCATGGACCTGTCCATTCTCCCGCCCGAATGCCACGTCCGCCGCGTCAGCGGCGTCTCCCGCAACTTCCTCTGGCGCAGCGCCGACACACTGATTGACCTCTCCAGCCTGCCGAACACCCCGCTGATGCTCAAGGATGGCAAGGGCGCTTCCCACGCCGGCCCGCCGGGTATCGGCCTGCTCATGACCGCGCCGCGCGTCCAGACCGTCGATTGCCCCGATGCCCGCCAGACCGGCGACATGCTGCTTCACCCGGGATACGTGCATCCGGAGACCATCGGCAACTATCAGGTGGAGTATCTGGTGAACCTGACGCTCTCAAATCCGACCGACTCGCCCAGAAGCATCGACCTGCGCTTCGGCAAGCACGATGCGGACATCGGCCTTGCATGGCAGATCGCCATCGGCTCCACATACGCGACTGGAGACGCACTCAAGGCCCTGCCGGCCCACGTGCAATGGGCGGGCGCATGGCGAAAGGATGACCTGCCCGACAACACGCGATCATTCCTGGCGCCGCTGAAACATGCAGATGACACGACGGCACGCCCGGGCTCTCTCACAGTCCAGGCCAGGTCGCGGGTCTGCGTCAGCCTTCGCTTTGTACCGGTGGGCACCAGCTCCATGCCTTTCATGCTCCACGCCGTTCCCGCCGAGCCCGCAGCCGTGCCGCGGTGACCGATCCGACCGCCACCGTCTTCTCGCAAATGAACTTCAGCCCGGCCATGGCACCATCCGTCAGACATCGCGGCCGGCGATCCCTCCGGGCAACCACGAGCGTGCGCCCTCTCCCCCCTGCCTCTCGTGCCGCTGAGGCGGCTGAGAATCTCCCGTGACTTGACCCGCAAGAGTTGCACCGCCGCAAGAACACGCCCGCCGGCGTCACGCTCAACCGGCGAGGATGACCGATGAAATCAAACGGGCGACGTCGCAACCCGAGTTGATCATGGACGCCCGCCGATCATGTTGCGGGTTTCGTTCTTGCGCAGAAACACCTCGACCGTCGCGACATCGCGGCTGTCCGCGGCACCGTCACCGTTCGTGTCAACCGGCGAAGCGGTCATCGCATACAGATCCTCGTGATCAACCCGACCGTCGCAATTGCGATCGGCGTTGCTGCAGCCCGGCTGCACGAGACGCAAGCGGGAGAAAAACTCGGACCAGATCCGCGAGGCGGCGCCGACCTGATACTCATGCCTGCCCCCGACGACCTCCGTGTAGCGGAACTCTGCGCCCCCGGATCCGAAGATCGACGTGTTGTGGGTGACGGTCACTGTGGTGGAGCCGGCTTGGGTTGTGCGGGTGCCTGTCACCTGTCGGGATTCAACCGAATCAGGCTGGGACGATGCTCCGTTCCATGCAATCCAGAAGTCGCGCTGCTGCAGATCCTGAATGCTCCGCGACACTCCACCGGTCGTTATGCTGTTCTCGCCATCGCCCCGCCAGAACCACAGCGGCACCGGGCCCGCTGGACGACAAAATGTCGTCGGCACGCCGTAAGCCTCGCACCAACCGCCGGACACAGGGGCGTAGGCCGCCACACTGCTCACCCCGGATCCGGCAAACGTGTCGGCCATCTGGGCTCCGCTCGAGAACCCCGTCATGTAAACCCGCGCCGGATCGGCCGGCTGGCTGGACCGGGTCGTCAGCAGTTCAATCAGCCGGACAAGAAAACCCAGATCATCCCTGTTCGCGATGTTCGCGGGTGTCCCTACGGGAATCGGGGCCCCGGTCCATCGCCAGGCATTCCACACCCCGTTTACAGGTGTGGTGCCCGGCGTAGCCGCCGGGTACACGATCATCACCCGGTTGGCGTCCGCAACGGCATTCCAGCCGGACGCGGTGGCGATGTTGCCGGGCGAACTGAGGCCGGGATGCAGCACCAGCACAGTCGGCAGCGCTTCACTGACAGGAACACCGGCGGGCCGATACTCGATCCACACCCTTTGTACGAGGCCTGTGCTTTCCTCAAAGACGGCCGTCCGAGTCGTACTCTGCCCGCTCGCGGACGAACCGACCCAACACCCAGCAACAGCAGCAGCGACCACCAGTGGCCTCATCCAATGCATGCTCAAGAAACGCTCCGCCCATCGGAACATTGCGTGAGCCAGAGATTTCTCCTTATTTCTTTGGATCATGTCCGCCATCTTTGTCCTATAACCAAAGCCCGCCTCTGAGACGAGTCGGCATTGACTGACATAGAAGGGCACACCACTCCCAGGGACATCCGGCCCCTTTGCCGCTCTCCGCACCAGCATGCACCCAGCGAGACCACCGCGAACGCCGCTCCGCGTTCCGTCGCGGGCACACTCGGGCCCAACTCCTTCATGCGCGCCGCGGCAGCAACCCAAACGCCACGGAGGCCGCATGGACGCGCCTGCCGACCGGGCTCGAACGACGCCCAACACAGCGACAGCCGCACCTGACGACTCGGCGATCATCCTCGCCACGCCCGCTGGACAACCAGTTCGGCCCTGCCGGCACGTGGAAACACCTCCACGAACGGGACAACCCGGCCCGTCAACAGCCAGACGCTCCCGGCAGCACGAGATCGTCCGCGCCGCTGCCGGAGTTACCGGAACTGCACCCGCCGCACGACTCGGCTGTACCGCTCATCAATCGGTACTGAACGCCGTCGGCTGATATCTGCAGCAGCAGCCTTCCCCTTGACCAACAAGGGGAGCAGTTGTACACTTCCCTTGTTCCACAAGGGGTACATGCCCGAGCCCTCACCGAAGGATGCCGCACATGCCGCGCACGCCGCCGCTCAACGACCGCCCCGAAATCCCGCCCGGCACGCTTGATCTGCTCATCCTTCGCGCGATCACCGGAGAGCCTCAGCACGGATACGCCATCGCTCGCTGGATCAAGGAACGCTCCGACGCGACACTCCTCGTCGAGGAGGGCTCGCTCTACCCGGCGCTGCATCGGCTGGTGAGACTTAAGCATGTCACGGCGGAGTGGGGCACCAGCGAAAACAATCGCAAGGCGCGATACTACCGGATCACCGCGGCCGGTCGCAGGCGGCTTACCGCCGATGTGGATCTCTGGAAGCGTGTGTCTGCGGCGGTCACCTCCGTTCTTGACGCGCCAAGGCCTGCTCTGGCATCAGGAGACAGCGCATGCTCAGCATGACGCACTCGCGCCGAGACGTCCACACTCTGGACCATTCAATCGAGGAGGAGTTTGACTCCCACATCGCCGCATGCATCGACGAGCTCGTCGCCTCCGGCCTGCCGGAGAATGAGGCGGCTGCTGAGGCGTTGCGTCGCTTTGGCAGCCTCGAGAATCACCTCGCACGATGCAGGCGGGAACACCCGCAGGAGCGCTTTCCATCTGTCAACCACAGCCTCCGCGCCATCCGCCGGGCCAGGTCGTCCATTTGCCTCCAACTCATCGTCCTCTTCGCCCGCTACGCCCTCGGCGGATTGTTCCTGACCGCCGCGTGGATCATGGCGAGGGTTGCGACGGTCTCCGGTTCTTACAGCCGATCGGACATGGTCGCCGATCCGCACCGCCTGGCACAGTCGCTCCCGGTTGAACATCTGACAAGGATCGTCGCCGACTCGCCCACGCTCTGGAACTTCATCTGTGCAGGCATGGCGACGGCCGGAACTCTTCTGGTGACGCAGCGTTTCGCCAAGATCGGCGCCATGCTCGCGTTCGCGCTTCTGCTGAACCTGCTGGTCTTCACGCTGGCCTTCAGCTTCCAGGGAACCCCCACCCTGATCGGCGCGATGCTGCTCACCGCGCTCCTCCTGCTGCTGTGGGATCTGGACTCCTTCCAGCCGCTCTTCCGCAAGCCTGCCCACATCATCGCTCTCGAGCCCGAATCAGATCTGACCGCCAGTCCGCGATGGGCATGGCTTGGGGTGGCGATGCTGCTCTGTGCCGCAGCCGGGCACGTCTTGCATTGGCCCCTGCTGGTCACTGCACAGACTGTCGCCGGGCTCGGAACCGCCGTGTTCCTGCTCTGCTCGCTCGCCGCACTCCGACACTCCGGCATCCGCTCGGTCTCCGATACGGGACCGCTCTGAGCGGCCTTGCACCCTGAGAGGCAGCACATGCACCATTCCATCGATCAGTTGATGCACTTTCTCCCGAAGGTCAGGTCTGTCCGAGTTCTCCAGTTGTTCACCATCTACACGCGATACCTGATCGGCGGCGCGTTCGTAATGGCGGCCTTCAACATGGGCAAGCTGTCCGGCCCTTGGACACCGGGTTTCTCGGCGGAGCAGCTTGAGTTCATTGCCCGCATGGGTGGTGAGGTCAGGCCGATCGGCGAACTTGATCCGTTCCTTCAGTTCTGGCGGGTCATGGGCACCTCGGGGCTCTACTGGAAGTTCATCGGCGCCTCGCAGGTTCTGGCCGGTATGCTGCTGATGACACAGCGCTTTGCGAAGCTTGGCGCCGCGGTATTCTTCGGGATCATCTTGAACATCTTCGTGGTCACCGTCGCCTATTCCTTCCAGGGCACGCCCGTCATCACAGGACTGATGCTGCTTGCGGCCACTTATCTCCTCATATGGGACCTTGACTCGTTCCAGCCGCTGTTTCGCTCGCACCAGCGTGTGTTGGCGGTCGTCCCGGCCTCCGGGTGGATCACCAGCCCGTTCTGGATCTGGCTCGGCGCTGTCATGCTGGCCGTCATCGTCGCGGAATGGCTGCTGAGGATCAACTTCCTGATCCAGTTGGCAACATCCTTCACCATCGGCTTCCTTGGACTCCTGCTGTTCATGACGGTCGTCCGCCGCAAGGAATGACGACAGCCGCACGCGGCCGCATGCGTCAGCACCGTGAACTGGCCGCTCCGAGCGCATGCCGCATGGGCACTCGGCGCGATGATGGCCATGAACCCCGATCGGTGACGACTTGTGCCGAACCGTACAGGATCCACGCCGGACCGAGCGGCCAGAACCACCCGTTTCTTCAGGGTACGGTCAAACGCTCTGGGCGTGCACACGCCGCGCCGCCGACTTTCCGGGCTGTCCCTGTTGGCACGAGTACCGGAATCGACCCACCGGCCGCTCCAGAGGCACACGCCGCCGGCCACGGTGACCAATGCGGCCACAGAACGCTTGCATCCCCTTGCCATCTGCAACTGGCGGTAGCAGCCGCACAGAACTCCCGAGCGATGTGAGCCACGGACCCACGCCCGTGCCGTCACGAGTACACACCGGGTCACCACGTGAGCCCTCCCCAGCCCCCGTACTCCCCGCCCCCCGCTCCCCGCGTCCCCCCACTGCCTGCCCGTGCGAACGTGCGGGCCATCCCGCTTCACCCAGCGGCACACCCAAAGCACAGGGCCGCCCCGGGATGGCTAAACTCCGAACATGCCCCGCCGACTGGTCTCTTCGGGCTCTTCGTTCGAACGCGAAATTGGCTACTCCCGCGCGGTCGTCTGCGCTGATCGCGTGTACGTCTCCGGGACAACCGGCTTTGACTACACGACCATGACAATCTCCGACGACATTGTCACACAGACAGAACAGTGCCTCCGCAACATCGAGACCGCCTTACGCGACGCAGGGGCGACCATGCGAGATGTTGTCCGCGTGCGATACCTTCTGCCCGACGCCCGAGACTTTCCCGCCACCTGGCCGTCGCTGCGGAAGGCGTTCGGCGAGATTCGTCCGGCCGCCACCATGATGCAGGCGGGTCTCGCGGATCCGCGCATGAAGATCGAGATCGAGGTGGACGCAATAATCGGCTCCGCATGAGCCGGCAAGTCCGTGTCAGTCCACAATGAACAGCTTCGCCCCGGCCGTAGTCCGCGACATATGCGGCTCAGCACCATCCGCCACGTGGTATGACATCCCTGGCTTGAGTGTGAACACCCGGCCATCAGCCAGCACGGTCTCCAGTTCACCCTCCAGCACAAGCAGCACGTGCCCCTTCTGGCACCAGTGATCGGCGACGTAGCCGGGCGTGTACTCAACCATGCGCACACGGATGCGGTTGCTCTCCGGGCCGATGTGGCGCGTGCGCCAAAACGCCTCGCCCGAGAGGCCAGCATGGCGGGTGGGCGGGACATCGTCCCAAGTAGTGGTCTCGAAAGGGATGTCTGAGATATTCATGCGCTGTCTCTGTCTGCGGTGCGGATACGGAACCGCCATGATCCGTCCGAGTGGAACGTTCAGCCAGCCGACGGGGCGGTGCCGGCTCTCAGCTGCCACTCCAGCGCGTCGAGATCGGGCAGTCGATCGCTGACGCCGGGCACGGCGAGGTGGCGGAGCATGTTTAGGCACTGTGCGCGGTGGTGCATGCCGTGCGCGGTGACATGCACGAGCATCGCCCCGAGCGTGAAGCGGCAGGGTGTCCCGCCGAGCGTGACATCGACCTGCGTGCCGAGCCCTCGCTGGCGAGCCCTCGCGGCGCTCGCTGCCAGATCCGCCGCCGCCCCTTCCAACAGCGTCCGGAGCTCCGCCGGCGTGCGCCGGGTTCCGTCCTCGATCGTCGGCCGCAACGCGCGGGGTGGTCCATCGATGCGATCAGCCCACCGCAGCATCGCACCGACGATATGGGTCAGTGTGTCGTGCAGCGATCCCGGGCCGATGTCACAACGCCGGTGCCACTGCTCTTCGCTCAGGCCGTCGCACGCACGCAGCACCTCGTCTGTCCCCCACGCGTCATGACCCAGCAGCAAGTCGAGCGGGTCCGCGGATCGCGCGGGCGGCACGGCGCCCTGCTTGACCAACGCCACCAGCAGCCCGTCGTACCCCTTGGCCCCGACGGTCTGAATACCGGCGGCATGCAGCCGGGGATGGCGCGAGATGAGGTCCATCATCGTCCGAACGCCATTGACATTCGGGTCACCGGTGCCGGCTTCGATGACGCGGCCCCTGCAGATGGCATTATCGACGATGATGACGGTCCCGGTGCGGGACAAGGCGACCGCGCGTTCGAGGTACTGCGGGCAACTCTGCTTGTCCGCGTCGATGAAGATCAGGTCAAACGGCGGCACGCCCGCGGCGATCAGCGTGTCGAGCGACTGTGCCGCCGGACCCGTCATCACCTCGACCCGCGCTGAAGGACCAGCGCCGTCGATATTCTCCCGCGCCAGCCGCGCCCGGTCCGGATCCAGCTCCAGCGTCACCATCTCGCCACCCGGCGGCAGGGCCCGCGCGAGCCAGATCGCGCTGTAGCCCGCGAGCGTACCGACCTCAAGGATGCGCCTCGCGCCGATCGCCCGGGCCAGCACCTCGAGCAGGCGTCCCTGCGCGGGCGCCACGGCGATCTCCGGAAGGCCGGCCTGCGCCGCCGATGTAATCGTCCGCGTCAGTGCCTCGTCGGCGGGAGCAAGCCATCCCTCAAGCGCCCGATCGACCGCGTTCCACATCGCCTGCTGCGATTTCTCGGACACGGGGATGTTCCAGACGCGGCCGTAGACCAGCTCGACCGAGTTGCCGGCGGGATCGCGGACGTAGAGGGAGCGTCCGCCGAGCGGCCACTCGACCTCACGCTCGATCGCGATGCCGCACTCGGCAAGTCGCTCGCGCCAGGCCTGGAGATCCGGAACCGAAAGGGCCACGTGCCCCTCGCCCGTCGCTCCGTGACTGGGCACCTGTTCGTGCGGCGAACGGCTCTTTGCGGCATCGAACACGATGAGCACGGATTCGTCGTTGACCCGGAACACCGCACCACGATCACCGTTGCGAGGCAGGGGCTCCAAGCCGAGTACACCCGCGTAGAACGCCTCCACCGCGCTCAGTTCGGGGGCGTACAGGATCGTCTCGTAGACACGAGTAATCGATGGCATGGGAACCAATGGTATTCGAGGTCCTGCCGGGTGTACTCCTTGGCCTGCGCGCCCTTCAACCTACCCTCAACACCATGCCCATCACGATCACGCTCGATCCAGCCCGTCAGGACCTCGACGCCATCCACCGGTTCCTCGCCGGCACCTACTGGTCGCCCGGCATCCGGCGCGACATCGTCGCCGAGGCCCTGCGGAACAGCATCACCGCAGTCGCGATCGAAGACACGACGGGAGGAACGATCGGTCTGGCCCGCGTCGTCACGGACCGGGCGACTTTCGCATGGCTGTGCGACGTCTTTGTTGATGAGCGATGGCGCGGGCAGGGCGTCGCGCGAAGGCTCTTGGAGGCGCTGGAAAGCCACCCGCAGCTCGCGGGACTGCGTCGGTGGTGCCTCGCGACGCGCGACGCGGCCGGGCTGTACGAGAAGTTCGGCTACACGCGCATCCCGCCAGAGCGACTGTGGATGGAGAAGGTCGGACCCAAGGAACGATGGCAGGAGCCGGCTGCACATTAAGCCGCCTTGCCCGCGCCGCATAATGAGGTGGTTCATGAAGCGCAAGATCGTGTTCGCCATCATGCTGGCATGCTGCTCGTACGCTACGGCCCAGCAAGGGACACCGCAGCCCTCAATCCAGCCAGAGCCGCCAACGCAGGCCGCGGCGCCCAAGATCACCGACAAGCTCAGATCGGACGCTGACGCGCTCACGCCGATCGTTCCCTCCGCTCTCGCGCGGGAGTTCCTCGCCGCGACGAGCAGACTCTCCGAGCCGTCAACGCGGACGGTCTACCGCAACCGCGAGAAGGGAATCGCGGTCTCCAAGCGTGTCTATGAGACCATGAATGCGGATGACAAGGCGACGCTCACCCCGCGCGAATGTACGCCCGAGTTCTACTACGAAACAGGCTATGGCTCGCCGCTGGTCTACGCACGGGTCCTCGATCTCGCCGCGCCCCACGTGTCCCGAGGGTCCAGGCCGAGGGTCCTCGACTACGGCTACGGCACCATCGGCCAGCTTCAGCTCCTCGCCCACTGCGGCTTCGACGCGCACGGTGTCGACGTCGAGCCGCTCTTCGCGGCCCTCTACAGCGAGCCCGGCGACACCGGCGTCATGGGCGACGGCTCCGTCTCGATCCACACCGGTCAGTGGCCCGCGGAGGAACCGCTGCGGAAGGCAGTCGGCGACGGCTTCACGCTCATCACCAGCAAGAACACCCTCAAGAATGGCTACATCCACCCGTCGCCCCCGCCGGGCCAGACGGTCGATCCGAAGCGGCTCGTCCACCTCGGCGTGAGCAACGAAGAGTTCGTGAAGCACATCCACGACGCGCTGCGGCCGGGTGGCGTCTTCGTCATCTACAACATCTGCCCGCCCCAGAACCCGCCCGACAAGGAGTTCATCCCTTGGGCGGACGGGACGACGCCCTTCCCTCGCGAGATGTTCCAGAAGCAGGGCTTCGAGGTCATCGCCTTCGACGCGCTCGATCAGGACTGGGTCATCGACTGCTTCGAGAAACTCGGCTACGCGGAGGGCAAGTCCCGCGACGAACTGAAGAAGTCGTACTTCTGCTGGTACACCATCGTCCGACGCAAGCCGTGATGCGGGAGAACGCTCCGTGAGCGCGGTCGCTTCCGTACGTGCCGCACCAACTCGCGCATCGCGACCACTCGTCGTCACTCCCGACGCGCTCGTGCATATCGATTGACTCGGAGACCTGCATGATGAGCGTCGTCACCAGTCAAACCGCGGAGCACCCCGTCTGGCGTGGCGATTGCCACCTCTGGCACCTTCTCAAGTCCCCGGGACTCAGCGTGATCCAGGAGCGGGTCTCCTCCGGCCGCCATGAAGTGCGCCACTGCCATCATCACGCCCATCAGTTCTTCTCCGCACTCTCGGCACGAGCGACGCTGGAGGCGGATAGACGTACCGTCGTGCTTGCCAGACATCATGGTTTGTCCGTCGCGGCCCGGGTGCCGCCCCGACTCAGCAACAGAGATTCGTACGATTTCGTGCTCGTGCTGGTCTCCACACCGCCCAGTCACGGCGACCGCGTTGTCGTCGAGGAGGCACCATGAATCCGCTGATGATCGGCCCCGGCGTGGGCGAGGACTTCGGCAATGGTCTGGTCCGTCGCGTGTCGACCGCGAGCACCGGCGGCGCGTGGTGCGCATTCGAGGTCACGCTCGGGCCAGGCGAGGGCGTGCCCCTGCATGTGCACGCGCGGGACGACGAGATGCACTACGTGCTCGAGGGAGAGATCGATTTCCAGTGCGGCGACCAGGTCTTCGCGGCCCAGGCAGGCGCGATGGCGAGTCTTCCCCGCGGCATTCCGCACGCGGTCCGCAATCGCTCGGCCGCGCCGGCACGGTTCCTGACCTTGTTCTTCCCGGGCGGCTTCGATGACTTTGTCGCCGAGCTCAACCGCCTGAGGCTTGCCGACGCGGCCGATGAAGCCAAGCGAGACGAGATCCGTGCGAAGTACGGCATCCGCTTCATTCGTCCTCAGAGCCCGTGAGGATGCCGTCTCGCACGAGCCACTCTCACACAATGAGCCATACGACATGGACGCCGAAGCATTTTCTGTTCGTACCTTCGTCGGGCCCGGCCTCGCGGGCGGGCCCACGGCCGTCTTTCTCCTCCCGCACGCCCCGGCCGATGACCTCATGCTGCACATGGCCCGGAAGGCGGATGTTGCGGTCACCACATTCCTGTTCCCATCCGATCGGGCCGACGCCCGGTACGCCATCCGCTACTGCACCCCCGTTCTGCCGATCACCGCGTGCGGCCACGCCACCCTTGCCGCCGCACACGTGGCCTTCGGAGTGACCGGACAGAGCACGCTGGTGTTCGACGGGCCGCAGTGCCTGTTGCCCGTCTCGAAGACCGATGATGGTCGGATCGTCATGCGCTACCCCAAATACCAGACCGTGCCGTACGCCTCTCCCGCCCCGCTCCTCGCGGCCCTGGGAATCGATCGTCCCCTGGCCTCGGACCACTGCAGCGAACTGCACGCGCTGTTCCTCGAACTCCAGCCGGCCGCTCTGCGCCGGCTCAGGCCCGATTTCCCGCGATTGACCGCGAGCTGCGACATGTTCCAGGAAGTCGTCGTCTCGGCCGTCGCCGACACGGCCGGCCACGATTACATGTTCCGATGCTTCGGGCCATGGATGGGCATCGACGAGGATCCGGCGACCGGCTCGGTCCATGGCGTGCTCGCACACTACTGGGCACGCCGAAGGGCAACCAGCGCCTTGCGGGTCCTGCAGGTCTCGGCGGAGGGCGCCGAAATGCACGTGACCGCCCTGCCCGACGCCACTCTGGTCGCGGGTCGCTCCGAGCTGATCGCATATCACTGACGACGCGTCGCCGCCGGGTACCACAAGGGGTCCTATTCTGCGTTGGCCTGCGGCCCGGACCGGCCGTCGCCGCGAACTACCCGCGTACGACGCGTTCGTTTCCTGCGGCGTTTCGGCACAAAGGAGGATTGTCGCCATGACTTCCGTCCGCATCGCCCTCGCCAACATCCGTGTGCCCTCGACGCCCGAGGAGTCGGTGAGCCTGGCGAGATCGGCTGTGGCCGAAGCAGGCCAGCGCGGTGCACTGGTGCTCTGCTTTCCCGAGTGCTACGTCCCGGGATACCGGTGGCCAGGTTCGGCAGCTCCGATCCCTGAGGACGGGTTTCTCGAGCAGGCGTGGGCCGCCGTCGCGGATGCCGCCCGGGCCGCCCGCATGACGGTTGTTCTGGGTACCGAGCGAGCTACCCCGATCGGCCGGCAGATCACCACGTGCGTCATCAACGCCGACGGCGCGGTCGCGGGATGGCAGGACAAGTGCCAGATCGATCCTTCCGAGGAGTCCACATACCCCGCGCTGGGCTCGCAGCGACGGATCTTCACGGCCGGCCCCCTCACCTTCGGCGTTGTGATCTGCCACGAAGGGTGGCGATATCCGGAAACGGTGCGCTGGGCGGCACGCCGCGGAGCGCAGGTAGTCTTTCATCCGCACGCGCATGTCGCCGACCATGGGAGCTACCGACCGACGCGCTTCGCGGATCCCGCCAACACGTTCCATGAGAAAGCGATCCTGTGCCGCGCCGCCGAGAACACCTGCTACTTCGCGTCGGTGAACGCCGCGAGTGAAGGCTCCGGCACGACATCCGCGATCGCCAACCCGGACGGCACGCTGCTGAGCTTCCAGCCATATGGTCACGACGGCCTGCTCGTAGCCGACCTTGACCTCGACGCGGCGACTGGCCTGCTCGCGCAACGATTCCGGACATCGCCGCTGTAACAGCCGGTCCATGCCTTCCCCAACCACCCCCACACATCGTCCCCTCGCAGACCCGCAAATGGACATTCTCTTCCTGCTTACGCCCGGCTTCACCGACAGCGCCCGCGACTGCGAGGGCAAGAAGTACTACTGCCCCGACTGTGCGTTCCTCGAAGGCGTGCTCGGCTGCTGCCCCGAGTTGCGCAGGCAGCTCGACATCCGGTACATCGCGTACCCGAGGCCACGCCGCGAGATCGTCGCACTCGTCGGTGACGCGCACCAGGGGTGCCCGAACCTGATCTTGGATCCCGCGAACCACACGTTTGTGAACGCGGAGAAGTTCCACCGCTTCGGCGAGCGCCTGCACTCTACCGATACGAAGGTGATCGTCGACTACCTGGCCGAGCGATACGGCGTGCTGGTCGCACACTTCTGAAGCGACGCGATATGACAGAAAGAGGCTTTTCTCGGTCGTTCGGGTCGAAGAAGTCTCTCACATCGTCTGGATCTGTTCAGCGTACCCCTGTCAAGGATCACCATAGATGAAGACACCATCAACGCTGTCAAAGAACATCGCACTGATCCGGAGCCTGGCGGCGGCAAGGTGATCCGCTTCCAGCAGTATGCGGACACGCTGCACGTCGCGAAGGTCATGGGGAGGGCCTGACCAGTGAGCGACGTACCCGTTCCGAGTTCCAGCGTGGTGTGCGGATCGAAACTGCGTTCGCATCGGCCCCCCGCTCGGAACGCCCTTGTCAACCCCACCGCTCCTCAACCCGAGACCCCGAGAGTTCGAGAGGATCTCGACGCACCCATGACGAGACACCCGGTGTCCTGACCGGTTGGCTCTGAATCGGTCTCGAACCGAGAGCGCGGCGGGCCAAGCCCCGCAATCGCCAAACCGTCCGGATTCTGCGGGCTTTCTGCCCCCCCCCCGACGCGAAGGGTAAAGCCGGCCGCGTGACAGCGAAACGACCCCACCGGGGGCGGGGTCAGAGGACAACTTGGAGGGAGACTCGGCGGGTTGGGGGTCGCAAGAGCAACTTCGAGTCAACTTCCAGCATGTCCTCACCACCGCCATCCGACAACCAGCCCACGGCCAGTTTCGAGACGCGCGACGGCGCGGGGCATGTGCCGCCGCCTGCGCACCCGGCCGCGCAACGTCCACCTGCTCCGTATAGCCCCGGCCAACGCCCGGGTGACTCGATCGGGCCTTACAAGCTCCTCGAAGTCCTCGGCGAGGGCGGCTTCGGCACGGTGTGGCTCGCGGAGCGACGCGAGCCCATGGTCCAGCGTGTCGCGCTGAAGATCATTAAGCCCGGCATGGACTCCAGAAGCGTCATCGCCCGCTTCGAGCAGGAGCGTCAGGCCCTTGCGGTGATGGACCATCCCAACGTCGCGCGGGTCCTCGACGGCGGCGTGACGCCGATGGGCGGCCCGTACTTCGTCATGGAGCACGTCAAGGGTGAGCCGATCACCGCCTTTGCCGATCGACACCGACTGACGATCAAACAGCGGCTGGAACTCTTCATCCCCGTGTGCGAGGCCGTGCAGCACGCGCACATGAAGGGCATCATCCACCGCGACATCAAGCCCAGCAACATTCTCGTCGCCCCCGGCGGCGACGGGCACACGCCGATCGTCAAGGTGATCGACTTCGGCGTCGCCAAAGCCATCCGCAGTTCGCTGACGGACAAGACGGTCTTCACGGAACAAGGACAGCTCATCGGCACGCCGGAGTACATGAGCCCCGAGCAGGCGGAGATGGGATCGCTCGACATCGATACGCGGACGGACGTCTACTCGCTCGGTGTCGTGCTCTACGAACTGCTCAGCGGCACTCTGCCCTTTGACGCCAAGACGCTGCGCGCGGCCGACCCCGCTCGTCCCAGTCGTGGATGAAGTCCACCGCCCAGACGTGGCCCTTGTATTGGGCCCGAAGGCGGAGTACGCCGTTGGC
>JAJTDF010000090.1 GCA_021294835.1 Planctomycetaceae bacterium
GAGAAGTGGAACGTGCTGCATCTGTCGCTGGGCGGGCTGTCGGTGATCGCCGCCCTGGCGATTCCGCTGCCGGGCGAGGCCGCGTTCTGGGTGGGGCTGGCGGTGATGATCGTCATCCTGGCGGCCGATCTCGCGATCTACCCGATGATCGCCAACAAGGACGAGCGGGTGCCGGCGAGCCAGCGGGTGAATCTGCTGTCGGTCTTTGACAAGATGGCCAAGGCCCGCGACGCCAAGAAGGCTGAGAAGAGCAAGGGCACCGTCAAGCTCACCATCCGCAAGCCCGACAAGAGTGTGCTGGCCGCCCCCAACGCCGAAACCCCCGAGTACGAGCTTCGCACCGTCGCCGAGGGCATCTATCTCAAGGCGATGGAGAGCCGCGCCGCCCAGTTGGACTTCGGCCCGGCCGGCAAGGACGGCTCGTACGCCGCGGCCATGCTGGTTGACGGCGTGCGGACGATGGGCGACAGCCTGCCGGCGGCCACCGGCATCAAGGTCATCGACTTCTGGAAGGTCGCCGGCGGGATGGATGTCGCCGACCGCCGCAAGCGTCAGCAGACCGAGATCACCGTGGAGCAGCCCGCTGGCCGGCGGACCGTCCGCATGACGGCCATGGGCGTGCAGGGTGGCATGCGGCTGAGCATGCTGTTCGATCCCACCGCCGCCGTGCTCCGCAAGCCCAACGAGCTGGGCCTGATGGACCAGCAGATGGACGAACTCAAGGCGCTGATCGCTGATGACAAGCGGGGCGTGGTGCTGCTGGCCGGCCAGCTCGACGGCGGCCGGACCACCACGCTGTACACCATCCTCTCGATGCACGACGCGTACGCCAACAGCATCCAGACGGTGGAAGAGGAGCCGCAGGCCAACCTGGAGGGCATCCGCCACCAGGCCTTCGACCCGCAGGCCGAGGGCGCCACCTACGCGACGACGGTGCGGTCCATGCTGCGTCGCGACCCGGACGTGCTGGGCATCGCCGAGTGCAAGGACGCCGATACCGCCAAGGAAGTCGCCAAGGGCGACGGCGAGCGGACGCGGATGTACCTGACCCTGCGGGCCGATGACCCCATGGCCGCCGTCGACGCGTACCTCAAGCTTGTGGGCGACAACGCCCTGGCCGCCAAGCACCTGCGGGGCGTGGTGGCCTTCCGGCTGATCCGCAAGCTGTGCACCAACTGCAAGGTGACCTACCCCGCGACGCCCGACATGGTCAAGAAGCTCGGCGGGGATGGCAAGACCACCCAACTGGCCAAGAAGGGCGGCCAGGTGCTGATCAAGAACAAGCCCGAGGTCTGCCCCATGTGCAGCGGCGTGGGCTTCTTCGGGCAGGAGGGCATCTTCGAGGTCATCCGCCTGGACGGCGAGGACCGCGACCTGATCGCCCAGGGCAACCTCGCCGGTGTCAAGGCCAACATCCGCAAGCGGGGCATCCCCACTCTGCAGACCGCCGCCTTCCGCAAGGCCCTCACCGGCGTCACCTCAGTTGAAGAAGTGCAGCGGGTGCTGACCGCCGCCGCTGCGCCGGCCGCCGCACCGGCACAGGCCGCAGCCGCAGCCCCCGCCCCGGCCAAGAAGGCCTGAGCCTTCACCGTCCTGCTGATTCCCCGACCACGAACCACCCCGGCGGCCCAGCCAGATCCTCCCGACAACTGGGCCCGCCGTTCAGGAACCCTGAGCGAACCATGATCTTCTCGCTGCTCACCATCGGCATCTGTCTCCTCGTTGCCTACGTCTGGGCGTCGCGGGGCTTTTTCTCCTCGCTGCTGAACATGGCCATCGTGCTGGCCTCCGGCGCCGTCGCCTTTGGCGTGTGGGAGCCGGTGACCGGCCTGCTGCTGGAGAAGGTGCCCGACCCGGCCTGGGTGAAGGACATCGCCTGGGGCCTGGGCCTGCTGCTGCCGTTCGCCCTCTCGGCCGCCATCCTCTCGGCGATCGTCAACGCCGTGGTGCGGGCCAACGTGAAGGTTGACAGCGTCTCCGACTGGGTCGGCGGCGCCGTCTGCGGGCTGATCGCCGGCACGGTGGTCGCCGGCGTGATGGCCATCGGCGTGTCGAAGATGCGCACCCCGCTCTCATTCATGGGTTACACCGCTGTGGAGACCGACACCAGCGGGTCGATCGTCCGGGGCGACAGCCTGATGGTCCCGTTCGACCGGCTGGTCGGTTCGATGTACGCCTTCCTCTCGGAGACCACGCTGCGGACCAGCACCCCGATGGCCCACTGGCGGCCCCATCTGGTCGACGAGGGCCACCTGCTGCGCACCGGCCCGGATGACCTGCTGCTGAACTTCGGCATGGCCCCCAACGCGGCCTCGCTGGTGGGGCGGTACACGGTGGCTGAGCAGAACGGCGAGGCGGCCAACACGCTGGTCGGCGACAACAAGGGCTTCAAGGACTTCAACGGCGACTCGGTCACGGCCAAGTCCTACATCGAGGGCTATGTCGTCCGCTTTGAGCCCGCTGCGGTGGAGAAGTTCGGCCAGGTGCTCGTCGGCCCCGGCCATGCCACGCTGGTGCTCCGCTCGGCGGACGACGGCTTCACCATGAGCGTGCAGCCGCTGGCCATCTGGTCGCAGGGCCGCAACGCCGAGACCCCGCGCGTGGGCCGCTGGCGGTTCGACGGGCGGGACGTCTACATGACCACGCCGGGCGCCGCCTCCACCCGCGTGATGGCCTTCGAGTTCCTCGTCCCCCGCGTGGAGCCCCGCTGGGTGCCCATCGCTCTGTACATCAAGGGCCAGCGGTTCAACATCGTCGACCCCGAGGCCGGCGACCTGACCCCCAAGAAGGCCACCGCCTTCGCGACCGTTGCCGAGCGTGACACCGCCATGGGCAACGTGACCGCCATGCTGGCCCTGGGCGGCGGCGGCGGGGGCAGCCCGATCGGCAACCTCAAGACCGACGGTGCCGTGACCATCGATCTGGCCCGCCAGGAGAACCTGCAGACGGCGCCCATCAAGGCGACGCACCAGTTGCCCTTCGGGCGCCGGCTGGACAAGGGCCAGAAGCGCGACCTGATCCTGACGGACAATGAGAAGGAAGTCGCCGGCGGCGACTCGAAGTTCTCGCCCGCGGAACTGGGCGGCCGGCAGACCGACCGCTCGCTGATCGTGGAGAACTTCCAGGCCGGCGACGGCACGGTGATCGTGCAGGTGGACGTGACCCCGGGCGAGACCAACCAGCTGAGCTGGTTCTCCTCGGTGAGCGACAACGCCTCCGGCAAGCCGATGCTCATCGACACCAACAACCAGAGCTACGACTGCATCGGCTTTGTCTACGAGGATCAGGGCATCATCCACATCCGCTTCACGCCCGGCGCGCCGATCACCAGCAAGGACCAGCTGCCCAGCATGTCGCGCACGCGGACGGACCAGAAGCTGATGCTGATCTTCCGCGTCACGTCCAATGTGCGTCTGGACCGCTACGCCATCGGCGAGCAGGTGATCGCGACCCTCAAGCCGCCGCTGCTGCTGAACCAGCCGCAGATGACGCGCTGATCGGCCGCGATCGCGTGTGGTTCCAACCCGAGTCTGACCAGCAGCGCCCGCCCGTGCGGGCGTTGTTGTTTGGGCGGCAACTGGGCGGTTTGAAGCCAGCACGTGCGGGCCGGGCGGGGGTGGTAAACGGCCAAGCCAAGCAGCGGAGATCACCCTGTGGTGTGCAGGCGTTCAGAGCCGCGGCGGACGGTTGGTGCGGGGCGTTGGCGGCTGGGCCGGCGGTGCGTCCGCCCCGCTCGACGGATCGAGCCGCCAGTGGGCCTTGAGCGCTTCGAGTTGCTCGTGCATGCCCAGCCGGCGGTAGCACGCGGCCAGCGCGTCAACTGAGGGCTTGTAGTTGGAGCAGTCGCCCAGCGCGTGGGCGAAGTGCTCGACGGCCTCGGCCAGACGTCCGGCACGCACGCAGGCGTTGCCCGCGTTGTATCGCACGCCGGCGCAGTGGCCGAGCCGCGCGATGATCTGGCGGTACGAGTCCTCGGCCCGCTCCGGACGGCGACCGGTGGCCAGCGCGTTGGCGGCCTCCAGCCCGGCGAAGTGTCGGCCTGCGGGGCGGGCGCGAACGTACGACCGCACCAGTTGCGGCACCGCGTGCACCTCGCCGATCAGGCCGACGAGGTTGGTGCCCACCATCTTCCACGACTCACGACGCATGCACGTGGTGCACAGCTCCCGGATCTGGTAGCGGTAGATCACCGCGACGAGCAGGAAGATGATGTAGCCGCAGGTGATCGTGTCCGGGCGGCCGTACAGCCCGCAGCCGTCGCAGTGACGCTGCCGGGCCTCCTCGTCGCGGCGGCGATCGCCGGTGTCCTGCAGGCTCCACACGCTGTCGCAGTACGGGCAGTACACCTCGGGGCTGGCGCGGCGGCCGGACAGATCGATGGTGCACCCGCAGCCCGGGCACAGGCAGGAGCGCAGCAGCCCGAGCCGGCCTTCGGCGGTCAGTTGCCGCCGTGCGGCGGCGATCACCTGAAGCGAGACCGACCGGTTCAACGCCCGCACCACTTGGCGGGCGGATTTCGGTGACGTCTGGATCACCACCACCGTCGCTTGTCCGGGGTGCGTCAGGCTTTCCAGGCCGATGGCGACGCGGCTGTGCACACACTTGGCCGAGTGCAGGTTGGTCAGCGGGTACTGCTGCTTGCCGAGGGTGAGGGCGTGCTCGTCGATCCGGCCGCGACGCCGGAACGTGGTGGACTGCTTGCCCTGAGCGTCCACACCGTGGTACTTGAAGGTCACCACGTCGGGATGCTCCGCAGCGGCGGCGGCGCTGACGGGGCCGGCGCTCGGGTGGTTGCGGATCGCGTCGTGGTGGTGCGGTTGCATGACGGGGGCCATGTCTTGGAGCCTACCAGATTGGCGAGCGGTCTGCAAGGGGGGGCGGGGCGGACGGGGCTGGAAAGTGCGTCCCGCAAATCGGTGAAAATGGGCACGGGGCCGGGCGTTGGGGGTGCGGCGGCGCAGCAAAGCGGCCCGAACCGGCGAGGGTTCGGGCCGCATGAGTGTTTCGTCAAAGCTCGCTTGACGGTTCGCGCCGGCCGGTGGGCCGACTGGGCAATCGCGGTGCGACGAGCGATCAGACGCCGGCCATGGCGGGCTGGCGGCTCTCGCTCAGCAGCTTGCGGAGCACCGTCTGCAGGATGCCGCCGTTGCGGAAGTAGGTGATCTCGACGGCGGTGTCCAGGCGGCAGATGACGCTGAACTCGACCTTCTGGCCCTTCTTGGCGCCCTGGGTCGCCGTCGCGGTGACCTTGATCTCCCCGCGCGGGGTGAACTCGGCGGGCAGGTGGATGTCGAAGGTGTCGGTCGGGCAGATGCCGAGGCTGTCGGCGGTCTGGCCGGGCTTGAAGGTCAGCGGGAGCACGCCCATGCCCACCAGGTTGCCGCGGTGGATGCGTTCGAAGGACTCGGCGATGACGGCCTTGACGCCCAGGAGCATGGTGCCCTTGGCGGCCCAGTCGCGGCTGGAGCCCATGCCGTAGTCCTTGCCGGCCAGGACGATCAGCGGGGTGCCGGCCTTGCGGTAGTTGGCGCTGGCATCGAAGATGGTGGCGACGGGCGCGTTCGGCTGGGTGAAGTCACGCGTCCACCAGCCTTCCTTGACCGTCGCGGGCTGGCCGTCGGTGCTGACGCCGGTGAGCTTGTTCTTCACGCGGACGTTGGCGAAGGTGCCCCGGGTCATGACGCGGTCGTTGCCGCGGCGGGAGCCGTAGGAGTTGAACTGGCTGCGGGGCACGCCCAGGGACTTGAGGTACTCGCCGGCGGGGGACTTCTCGGCGATGTCGCCGGCGGGGGAGATGTGGTCGGTGGTCACCGAGTCGGCGACGCTGACCAGCACGCGGGCGGACTTGATGGGGGGCATGGCGCCCTCGGCGGGCTTGGGGCCCATGCCCTGGAAGTAGGGCGGGAGCTGGATGTAGGTGCTCTTGTCGTTCCAGGCGTAGAGGTCGCTCTTGGAGACCGGCACGGCGTTCCAGGTGTCGTTGGCGGTGAAGACCTTGGCGTACTGGGTCTTGAACTGCTCGGGCGTGACGCACTGGGCCTTGAGGGCCTGGACCTCAGCGTGGGTGGGCCAGATGTCTTTGAGGAAGACCGGCTTGCCGTCGCGGCTGGTGCCCAGCGGTTCGGTGGCCAGGTCGATGGCGACCGAGCCGGCGATGGCGTACGCGACGACCAGGGGCGGGGAGGCGAGGTAGTTGGCCTTGACGGCCGGGTGCACGCGGCCCTCGAAGTTGCGGTTGCCGGAGAGGACGGAGGCGGCGACCAGATCGCCCTCCTTGATGAAGGCCTCGACCTCCTCGGGCAGCGGGCCGGAGTTGCCGATGCAGGTGGTGCATCCGTAGCCGACGGTGTGGAAGCCCAGGGCTTCCAGGTCGGTGGTGAGCTTGGCCTTGTCGAGGTAGTCGGTGACGACGCGGGAGCCGGGGGCCAGGGAGGTCTTGACCCAGGGCTTGCGGGTGAGGCCCAGGGCGTGGGCCTTGCGGGCGACCAGGCCGGCGGCGATGAGCACATCGGGGTTGGAGGTGTTGGTGCAGGAGGTGATGGCGGCGATGACCACGGCGCCGTGGGTGAGCTTGTGGGCGGAGGAGTCGGTGGGGTTCTTGTAGGTGCCGAAGGCGCCGAAGATCTTCTCCTGACCCAGGCCGAAGGCGGTGTTGCCCAGCGGGGCGCCCAGGCTCTTGAGGAACTCGGCCTTGACGTTCTTGAGTTCCACGCGGTCCTGCGGGCGCTTGGGGCCGGCCAGCGAGGGCTGCACGGTGGACAGGTCCAGCTCGAGCACGTCGGTGAAGACGGGGTCGGGCGAGGTGGGCTCCCACCAGAGGTGGTTGGCCTTGGCGTAGGCGGCGGTGAGGGCGGCGGCCTCGGCCCGGCCGGTGAAGTTGAGGTAGTCGATGGTGGTCTGGTCGACGGGGAAGAAGCCCATGGTGGCGCCGTACTCGGGGGCCATGTTGGCGATGGTGGCGCGGTCGGGCACGGAGAGGGCGGCGATGCCGGGGCCGAAGAACTCGACGAACTTGTCGACCACGCCCTTCTTGCGGAGCATCTGGGTGACGGTGAGGACCAGGTCGGTGGCGGTGGCGCCCTCGGGCAGCTTGCCGACGAGCTTGAAGCCGATGACCTCGGGCGGGAGCATGTAGTAGGGCTGGCCGAGCATGACGGCCTCGGCCTCGATGCCGCCGACGCCCCAGCCGACGACGCCCAGGCCGTTGATCATGGTGGTGTGGCTGTCGGTGCCGACGCAGGAGTCGGGGTAGGCGACCGTCTCGTTACCAACCTGCTTGGTGAGCACGCCGGGGGAGAGGTACTCGAGGTTGACCTGGTGGACGATGCCGGTGGCCGGGGGCACGCAGCGGAAGTTGCGGAGGCTCTGCTGGCCCCACTTGAGGAACTCGTAACGCTCGTTGTTGCGCTCGAACTCCTTCTGGTTGTTGATGGTCAGGGCGGTGGAGGAGGCGAAGGCGTCGACCTGCACGGAGTGGTCGATGACCAGGTCGCAGGGCACCAGCGGGTTGATGGCGGCGGGGTTGCCGCCCAGGGCCTTCATGGCGTCACGCATGGCGGCCAGGTCCACCACGCAGGGCACGCCGGTGAAGTCCTGCAGCACCACGCGGCCGACCATGAAGGGGATCTCCTCCTTGGCGGGGCTCTTGGCGTTGTAGCCGGCCAGGCCGGTGACGTCGTCGGCGGTGACGGTGAAGCCGTCGACCGAGCGGAGCATGGACTCGAGGATCACGCGGATGGAGTACGGGAGCTTGGAGATGGTGCCCACGCCCTTGCGCTGCAGGGCCTCAAGGGCGTAGTAGGTGTACGTCTTGCCGGCGACGCTGAGCGTGGCCTTGGAGTTGAACGGGTCGTGCTTGGCGGTCATGCGGAGGCTCCTTGGTCGCCGGGCGGGTCGGTCTGGTGTTTGGCGCGAGTCCCGGCTGAGTGAAACATAGCGTTCACAGATCATTCATCCAATCGATGCAGATTGGGAGTTCGATCAGGTTTGTTTATCAGGCGGCGGGCGGGCCCGTTTGGGCGGCCCCGACCGGCGTTTTCAGCCTGGCGGGGGTTCTCAACTTGGCGGGGGTTCTCAGCCCGGATTGGGCCCGAACCAGTCGGGCCGGGGCAGATAGGTGTAATCGGGGGTGGTGTCGGTCGGGGAGGCGGGGACGTTGAAGGGGCCGCCGACGTGGAAGTCGGCGAAGAGCAGGTTGGCGGCCGTCTCGCGTTTGCCGTACCAGCGCATGCCCCGGTCGCCGCCTTCCTGGTGGCCGTAGATCGGGTGGCTGCCCAGCAGCCAGGTGCGGGTGGGCGTGACGATCAACGGCATGGGGCCGCCGGCGACGGGCACGAGGGTGGCGAACTGATCGCCCCGGGGGCTGTGGTCGTTGAGGGTGTAGCTGGAGCCGAGCAGGTCGTACATGCTGCGGACGGGGCCGATGCCGGGGATGTTGCCGCCGGCGTCGGCGGGTGAGCGATACGCCTCGACCTCGGAGATGCCCGGGTCGCTGTCGGGCTGCACGGCGCCGATGTCCAGGTAGCGGTTGAGGGGGCGACGTTCGGCTCCGAACTGGTTGATGCCGAAGGCCGGGAGCGTGCCCTTCTTGCCGCCGAACAGGGCGCCGATGTTGGCGGTGCCGGTGCCCATGGAGATGCGCAGTTGGGGCAGGGCGTTGCGGTGGTCGTCAAGATACAGCGAGAGGGCGACGCCGAGCTGCTGCAGCCGGGCGGAGCAGGCGACGGCGCGGGCGGCCTGGCGGGCCGAACCGAGGGCCGGCAGCAGGATGCCCACCAGCAGGGCGATGATGGCGATGACCACCAGCAGTTCGATGAGCGTGAAGCCCGCGCGGGGAACGGGATGGCAACGCACGGTCATGCGGACTCCTGAGCGGCGAGGATGGCGTCCACCAGCCCATGGCCGGCGGCGCGGATCATTCGGAAGACCTCGTCGAAGGCTTCGTCGGCCTCGTGGTACGGATCGGGCACGGCGAGGGTTTGGTGGTCATGCACGTCGGCCAGCGCCGGGTCGAAGGCACGGAGCAGGCGGATGCGGTCAGCATCGGCCCCGCGCGAGACCAGGGTGCGAGCGTTGTCGGCATCCATGGCGATCAGCAGCGGGAAGCGGTCCAAGTCGCCGGTGGCATCAAGCTGGCGGGCGCGGTGGGTGAGCACCAGGCCGTGACGGCGGGCGGCGGCCACCGAACGCGGGTCGGCGGGCTTGCCGATGTGCCAGGGTCCGGTGCCGCAGGAGTCGACGGAAATGCGTGCTTGCAGGCCGCGCTGGGTGACGGTTTCTTGCAGCAGCAGGCGGGCGAGCGGTGAGCGGCAGATGTTGCCCAGGCAGACCATGAGCACCTGGGTGGGGCCGGGCGGGAGCGGGGGCAGATCGCGGCGGGTGAGTGAGTGCAGGGCGGCGGTCATGAGGCGGCCCCTGCGGGTTGGAGCGATTGGGCGGGGGCGGCGAGGTCGGCCAGCGCGTTGGCGGTGAGGTGCACGGACTCGCGCAGGCGGGGGGCCAAGCGGGCGACGAGCGCGGCGGATGTATTGCGCAGGCGGACCGGATCGGTGGCCAGTCGCAGCAGCAGCCCGCCGAGGCGGGGCGAGCCGGCGTCCTGAGCGAGGCAGGTTTCGACAAGGGCCGGATCATCGCCGAGCAGGGTGCGTGCTTCGGGGCCGTCGGGGGTGATGACCGGCAGACCGGAGGCGGCGCAGGCGAGGGCCAGGGGCAGGGCGGCGGGCGTGGGTCTGGGCCAGAGGAGCACATCGGCGCCGGTGAACAGGCGTTGCGGGGAGCCGTCAACGGCGAGGCTCTCCCAGCGGTGGCCGTGGTTGCGGTTCAGGCGGGCGATGCGTTCGATGCTGCCGCCGGGCGGACGGGGCACGACGGTGATGAGCGAGCGGGCACCGCCGTACGCGGCCAGACCGACGGCGAGGGTGCCGTTCCACTGATCGGTTTCGCTGGGCGGATCGGCCAGGACGGCGACGGCGCACTGGCCGGGGGCGATGCCGATGGCGGTGCGGACGGCGTCGCGGTCGGTGCGGTCGAGCGGGGCGACGGGGGGCAGAGCGGCGGCGGGCGAGGAGATGGCGGCCAACTGGGCGAGGGCGAGCGGGTCGCGGACGAGGCCGCCGAGCGGGGCGGCCAGGCGGTGCAGTTCGGGCGCGAGGTCGGCGTGCCAGGGGAGGAGGAAGACCTCGCCCCGGGCGGCGCCCTGGGCGGCCCATTGGCGCAGGCGGGTGGTCAGCAGGCGGGCGAGGCCGGCGTGGCGCGGGAGGCCGAGCAGGGGCGAGAGCCAGTCGGCGGGTCGATGGGCCGGGGCGCGGTCGGTGGTGATCAGGCCGGCGTCGGCGACGGTGCGTTCGGCAGCGTCATTGCCCAGGACCCAGACGTGCTGCTGGAGGGCGGGGTTGCGGGTGCGGGCCAGGGCGGCGCAGCGGCGAAGCGCAGCGGCGCAGGCGAGCACCGGCCCGAGGCCCAGCGACGGCGCAAGCACGTGAACAAGGCGGACGGTGCTGGACATAACGGGCGGATGGTGGATCAGCGGGTTTCGCCGGCGCGGGAGCGGGTCTCTTCCAGGCTGCTGCCGGGGCGCTCGCGGGCCTCGTGCTCGTAGAACAACTGGGCGACGGCCAGCCCGGCGGACTGGGCCAGGGAGATGCGGGACTGGAGGTCCTCAGCGCGGTTGGTGGGCAGCGGGGCGACGCCGCCCCGGGGGCGGACGGCCAGGAGGTACTCGCGCTCGTCGGCCTCCTTGGGGGGCCAGAGCTGCTCGTCGGCGTCGGCGTCGACCACGCGGACGCCCAGGTCGGCCAGGGGCGAGAAGCTCTGGCCGTCCTGGCTGAGGCCGAAGTTGCGGACGCGGACATAGATGACCACCTGGGCCTTGACGGCGCGGCCCACTTCGGTGATGGTCATGAGGTTGTCGCGGCGGTCGGAGCGGACGGCGACCTGGGTCATGCGGGACTGGATGACGTCGGCGGCGGCCTTGCTCTTGAGCAGGGCGTCGTCGGCGGCCTTGCCCATGGCGTCACGGGCGGCGCGGGTGCCCATGAGGTTCTCGCGGTCGTCGATGAAGACGACGACGGAGCGCTTCTCGGGCAGGGTGTAGGCGGGCTTGACCTTCTCGGGGCCGTGCACCAGCAGCAGGGCGGGGCCGACGATGTTGCAGCCGGGCAGGACCAGCCCGCCGAGCGCCAGCAGGGCCAGCGCGCCCAGGCGGGCGGCGGAGGTGCAGCGGCGCGCGGGGTGGGAATGAGGGCGGGGGTGGGTGCGGGAGGTGTGCATGGGGCGGGCTGGCCGGCTGGTGCGACGGACGGGGACGGGGCGGCGGGGGGATTAGAAGTCGGGGTAGTAGGGCTCTTCGTGCGCGTAGAACAACCAGGAGGCACGCTGGCCGAGGCGGCGGGAGAGTTCGGTGTTGACGATGCGGATGTCCATGTCGGCCGGGCCGATGCCGTCCTTGTCGGGGAACTTGACCTTGAGCTGCTTGGAGAAGGCGGCCTCGTCGGGCAGGGGGCCGTCGGACTCCATGATGTTGACGGTGGCGGCGGCGCGACCGGACCAGAGGTACTTGTTGCCCGGCTCGAAGAGGCGGTACTCGAGCAGATCGACGATGATCAGCCGCTGCACGCCGAGCTGCTCGGCCAGGCGGCCGTAGGAGAGGGTGATCCAGCGGGGGTTGTTGTACTGGTACTGCAGCACGTCGGCGGCGGGCACCATGCCGGCGGCCTGGATGGCAGGCTGGTTGCGGACCAGGTCGTCGGTGATGAAGGTGGTCAGCCGGGGGAGCAGGTCGGGGAAGTCGGACTGGATGACGCGGTCGGCGGTGACGACGACGGCGAAGGACTTGCCCTGCAGCCCGGTGTAGACGGGGTCGATGGTCTGGGTGGAGTTGCGGCGGCGGGCCTCTTCCAAGGCGCCGATGCCGGCGACGATGTTGCAGCCGGAGGTCAGGGCCATGGTGAGCGCCAGCCCGAGCAGGGCGATCAGCGATGGCCAACGGACGGGCGAGGTCGGGGTGCGTCGAGGTGGTGCGGACATCGGGTGCATTGTTGAGGGGTGGAGGACTGGGGCCGGGTTGAGCGATGGGCCAAAGTGCGGAACTTGCGGGGGGTGGTCAGGCGGGGGTGTCGGGGTCAGTGATGGGTGTCGAGGTCGGGGGCGGGTTGTGAAAAAGAAATGCATAGTCGGCGAAGGAGCGAAGGAAGCGAAGGGAAGACAAGCGCGGGCGATGGGTTTGGCACGGGATGTGGCGTGGGGGTAGGGGTGTGTGGGGATAAGTCGAGTGGCGGGAGGTGGTGGTGGTCGGGTGAAGTGCTGTCGAAATGGGCTTTGCCATGAACTTTTATAGGGGGTGTGTGTGGATAAGTGGGGTTGAAGTAGCCTGTTTGGGGTGGTGTGAAGGGCCGGGATGGATCGATACCGAACAGATTCCGGGTCTGGTGGATACGTACCGAGTGGGGCCGGGGTTTCGGTGAAGGGCGGGACCGGGCGGGACAGGGCGGGACAGGGCGGGACAGGGGCGGGCGGGTTCAGGGCCTCAGCGACCACCGCCAGGCGGTGAAGGCCCAGGCGGCGGCGAGGATGATGCCGGCGACGATGAGCCAGCGGGGGCTGAGCAGGCGGCTGGCGACCAGCCCGGCGCGGGAGCCGGTGAGGGCGGTGTGGAGGGCGATCCAGAAGGTGGCGGCGGCGGCGAGGGCCATGAGCATGCCGGCGGGCTGGGTGAGGAAGGACTGGAGCAGCGAGCCGTTGGCGGCGTGGGCGAAGGCGGTGGTCATGCCGCAGGTGGCGCAGGGCTGGCCGGTGGCGAGGTAGAAGCCGCAGGCGGGGAGGCCGAGCTGGGTGTGGGTGCCGTGCCCTTCGGCGGCGGGGCTGAGGGTGGAGGCGGTGACCAGCACGGCCAGGCAGGCGGCGGCGACGCCGGCGGCAACGACGCGGCCGGCGGTGGTGGCCCGCCAGGGTTCAACCGGGGCGCGGGCGAGGGTGGGGGCGCTGTGGGGGAGCGCGGGAGGCGAGTTGTCGGCGGGGAGACTCATGGGCGAGAGGCCTTCACGCTAGCCCCGAAATGAGCATGCCGGCGGCGATGTGGACGCCCAGGCCGACGAACAGGGCCTCGTTGCGATCCAACTCCAGGGTCTGCATGAGCATGCCGATGTAGACCATCAGCCCGAGGACGAAGGCGACGACAAGGCCGAGCGGGAACAGCGAGCCGATGACGCCAAGC
>JAJTDF010000164.1 GCA_021294835.1 Planctomycetaceae bacterium
ATCACCGCCATCTGCATCATCACCGCCGCCGGATCGTTGAACATGTCGGTCAGTTCCGACAGGCCGGTCGCCTGCTGGAGCACCCGCAGGGTGCCATCCAGCCGCATCACACCCGCCTGGAACATAGGCATCAGCCCACCCAACACGTTGAGGATCTCGACCAGACGACGGGCCCGCAGGTTGGGGTCCATCGCCACCATGGAGCCGGGCATCACCTCCCAGCGGAAGTCCTCCGGGCCGAACTGCCGCTCGGCCGCCGCCATCGGCACATCGATCAGCTCGCCGCCGGGGCCAAGGGGCAGCGGGACCATGTAGTCGGCGTTGGGGTCGGTCTGGAAGAACCACGCCTGCTTGCGCATGTGCTTCCCGGCCAGCTTGGTGACCTGCTGGCCCATGTCCTGCATCCGGCTGTTGGCCTTGGAGTTGAGGATCTCCGCCTCGCCCAGGGTGTCGGCAATCCGCCCGGTTCCGCCCACGATGTTCGGCGAGCCGGCCACCGTGTTGCCGATCCCCTGCATCCAGGAGATGATCGGCATGATGCCGTCCAGGACCATGTTCAGGTCAAGGACCTTGGCCCCGGCCGGATCGTCGGTCTTGATGGTGAAATGGTCCTCGGCGTTGTTGATCCGCTCGGCCGCATCCTTGGTGGACGGCGAGTAGGCCACGCCCTTCTTGGACTTCTTGACGCCCCGGATGGCCTTGTCCATCGCCATATCGATGGCGTCGGAGATGCTGCGGATGGTGGCGATCGGGGGCAGGGGGAACAGGTTCGACGGGACCGGGTTCCACGACAGGTGGTCGTACGGGCCATCCTCCGGGCCCTCATACCACGCCAGGCGAAGCCAATCGCTGGTGATCGAACCGGCCTGACGGGTGGGGATTGTGCCTTCCAGGATGCCATCGTGCCGGTAGAGGATGACGTTCCAGAGCTCGACCCGCTCGGTCATCCAGTTGCTGGCCCCGGCTCCGCCGGCGGTCAGGCGGTTGCCGGGGTTCTGCTCCCGCCCGGCCCGCTCGATGGTGTTCATCGCCTCGATCCGCTCGCGGGCATCGGCGAAGGTCGGATCGGCGAGCATGGCCTCCTTGGACACGACGAACTTGTGGGCCTCCCAGGACCGGCCCTTGAGGGTCTTGGCGTCGCAATCGACCGCGTAGTCCTCGAAGTCCACCGGCACAGTGAACGGCTCGCCAGCGTCGTAGAACGCCCCGTTCACCTCGTGCAGCCGCCGGGCGTTGCGGAGCCCGGTGTAGGTCACCGCCCACGGGCTGAACAGGGCATCGACGATCAGGTACCGGTACATCTCGCCGGTGTCGAGCTCCTCCTGGAGTTGCTCCAGTTGGGCCGAGAGCAGCAGCGTTTCCCCGTCCAGCATGGCCCGCCGGGGCCGGAGATAGGGCTTGGGGTGGTTGTACGCCAGGGCCGGGAGGAACGCATTGACGACTTGGGCGATGAGGTTCACCGCCCGGCCGCGTGTCGTCCGGCTGTTCGAGCCGTACCACGCCCCCGCGTAGGCACCCAGGTGGTCGGCACGGGCCTCCCGCGCCCAGGACATCCGGGAGTGTGCATCCTCCACGGTCTCGAGCACGTGGGCGGCGTCCAGTGTCAATCCGTCGGCGCTGGGCATCGGCCAAACCTACGGACGCAGCCCATGGCGCGTCTACCCGGCTCAGTCCAGTTCGCCGTCGTCTTCGTCAGACTGGCGCAGCCGCCGTTCCTCGCGCTGCTTGCGCCGCCACCCGAACGAGCCCACCGGGGCCTCGTGCTTGCCCTCCGGGCTGGCGGGCATCCGCAGACAGGCCTCGTGGGCCAGCATGGCGGAGATGACCATGTCGCCGTGCTGGGCTCGCTGCTCCTCGCTCATCCCGGACAGGGTCAGCGGACCCACCCCGCCCTCCTCGTAGTTCGTGTAGGCCGCGCACTGGTCGAGCATCTCGGCGTCGTGACTCTGGACCTCCCGCCGGGCCAGGGCGCCGCGGAAAACCTCCAGCATCGAGCGTTTGTTGTGGCGGGAGGACGTCCAGCCGTAGTTGGGCTTCTCCCGGCGGACCTTGGTCTCGTCCTTGGGCATCCGGTACAGCGTCGGATACTCCAGCCGGCGGAGGGTCAGGATCACCGCCGCCCCCGGTCCGTTGGCCTCGATGGCGATCGTCGGCGTCCGCTCCGGGTTGCCCCGAGCCAGCCAGAACCCCAGCAGGTACAGGAACTGGCCGAGCTCGTTGGGCATGGTCAGGTTGTGCCGCCACCGCCCGACCTGCTCCCCGGTCGCGGCGTTCTCCAGGGTGATGACCGAGTCTGACGCCCCGACCCCTTGGGCGACGTCCACGCCGATCCCGCAGGGGAACGGGGGCGGCCGGAGAATCCCGTCCGCATCCTCGCGCAGATCACCCCACCACCACAGCCGCCCGGTTGACCCCGCCTCGGCCGGGACAAACCCAATCTTGTGCAGCGGTCGGGACCAGAACTCCTGGGAGGGATCGACGATCTCGCCGCGCGGCAGGGCCACCGTGCCCCGGAACGTCGGCGGCCGGACGTACAACGCCCGCTGCATGTGCAGGGTCTTCGGGTCGAACACCACCGACGAGGACCCTTCGTCGTCAATGTCCAGGTTCTCGGCGATGTCCTGGGCGTCCACCCGCTTGGCGACCTCCGCCTCATACCACGGGGTGGTGAAGTACCACTCGCCGGTCTCCTCGTCCTGGACGAGCTTGCGGCCGCGCCCCTTCTCGGGGTGGTCCCACCAGGCCATCCGCACGATGGG
>JAJTDF010000091.1 GCA_021294835.1 Planctomycetaceae bacterium
CCACCGCCCCACCGCCCCACCGCCCCACCGCCAGACCGCCAGACCGCCAGACCGCCAGACCGGCCCCGGCGCAGCGGCCATCCGCCCCGCTGTTTTTCCGGCCTCAATACTAGGTTTGCCGCCGCAGGCCGGCCCTCCCAAAGCCCGTCCATCCGACCCCGCGCAGCCCCCTGAGTGGGCACATGTCGCCGGCCGCCGACCTCGCCCAAAGCCCCGCCGGGCCTTCCCCCGCCCCGCCCATCCCCGGCACCCCGCCGTCACCCCGCTTGGCCACCCTCGCCCGCGGCCGGTCATGCCGCAGCTCCGCTACCTTTGCTTTGTCGCCATGGAACTCTCCCCCGCCGACATCCAGCGCCTGGCCACCCTCGCCCGCCTGCAGCCCTCGCCCCAACAGGCGGCGCAGTACCAGACCCAACTGGCCGCCATCCTGACCTACGCGCAGCGGCTGGGCGAGTTGAACCTGGACGGGGTCGAGCCGCTGACCTCGCCCTTGGACATGCCCTCGCCCCTGGGGGCCGACGTGCCGGGGCCGACGCTGCCCTCCGAGGTGCTGATGGCCATGGCGCCGGAGAAGCACGAGCCGTTCATCAAGGTGCCCAAGGTGCTGGGTGGGGATGCAGGCGAATCAGGGGCGTGAGATTGGATTGGGCCGCGCGGCGATCGCCGGGCGGTCGAGAGGAGAGTGTCCCCATGGCGGCATCTCGAGGGCGTGAACCCGCCGGCCCGCCCGTCGGCCCCGTGCTGGTTGTCAAGGCCACCGTGCTCAAGTGCAAGCCTGCGATCTGGCGGCGCTTGCTGCTGGACCCGCGATTGGACTTCGCCCAGTTGCACCTGGTGCTCCAACGGTGCTTCGACTGGAGTGACAGCCATCTGCACATGTTCCAGGCTCCGTCGATCGGCCGGCTGACGGATCGACGCATGATCAAATTCGATCTGGACGCACCTGACGGCACGCCCGCCTGCGATGAACGCAGAGTGCTGCTTGGTCACGCGCTTGGCTGCCCTGGCGACAAGGTGGAGTATGTCTACGACTTCGGCGATGACTGGCGGGTGGAACTGGTCACCGAAGCGGTTGATGATCTGGCCTCCTTCCCATTTCCTCCCCACATTGGCTTCTGGAGTTCAAGTGGACGGCCGCTTGAGAAGCCCGAGAAGCACCGCGCCGCGATCTGCGTCGCAGGTGAGCGGAGTGGGCCGCCCGAAGACTGTGGCGGCCCGTACGCCCTGGAGGACCTGCTGCGCATGTGCCGCACCGGGCCGACTGCTGCGGACGTCCCCGATCCTGAACAGCGTTTGATGATGCATGCGTGGCTGGCCAACTGGTCGCCAGATTGGTTCTCGCCGATGGGCGTGAACCCCGAGCTGTCTGCCATTCGGGTCAAGAAGGTGAATCGGCCCAACTCGCCCGGCAGTCCGAAGCTCCCCGAGGCGTCCGACGCGCCGCTGCGGCCGCGGCAGTCCAGCCGCACCACCAGGCCGAGATCCCCCGCGCTGGCACGCCCCGAGGTTGACGATCTTCTCACCGCGGTCAAGGCTCTTGACGAACTTGGCGACAGCCCGGAGGTTCAAGCGAAGCGCGCCGATCTTCAGGCCAGAGCCCGGGAACGGGGCACACAGATCAAGTCGTTCAGCATTTCGCTGGAGCCGATGCCGGACCCGAAGATCCTGAGTCTTCCGCCGTCGCAGCGCGAGCAGATCGAGGCCGTGACGCTCGCCATGCTGCGCAACCCGGCCGCTCAACTCGCCAAGGTGCGGGCCCTGGTTGCCCAGCACCCGGACATCGCCATCCTGCGGAACCACCTGGCCATGGCCCTCGACCGGTCCGGCCGATTCGAAGAGTCCGAGCGTGTGCTCGCTCAGTGCTTCAAGGACTTCCCGACGTACATCTTCGGCTTCGCCAACTACCTCACCGCGCTGCTCAACACCAACCGGCTCGATGCTGCCCGCGTCCTCGTTGAATCCGATCCGCGCGGACCCCTCTTCAACTGCTGCGACTTTGACCCGACACGCGAGGTCTTCCACATCAGCGAAGTGGTGTCGTGTTTCTACGCCATAGGCCGCTACCTCCTCGCCACTGATCGTGCCGAGTCCGCCCAGGTGCTCCTTGATGGGCTGCTGCAGATCGCCCCCAAGAGCCCGCAGACGCGGGACCTTTCGCGTCGTATGTCTGCCACTGCCAGATCAGCCCTGAGGCCCGCAGCCCCCGCAGCCCCCCGCTTCAACTCGCCGCCTGATCATCCTGTGCGAACCACCCACGAGCCCCGCCGACACGCGGGTCGGCCGGGCCAAGGCGGACCATCACGCTGATGCGGCAAGTGGCGATACTGCGACAGTGTTGGCTCGGCGGCTGGCCTGGCTGCCAAACACCTGTCACCCGAGCAACGCCCGCGTTGACCCGCGGCCGTCCGTGCGGGGTTGATCAGTCGCCCTTGATCGCGTCCTCGGTCGCCTGGCCTGCGTTGTGGATGTCCGTCCCCGCACCTTTGACGGTGTTGCAGCCGGTCAGCAGCAACGCCGCCGCGAACAGCCCGACAGCGATGGCGACACGAATCCACAAACCGGTGTGTTGATTGGCCATGGTTCAGCTTCCTCCGGCATCCTTGCGACCATCGTCCCGGGCACGGAGGACACACGGGTCCTGCTGCCGGCGACCGATGCCCAAGGCCGCCGACGCCCGGATCACGCCCTTCCCCGCGAATGAGCCGCTCCGGCTGGCTCCAGCCGGGGGGCCGCCTGCCGCTACAACTCCGCCGCCACCACCCGGAAGTGATGCCCGCGGATGGCCAGTTCCACCGCCTCAGCAAACGCCCGGCGGTGCCCGATCCACGCGCGGCAGATGAACTTCCAGAACTCCCGCCGGCCCGGGCTGCGCACGCCCATGATCCACGCCGACCGCAGCAGCGTCATCACGTCCCCCATGTGCGGCCGCGTCCTCGGCCCGGCCGGCCGGTAGTCACGCAGGAACGTCAGCGTCCGCCGGTAGTAGACACTCGGCCGGTACAGATCCTTCACCAGCCGGCGATAGCCGCTGGTCAGCGTCACCGGGTCCAGCGTGGTCGTGAAGTTCAGCACGGCGTCGACGTTGTTGCCGGTGCTGTGCCCGAGCATGCGGCCCTCGGTGGTCAGCCGCGTGAACAGCCGTGTGCCCGGCAACGCCGTCAGCAGCCCGACCATCGCCGTCACCACACCGGCGTCCTGAATGAACCGCCGCTGCTGCTCGAAGATGCGCTCGGTGTCGCTGTCAAACCCCACGATGAACCCGGCCATCACCTGAATCCCCGCCCGGTGGATGCTCCGGACCGAGGCCACCAGATCACGCCTGGTGTTCTGCAGCTTGCGGCACTCGGTCAGGCTCTGTTCCTGCGGGCTCTCGATGCCGATGAACACGTTCTTGAAGCCGGCCTGCACCAGCAGGTCCATCAGTTCCGGGTCGTCCACCAGATTCATTGACGCCTCGGTGGTGAAGCTCAGGCTCACGTTGCGGCGCTTGCGCCAGGCCACCATCGCCCGCAGCAGGCCCTTGGCCCGCGCCCGGTTGCCGATGAAGTTGTCGTCCACGATGAAGATCGAGCCCCGCCAGCCCGTCGCCAGCACGGCCTCCAGTTCGGCGATCACCTGCTGCTCGGTCTTCACGCGGGGCACACGGCCGTACACCGCGGTGATATCGCAGAACTCGCAGTCAAACGGGCACCCGCGCGAGCACTGGATGGACATCGTCAGGTAGTCGTCCACGTCGATCAGGTCCCACCGGGGCAGGGGCGTGGTGGTCACGTCCGGCCGCCCCTCGGCCTGATAGCGGCTCCGCAGCCGCCCCGCAGACAGGTCGGCGACCAGGTCCTCTATCACGCCTTCCGCCTCGCCGATCACGCAGCAGGCCGCCTCCGGGAAGCGCTCGGCCCCGGTGGTGAACAGCGGCCCGCCGGCCACCACCGTCCGCCCGAGTGCGTTGGCCCTCGCGATCACCTCGCGCACCGACGGCTCCTGCACGATCATCGCCGACACGAACACCGCATCGGCCCAGCGGATGTCGTCGTCGGTGAGCGCTGCGACGTTCAGGTCCACCAACCGCAGGTCCCACGAGCTGGGCAGCATGGCGGCGACCGTCAGCAGCCCCAGAGGCGGGAACGCCGACTTCTTGCCCACCAGCGGCATCACATGGCTGAAGCTCCAGAAGGTGTCGGGTGTTTTCGGCGAGACGAGAAGAATCTTCATGCATCATGCTCCGGCGTTGGCGACCCCGCCAGGCCCTGCATCGAGGCCACCCGATCATCCATCCGGCGGGTCGTGCGGCTAACGCCCGCCCCCCCGCCGCCCGGTGAACAGGCTGAACACCAGCCCCAGCACGAACATCACCAGGAACACATAGAAGAGGATGCGGGCGATCTGCATCGCTTCGCCGGCGATGGTGGTGAAGCCCAGCAACCCGGCGACCAGCGCCAGCACCAGCAACGCGATCACCCAGGCAATCATGGTTCTTCTCCGTTCGCAGGCTCTTGGAACACTCCGGGGTTCCAGCCGGCCCCGATCTGGCCGCTGCTCCGGATCGCCTCCGCTCATGCCGATGCCCGACCACTCAGTCGGTCTGGCATGGGTCCGCGACGCCTCGATGCAGTGGACTATGCAGCAGGTCGGCGCTCCTGACCACCAGCAAACTCCCCCGTTCATGTCGCGCGCTTGCCGCGGCCACCCGCCGCGAGGGCCCGGCGGCCCCTGCTCAGCCTCAGGAGAGCATCGCTCGCGTGCCACGGGCGAGCATGGGGCTCGATCCATAAAGGTTCCGCTCTGGCACGACCGCTGCTGTTGGAGCATACAGGAGGTGACGATCGCGGCATCGAGGCCGCATCGGGCTGAGTTTACGGAACTGAAGATCGATTGAATCCGCGCGACAGGGCCCTCGCCCAGCCGAGGCCCGACTGTTGGTCGGGACCTTCGATCGATTCGGACAATCACGGCCGACTCATGGCACTGGTTGCAGGTGCAGCCAGGCGCTCGCACCAATCCGGCGAGTCCGAGCCGTGCGTCACTTTGCCGCACGACGCGAGCCACCTGATCAATGGAGTTCTTATGGGCCTCATCCTCATCATCGTGCTGATCATCCTGCTTGTCGGCGGTCTGCCCACGTGGCGCTACAGCCGCGACTGGGGCTATCGCGCCAGCGGCGGCGTGGGTGTGCTGCTGCTGATCGTGCTGGTGCTTCTGCTGATGGGCATCATCCCGCGCGGCTTCTGAGCCATGCGATGACCCGCTGATCCGTTCCCAGGTCTGCGAACGCTGACGCGCCCGTCGGGTACGCCGGCTCCGCGTCCTTGCCCCCCACTTTCATCACAAAGGACCATCATCATGAAGGCCACTTCTCTGCTCACCATCGCCGGTTCGCTGCTGCTGATGGCTGTGCCCGGCTGCACCACCTCCTCTCAGCAGTCGTCGGTCGAGCCCTCGACCAGCCGCGTCGGATTCACGCTGGAGGCCAGCACGACCGAGTTGGTCATCGGCGAAACCGCCACCGTGTACGCCCGCAGTTCCGACACCTTCGGCCGCAACCCCGAGATCGCCTGGGCAACCACCATGGGCCGGCTGACGGTGGAACAGAACGGGCGCATCGCCCGCATCACGTTCGATCAGGCCGGCACCGCCGCCGTGACCGCCGTGCTGTCGGTCGACGGCCGCGAGATCCGCCGCGCCAGCGTGCAGATCCGCGTCAAGCCGCTGTCGTGAACCCGGCCCGCGCCGGTGCGTTCAGGTCCGGCTCGGCCGCGCTTCACGTCTCGAGCTTCACGCCGAGTTTGGCGATCAGGCCGTCGAACTGGTCTAGGCCGTAGAACTCCAGCGTGATGTGCCCGCGGGCGGCCTTGCCGCGCTTGCGCATCTTCAGCTTCACCTTGGTGCCGAAGTGCTCGGCCAGTTGCTTCTCGATGGCTTGGTTGCGCAGCTCCGCGGCCCGCGCCAGCAGTTCTTTCTCGGCGCGGGCGCCCAGGGCCGCAGCGCTGCTTGAGGCTTCGGCTTCGTCGGAAGCCATGCCGTTGTCATGCATGCCGCCCTGCTCCATGCGCTGGGCCAGTTCGCCGGCCATCATCTCGACCTTGCGCACGCTCCAGGACTCGGCAACGGCGCGACGGGCCATCCGCACGCGGGGGCTGCGGTCGCCGTCTTGCCCGGGGCGGGTCGGGATCATCAGCAATGCCCGGCCGTGCCCGCTGCTGAGCTTCTTCTCGGTGATCAGCGACTGGATCTCCGGCTCCAGGTCGGTCAGGCGGATGAAGTTCACCACCGTTGAACGGTCAAGCCCGACGCGGTCGGCGACGGCCTCGGCCCGCTGGCCGAAACGCTCCACCAGCGCCTTGAAGGCGTGCGCCTTCTCCATGGCGCCGAGGTCCTCACGCTGCACGTTCTCCACCAGCGCCCACTCGGCGGCCTCCACCTCCGAGAGCGCCACGATCACGCAGGGCACGGCGCGAAGGCCGGCCAACTGCGCCGCCCGCCAGCGGCGTTCGCCGGCGACCAGTTCGTAGCGCGGGCCCGAGCCGGAGCCGGAACCGGCGCCGGGCGCTGCGCCGGTGGCGGGCCTGGGCCTGACCAGCAGCGGCATCATCACGCCCGCCTGGCGGATGGACGCGGCCAGCGACTCGAGACCGGCCTGGTCAAAGTCGGTGCGGGGCTGGTGGCGGTTGGGCGTCAGGTCGCCAACTGGCAACTGCACGATCCTTCGTCCGGCGTTGGGGCCGGTGCCGTTGCCAGGGTCGGAGGTGAGTGGATTGGCGGGGGTGGCGACATCCCCCCCACTGCTGCCGGGGGCGGTGGCTGCTGCGGTCGGCTGATTGCTGGAAGCCTGAACACTCTGCGAACGTTGCGCACTCGGCTGGATCGACGGAGCGACAGACGCATCTTGTGCGGGTGCCGCCGGAGACGGTGCAGGCTGCGGGGCAGCGGCGGGCGCGTCGGCCGCCGGCACATCCACCTTCACGGGCGAGTTGAGCAGACTGCTGAGACCCCGACCGAGCCGCTTCTTGTCCGTCGCCATGATCGCGCTCCTTGCTGCGTGCTGAGCGGTCAGTGTATCCGATGACCGGATCGGCGCGCGTGTTCCACGTGGAACATCACGACAAATGTCAGGTCGTGCAGAGGTTGCTCACGGCTGGGCCGCGAGGGTTGGCTGTCGAGCTCGGAGCTGCTGTCGCGCACCGGCGACCTCGCCGCCGTTGCCCCCCCACCGCTGGCTCCCGCTGGCTGGCCTCGACATCGCAGACCCGGCACGTGTCGCCGGGCGCCAAGGATGAGGGCATGACTACGCCTTCGCGACCGACCGCCTTTCGACCCATCAAGCGGATTGATCTGATTGCACGTGGGCTGTTGGTGCATCGCGGGCATGTGCTGGTGTGCGTGAGCGAGCATGGGCATGCGTACCTGCCCGGCGGGCATGTGGAGCCGGGTGAGGCGGCGGCGGGGGCGCTGCGGCGGGAGCTGCTGGAGGAGGCGGGCCTGGAGGTGCGGGTGGGGCGGCTGCTGTATGTGGAGGAGGCGGGGTATGTGCCGTCGGCGGGTGGGCGGGATGGCAAGCCGCCGAGGGCGAGGCACCAGGTGAAGCTGGTGTTTGCGGTGGAACCGGCCGGGGCGTCGCGGCGGTTGTTCCACGTGAAACGCGGCGCAGGGGCGGATGGTCTGCCGCGGGTGGTGAGTCTGGAAGAGGGCATCGGCTTCCAGTGGAGGCCCTTGGGCAAGCCGGGCATCGTGCCGGTGACGATGAATCGGTGGGTGGGGGGGCTGGCCAAGGCGGGTGGGCGAGCGCGGGGCGGTCGCGGGGCTGGCGCTGCCAGGGGGAACGGTGGCGGTGCCGGGGCGGGCGAAGGGGGTGTGGTTTGGCGGTCCTGGGGCTTGGAGGCGGAGTGACCGGGTGGGGCGGGGGGTGCGTGACGGCCGATAAAGGTGGTGATGGGCCTCCCATCCGGACTGGTTCGCCCAGGCGGTTTCATCGCTTCTGATGCGCGTTTCACGTGGAACAGCGACGCTGAAAACGGGTCGATGCGCTGCGGCCCATGCGTGGCGTTGCCTCTCAGCCTGTGACCACCACTCAGCTCAAGCGGCTTGAAGCCGAGCTGGAGTCGCTGCGATCGGGCTTGGACCACGCCCAGCGGCTGGCGGCGCTGGGCACGCTGACGGGGCTGATCGCCCATGAATTCAACAACCTGCTGACGCCGGTGCTCAGTTACACCAAGGCGGCGCTGGCTGACCCGGAGAACCGGGGGCTGGCCTACACGGCGTTGCAGCGGGCCAGCACCGGGGCGGAGCAGGCGGCCCAGATCGCGACTGCCATCCTGGCGTTGGCTCGGGAGGACGGCAGTGGGGGGGCGACGGCGGCCCACTTCGAGCGGGCGGATGTGCACGAGGGGGTGCGGGCGGCGCTGGCCTGCCTGGCACGCGACCCGGCCAAGGATGGCATTGAACTGCTGTTCCACGTGAAACAGGGCGAGATGGCGGCGGCCATGAAGCCGGTGGCGTTTCAGCAGGTGATGCTGAACCTGATCCTGAATGCTCGCAAAGCCATGATGCATGGGGGGTTGGAACGCAAGCGGCTGTGCATTGAGGCGGAGCGATCCGAACAGTTTCCGACTGTTCCAGTGGACTCCATACGTTCGGTTGGCGATAGGGGTTCGCTCTGGTCGGCCCATGGTTGGGTGACCGTTCGGGTGACCGACTCCGGCTGCGGCATGGACTCCGCCCGCCTGCGGGCGTTGTTCGCCCCGCCCAAGGGGGCAGCGGGCGGGGGGATGGGCGCGGGCCTGGCAGCAGTGGGGGGGAGCGGCGCCGGGGAGGCGGGTGACGGTGACAGCGCGGCGGGCGGCGGCGAGGGGACGGGTGCGGGCACCGGGGGAAGCGGATTGGCGGCGGTTGGGGGAGTGGCAGGAGTGGGGGGGTTGGGGGGGTTGGGGCTGACGGTGTGCCGCCGGCTGACGGAGGATGCGGGGGGGCTGCTGTGGGCGCGGTCGGTCGTGGGGGAGGGGACGACGGTGGCGGTGGTGGTGCCCCGGGCGCCGAACCTGGCGGGGTGAGGGGCTGATTTGGGGCGGGGGGGTTGGGTGGCGGCTGAATTGATGGCGTTTGGGGTGGGGCCTGCGATCTGCACGTGGGGAAGGTGGGCCGCGGCGGGCGGCTCGGGGATGCGTCGCGAGCGGCGGGTGGCGGCAGGCTGGCTTGCGGGTGGTCATCGCCCGCCAGGGCGCGGGTTGATGGGCTGCCTCGGCCGAGGGTCGACCGTTTGGCCGGCGGCATTGGCGGGGCGGTGGGTTGACACTGTGTTAGGGCGGTGGTGTTCGAGTGCATCGAGGGCATCTCCAACCGCACGCGTCTGCCGGCCGCGCTCGGCTCTCGGAGCCCCGATCGGTTCAGGGCCGCCGGGAACGGATGAGGAACGTGTGTCAACGGAGAGTGGGTACAGTCAGTACGGAGTGAACAGTAGATGCACACACAATTGAAGATTGACGATCTATCCGCATGTGTAAAAACTATCATGACTGTTTTACATTATCATGCGACGAAGAGACCTGTAGACCAGTTGGTGACAGTTGATTTTGATCATCAGGCGCTCCAAGGTACGTACGACCAAGACATTGATATTCTGAGCGCGCATTGGGAAACTGACAAACTGATTATCAAAATGGGCTATGTGCCTGGGAATTGGCCATTCCGATGCACGTTTCGTCGGAGTACTGAAGACCGATGGAGATTGCACATCTTTGAGCACGGCTGCCCTGTGTGTCTTGGCGACGGTGTGCTCGACGGAACGAAGTGCGACTTCTGCGAGGATGGCTATGTCCCGAGGTGATGTCCCGTCCCCCATCCACGCTGGGCACGTGGTAATGGCGAGCACGGACCACTGAGGGCGCCATGTGAGCCGCGGCGGGTGGGGTTTGCCAAGTGAACAGCTGCTGATGGGGCGGTGCTGAGGTGGTCGGGCCCATGGCGGGGTGGCAGGAGCGGTGTGGCCCGGATGGGCAGTGCGGAGAGACTGCCCCCGGCTGGGGGATGGGGCAGGGGGTGCATAGACTGATTGCTCGGGCGACGTTCGATCGATTCATGCGGCCGGGCACGCAGGCGACCGTCTACAACTTGGAGGCTCATCGGGCACATGCGTGCTTTGCCGGTGAGAGGCGGGCACGGGTGCAGGATGAACAATGCGGACTTTCTCTTGTATCCAAGCCCGGCTGGCGGACGCCGAGATGTGCGCAAAGGTCATGGATACACAATGCACGGTCAAGCGTGCAAGATGCGGGCGGATCAAGTCCACGACGTATAATAGCATGCATTGATGGTCAATTGCTGCATCATGGAGACTCACAACACGTTTGCGACGAACTGGTTTGCTCTCAAGATCATCTGCGTCAACTCATGGAGAAGGGCGAATGAGAACGCTCATGGACATTCTGTGCCTTCCTCGCGGACTTCCGAATCGGCAGCAATTGATTGACGAAATCTGCTCGTCGGATGAGAACGCGGGGATAGATGGCGCTCGACTTGATGGCTTTGACATCTCGGGGCTCTTCTTGGTCAACGCGTCAATGAAGGGGGTTGATTTCAGGGGCGCGCGCTGTCGGGGCGTCGCGTTTCCTCCTCTTGAAGACTGTAATCTAGACGGGGTGGATGCCATTGGCTCTTCCTTTACGGTGCTCAATCGGTGCACGCTGCGGAGAGCCCTGTTATCTTCATGTCGATTTGGTGCCCGGATGCGTCAGTGCTGCTTCAATGAGTCGAGTTTAGCGTGTTCACAGATCACCGCGAATACGTTAGATATTGAATCCTTTTACAGCGGCAATGACTTCTCTGGGGCTGATTTGCTGCGGCTCGATGCTGCGGGGGCCTATCTTCCTGATTCGTGCTTTGCTCGCTCATGCCTTGTGCAATCACGGCTGTCGCGTGCCAATCTTCGGGGGTGCGACTTCCGCGGGGCAAATCTTGACGAAGCATCACTGGCCGGTGCAGACGTGCGTGAATTGCAGTTGAATCAAACAAGTATGCGAGGCTGCTTGATTGGACCCGAACAGCGTTCAGTTGCAGGCGCGATGCGGGGGGCGACCACCGACAATTTAATGGTGGTCCGAGCAGACACTCGTAAATTTGCAAGAATATTTGCCGAACAAATCAAATGTCAAGTGTATTGGAAGATGCGGCGATCGTCAATTAAGCAAGGCGTCGGTGCGTTTCTTATATGTGATCAAAGCGGATTGAGAGTAGTAATGTCCTCTTTGATTGAAGACAATTTTATAAGAATGTACTCAACAAACGATTCGACTATTGACGCCTTTGCATCGGACATCGCTACTGACTACGCAGGATGGGAGATTGATGAGGATTCCATCGACGTAGAGTGCAAGGACGAGGAAAGCCAGCAGACACTCCTCGCTGCACTGCCAATCGCTTTACGGCAGATGTTGCAGATAGAATCGTTCTGAGTGATCTGCCGGCGTCTGCTGCTAGGTGGGTGCTGATTGCTTTGTATGAAGTCCCTGCGGCCAGCCGTCGTCTAACGCGCATCAGGCGTCCTGCCCAAGCGGACGCCTGATCAGATCGTAGTCGAAGCGCTGCTCCTGAAGATCGCCATGCGCGATCCGAACGGCATCATCACGCGGCAGAGCTTTGGCTGGAATGGCCAGAGCGTCAGCACAGTGGAGAACGCTGGCGGATCTGCGGCGTCTGGCCCGCAGCGTGATACGCGAAACTTCTCACGACTCGGCCGGTTGGAGGGCGTGTCATCGGGCGTGCCAGGGGGCACCAAGACCGGCGAGTGGTTCAGGTATCGCGCCGAGGTGGTCAATGACGACTTCCAGGTCGTGTCGGCCCATGGCGGGCTGATCGGCAGCGTGCACAGCGGGGTCATCCCGGATGATGTCGAAGAGCGTGGTCCGCCAGCGGGCATGCGCGAGCGGCTGCGCTTCCGCTACACCTTCGATGGGCTGATTGCTGAGCGGGTCAGCCGGGGCAACCCGGGCGAGGCCTCCGTGTCGCTGCGATATGTATATGACGATCAGCGGCGGCTGGTGAGGGTCATGGCGGGGCAGTACCCGAGCGGATCAGACCTCTCGGACGGCGGCTGGCAGCAGGGCTTTGCGGATGGCGGGGGGGCGGGTGTGCTCGCGAGCATTGGGGCTTCCAACGTTCACAAGTACGAGTATGACGGCCGGGGGAACCTGACCCTCGTTCGGAACGGCCGCGGGGTGACTGCCGCTGGCGAGGTGTCGGAAGTCGCCAGCGAGGTGGCCTTCCGGTACGACGGCCGCGATCGGCTGACTGGCGAGCGGATCTCGCATGAGGGCGGCTTCTCCGGGAACACGCCATGGCCCTCGGGCGATGATCCGGCAGACGCGACGGTGTATGTGTGGTCATGGGCTGGCGAGGGGGCGCCGGGCGGGGCGCACCATCGGCTGGTGCGGATGGGTTACCCGCACCACGTGGAGGTGGACATCGGTGGCCCGCGGCGGTGGGTGGAAGTCCAGTATGACGTTGCCGGGTCGCCGTCGACAACCATCTTGTCGCGGCCGAGCCGATTGCTCACCTGGACGGGAGACATGCAGCCGAGCTCGGTGCTCGCCGCCGCGGCAGCGACCTACACCGGGTCGGGCAGTCGGGTGGGAACATTCCTGTTGGGCGTGCAGACGACGCCGACGGCGCCATTTGCGTATGCGGCAAACGGGTTGCACGTGCGGGATGGTCTGGGGCGCTTGATGGCGCGCTCGTGGCGCAACTCCAGCAACCATCGGCTGTTTGAGCAGAGCAACACCTACGACGCCGGCGGCCGGCGGACCGCCTCCAGCGTGGATCGGTACAACCCCGAGACGCCTGCGATTGAGGAGCCTCTGGGCGAGCGGTTCACCGAGGGGTATGACGGGCTGGGGCGGCTGATCAGCAGCGCCTTGAGCAAGCAGGTGGTGGGGACCATGACGCCGCAGCCGTGGCGGACGGACACCTGGGCCCTGGACGTGCACGGGCACTGGGCATTGCGGGGCAGAGCGAACGCTACGGACGCAGCACCACCAATGCCGACGGCCTTCGGCAGGTGCAGTCGGAGAACGGCACCACGCGGACGATCGCCTGGAGCGGCATTTCTGCGGGTACGGACCAGACGATCGGGGCCTCATGGACAGGGACGCTCGGCCAGACGGCGGGGCAGGCGCAAGTCGCCGGCTTCAAGGTCGATGCGGTGGAGGACGGCGCCGGCAACGTCCGCTTCTGCGGGGAGTTCCTGTACGCGTTTGATGCGTGGAACCGGCTGGTGGCGGTGTGGATCCGCTATGACGCGCTCGGGCGACTGATCGAGGTGAAGTCGCCAATGGCGGGGCCGGAGTGGCCTGATGCGGTTTTGGAGCGGGTGGAGCGGTTCTGGTACGACGGGTCGCGGCGGATCCAGGAGGTGACGCAGGACCCGATCGACCTGCTGTACGTGGTGAACAAGTATGGCAACGAGGGGTTGCTGGAGTACATCACCACGGGGCTGATCGGTGCGTTGCAGGGAGCGCCGACGGGGTTCCCGTATCGGGTGCTGAATCGTGAGTACATCTGGGGCGTGGGGATGGGCGATGGGGCAGGGGGGGTGGATGAGTTGCACGTGTTCTTCGATCGCGAGCGGCGGGCGTGGGGCGTGCTGCAGGACAGTGACGGGGACACTGTGGCGATCACGAACGATGGCGGGGACGTCGTCGCCGAGTTCGTGTACGACCCGTATGGGGCGGTGATCGGGCAGCGGAGTTACGGCATCCACCCGCCGTTGAAGAGCGGCCACCGGGGCCTGTTCGCCGAGAGCCTGACGGTGGGGACGGTGGGCACGCCGGACCCGAATCTTGGCGACCCGATCGAGACCGCCGCGGCGTGGGTGGATGGCCGCGTGCTGGTGCCGAACGAGCGGGTGGTGTACCACATGCGGAATCGGGCGTATGACCCGGGGCCGAGTGGCGCGACCGCGGGGCGGTTCCTGCAGCGTGACCCGAACGCCAGCGGGGCGGTGTTGTATGGCGGCGGTGGGGGGCTTGGGAGCCATGGGGCGGCGCCGGTGGCCGTGGTGACAGGGCTGGACCTGGCGGGGCATGTGGCGGATGGGGTGAATACGTATGGGTACCTGCGCGGCCGGATGCGCGGGGCGGGGGATCCGAGTGGGTTGGTGGTGGGGCCTCTGCTCATCGAGCAGGGGGTGCGAACAGCGGCCGCGGCACCGCTGATGGTGGTGGGATCCCTCGCGGCATTGACGCAGCAGTACGCCAGCAATCTGGAGTGGGATGTCAACTGGGCGATGGACTGGCGTGCCTCGGACGACGGCCACTCCCGGATGGAGAGTTCCTGGGTGCTGGAAGCACTGGGCGGTGGTGCCCAGTGGGGGTACGAGATGTCGCAGTGGGATCCGCTGTTCGATGGCATTACGACGGATCCGCAGCCAGAGGACTTGACCCTCTCCTCAATCTGGCGGAGTCCGTCGCGGCTTTTCCCGGGCGTACCGAAGCCAGCGCCCAAGGCACTCAGTCCGTTCCGGCGGGGTGTGGGATTGCATACGTTTGGAGTAGGTGCGCATGGACGGGGAATGCTCAATGCGTTCAATCACTACACGCTACGGTACAAGCCTAAGACACCAATCCGAACCAATCAGTCATTGACGGATCATGCAGACACTATCCAGCTCCGAGACCCAACCAGTGGCAGAACAATTCGACCAGATATTCAATGGACTGCGGAAGACGGCCGAAAAATAATTATAGAAGAAGTACAGGATGGTCGATGGCATAAGCGCAAGGAGCTCTACGCGAAGATCTTCCCAGCCGGAACATATGTATTTATTGCAACAAAAAATGGAATTAAAATCAATTGATAACATACTGTGCGAGGAAGGACTTTTCTTGGTAGCACGTGACCATTCTGGTAGCCGGAAGCTACTGCCAGCCGCGGGCGTGTGTGTGCGTGCGGTGACGGAGTTGTTCCCGAAGTTCCGGTATCGATGCACGGTTGGAATGGAAGGGACGTTCGATCTGTTGGAAGCCGGCTTCAAGCGAGCAAGCGACGTCTATGACCCGTCAACCGCCGCCAGTTCGTTACTTGGATCTATTGGATCGTCGGTCCAGTCATCTCCGGACCTCAGATGCATCGAGTTTGTTTCACAGCGATGGCGGGGTCTCGACGCGCCCCTCAGTGTGCGGTTCAGTCGACCAGCCAGCGCCTTTCAATATGCGAACGGAACAGTCCCGCGCCACCTGTATCTGTATATGTGTCCGACTGCCTGTGTGATGCAGTCGGAACGATGCCGCGAGTTTATGGAGCGGGCCGTGGCGGCGATTGTCGAGAGTGCCGGGTGCGATTACGCTTTCATTGACGTGGCGGACAATCGAGAGGCCACAGGGTGGAC
>JAJTDF010000020.1 GCA_021294835.1 Planctomycetaceae bacterium
ACCAGGTTACCCTCGGAGGGCAACATGTGTAACCCATGTTCTGTCCAGAAACTGTAACCCATGTTGTGTCTAGATGCAGGGTGTGTGTGGAGAAGTCAGGTCGGCGGGAGGGGGGTGGGCGGTGCGAGGCGGTTTTGGTCAGGTGTTTGGCGGATCAAAAGGTGGCGATGGAGAGGTGCTGGGCGTTCGCCATGGCTTTGTTGGGGGGGGTGTATGTGGAAAACTCAGCGGTGGGGGGTGGGGGGATGCATGAATCAGTGCATAGTCAACGAAGGGGCGAAGGAAGCGAAGGGGAGGCAGGGAGGCCGGGAGGCCGGGAGGCAGCGGGAACGGGATGCAGGTGGTTTGCCAAGGAGCCAGAGCGGGGGGTGTGTGTGGATAAGTGACGGGTTCAGTTTTCGGACGTTTGGGGGGAGCGCGAAGGATGGGTGGGGCTGGTGCGGGTCTGTACGCAGGGAGTGCGTGTTTTGTTCGGTTGTGGGAGAGTTGGGGTCGGCCGGCGGTTAGGCTTGGGGCATGGCCGACACGATTTTCGGGAAGATCATCCGGGGGGAGATTCCGTGCCATCGCGTGTATGAGGACGCGCAGGTGCTGGCGTTCCTGGACATCTTTCCGCTGGCCCCGGGGCACACGCTGGTGATCCCCAAGGAGGCGAAGGCGACCTTGGGTGAACTGAGCGACGAATCGGCGGCGGCGATTGGGCGGGTGTTGCCGAGGGTGTGCCGCGGGGTGGAGCGGGCGACGGGGTGTGTGGGGTACAACGTGCTGCAGAACAACGGGTCGGCGGCGCACCAGGTGGTGATGCACGTGCACTTTCACGTGATTCCGAAGTTGGCGGATGGGCGGGGGTTGGGGATTGGGTGGGAGGCGGGGAAGCTGGACGGGGCAGCGGGCGCGGAGTTGGCGAAGCGGATCGCGGAGGGGATGTGAGGGGGCATCAGGCTTGGGCCTGGGGGAGCGACACATCGATGACCACCGTCCGCAGATGTAGAAACGGATCTGCTAGTGCGGTGATCTCGGCCGCCTTTGCCTTCAGAGCGGTTTCGGCGGCGGCTCGTGACTCCCAGCGCAGCGAAGCGAGGGAACGGCCGCTTGAACTTGGCCCCAGCCAGAGCACAACGAACACCCCGAGCCGAGTCCCCAACTCGTTCATGTAGCGGTCGACCAATTGATCCTTGAAGCAGGAGACGGCCTCATCATTATCCGAGAACTTTACTTCAATCGGAATGGTCAGCGCTTGCCCTTTTGCAGTACCATCTGCAGGTACCTGCACGAGAATGTCAACTCGCGAACTCGGCGCGCCGCGTTGTGCAGGGGAAGACTGCCGTCGGTACACCTGCGGTTCTCTCGACAGAGATACGAGATGATTCTGGAAGTACATATTAATAATATTGCGCAGTTTATCAGATGCTCGCTCTTCACTCTTGCGAGTAGGTTCGGCACCGCGGGGAGTATTCCAGTAATCGTCGAGTTCGCTCGAGCCCTCCTGCCGGAGTGATCGGCTGTGGGACTCCAAGGCTTCGACAATGCCATCGAGGACGTCATCCTCCGAGCGGATCAGACGAGTCGAGGTACTGTTGCTGTGCAAGACCTCGGCGATCGCATCGATCCTCGCGGGGCCGAATGCTGTCAGCTGGTACTCCCTCGTCGCGATGGCTCTGGCGCGGCGAAGCCATGGATGCTGTGTGGCAAATCTTCCCTCCAGCCGCCGAAGGGCATTGATGGCCGCCGATGTGTTGCGGGCCGAGAGGGAGTTGAGTAGGTGGTCACGGAAGTGCTTTACTGAGTAGCGGGGCGTGACATAGCCGCTCGGCGGTACGTCGGCAGCTGGGGACGGAGGAGTGAGTTCGAAGAGTGCCTCAAGGATCTCCAAGAGTTGCCCCTCCGGCAGCTGCGCGAACGGACTCTGGTTATCTTGATCACGACCGGCTTCCCACCTGCCATAGTCGTGGGCGAGTTGTGTGAGGACCGGCTCGGCGAGTTGCTGAAAGCGGCGGAGGATGTCGCGGACGGGAGGCCAGCCCTGCGCTGGCTGCGCGAGGAGAAGGACGGCGGCGAGGTGCCGGCATGTCTCCGTGTCGCTGCTGGCCGCGGCGGCTGCGAGCGCGGAGATACACGCGCTGATCGCGAGTGCGGGCACCCGCTGCAGAGCGGCGTGGGCAATAACACGGCGGCGATCGGTCGGCAGAGTGCCATCGCCGATGGCGAAGCACAGATCTCGATCGAGCTCGGCGTCGGCAGTGCCTGCCAACAAATCAAGCAGGTCGCCAAAACTGCGGGGTGCGTCGGGATCCGTCTGGTGCATAAGCTGCTTGAGTTGCTCACGGACGCTGTTAGCGGCGCGGGCATGGAGCAGCAAGACGAGCCGCTGTTTCAGAGGGCGTTCGCCTGACTCGGCGGACAAGCCGGGTCGGATCTCGCGCAGGATGTACCCGCTCCAGGCGGTCCACCACGAGGCAGGTTGGTTCTCGAGCCACGCATCGTCCTGCTGGACAAGCAGGAGGAGAGCGGCGAGGCTTCGATCGAAGATCTGGTTGAGAGGTGATGCCAAAGCCCTGGCCGCTTCAGCGCTCGGAGTGGCGGCAAATTGCCGTGCGGCGACGATGATTCTGTTTCGTAGGGAGTCGCCTGCTGTTAACCAGGCAGGCGTGGCGGTCAGCCAAACGGGGCAGCCGCGTGCGTTTGGGTCAAGTTCGAGCAGTAGGTCGAGGAAAGCGGCGATCTGGCCCGATTCGACTCGTTGCAGGTGCTCGAGCAGGCGGCTTTCCCGCCGGGGCGGCTCCGGTCTCGGGGATGGCCGTGATGCGAGCCGCTGGCGTCGGCTGGCGGCATGGGCGGCCCGAAGGTCGGCAGCACGCTGTGATCGCAGATCGGTACTCACTGGGAACCGCAGGTGGCTGGCCAGCGGCTCGATGTCTTTGACCCTGTACGCCTCGGCGACAAGGTCGGGATCGGTTGACCAGTCACATGCATTCGCAAGGATGGCGAAGTTCGTCCGAGTCGCCAGAGAGGCGTCGGGTGACTGTGCCTGCTCGAGCAGCCACGGGAAGTCTTCGTCCGCGATGAGATTGTGCGTCGTGCGGGCGATCAGCCACAGGCCATCGTCATTGTACTCGAGCGAGCACAGTGCACTGATGAGGGCTTGGCGTTGGGTCGAGTTACACGCCGACAAGGAACCGTCGTGGGTTGCTCGGGTGGCCGGCGTCGCAACCGACCGGTGGGAGTCGTCGAGGGGCGATGGACCCATGCGGTGTGCCGACGCGAGGAGGAGCTTTGCGAGGCCAGTGGCAACTGTCGGGTCGGGCAGTGCGTCGACGGCGGCGCGAGCAATTCGGCCGACCAGGCGTGGGATCAAGGAGAACGTGCAGCTCGCCTCGACCATGTGCTTGGCCCACTCCAGCCCCGCCTCTCGGGCGTCGGCCGCACTGAAGCCTGCTTGGTCGAGCGTGTAGAGAAAGCCGTCATACGCACCGTGGTAGTTCCGATCGGCTGGCACGGTCAGGCAGCCAATCAGCTCAGGCGTCGAGAGGTGATGGGGCCAGTTGCAGCGCAACGCCAGGCCCTTGAGGTCACGCTGGGGGTCTGTCTCGTCGTTGTCGCCGGTCAGGGAGAGCAGCCGGCGGCGTGCCTCCACGGTTCCGAAATCGGCGAGGACGTAGCCTGCGGATTTGCGGCAGGAGTACGGCCCGTTCCGGTCGAGGACCAAGTCCGCTAGGGCATCGCTCAGGTCAGGCAGTTTCCAAGCTCGGACAAGTTGGATGGCAAACTCAATCAGGTCTTCCTTGTCGCCGCTTCGGTGGGCCAACACTGGGCGCAGGTCCTCGCTGGCTTCGGGGTAGTGCAAGCCATCAAGTGGAAAGGTCTCGCGGCGTGCTTGGACGTCGACGAGTTCGTGCCGCTCGAAGAGCTCGAACAAACGACGCACTGCACGGCGACGGATGGTGCAGTCGTCGATTCGTGCCATCCCGATGACCTCGGGATCTGCTTCGATCAGCCACTCAGCGAGGTCTCCGCGTGCGGCCACTTCGGCGGCGAAGGACGCGGTTTCGCGCAGCGGACCAGCAACGCCCGGCGCAAGAGGGTCATTGCTGCTGAGCAGGGCCCTTGCTTGGTGGAAGGGCAGTCTGGCGATTCGGCGACCGGCCAGGTACTCAGCGTACTGACGGTGCGCGAAGCGGAAGCCGGTTGTCCCATGCATCTGACACAGGCCAGATCGAGCTAGGGCAGTACGGATCGGGGCGGAGAAGTGGTGTCCGATGTGGGAAAGTGCCTCCAGTTGCGTGCTGTGGAGGGCGTGCGGGGTTGGCGTTGGTGTTGTTTCAATGCCGTCCTTGCCAGTGAGAAGGCACAGGAGTGCCATGTGCTCCGCGGCCGCGATGATCTGACTCGCGGGTACGTTGGTGGCGGTGCGATCCCGCGTTCTGGCGGACGGTTCCTCGGCAAGTTGTTGGATGGCTTCGGCGAATATGTTGGCTCGCCGTTGCGGCAGCGTGCCGTCACCGGTGAAGTGATTGAGCAGGAAAGACAGCACCAGAGCGTGTCCGGCGAGCGACTCCGTGCCTGATGCCTCGACGGCTCTCCAGAAGTGGTGTGGGTCGAGGTTGCTGTAGTTTGCAATCGCGCGGATGTCGGCTTCGGCGAGTGGCTCCAACATGGCGTGCACGACGCGGTCCTCGCCGTAGATCCTGGCTAGGTAGTGCGTGAGGTCTAACGGCCACTCGGCGGATCGGCAGGTGATGCAGAGTCGCGGCTTGGAGACCGCGAGGTCTTGTCGAATCCATTCGCCCAGCTTGCTCGGCCTCGCTGGCGTGTTGTCAAGGAGTGCCTCATCTAGAGCATCCAACACCAGCGCTGTTTGCGGTGTTGCCGATCTGGCGAGAGCTCGAAGTGAGCTTACGAGGTGGTTCGGGTCATCACTGACATCGAGAAATCGTTGACAGTGTACAACTAATCCTGCTGCTTGGAGGTGGGTGGCGAAGATCTGCTGCTCGATCGTTTTGCCCATACCTGCCGGGCCGAGCATGATGCAGACCTGAAACTCGGTTAATTGGGCCGTGGTGCAGGACCTTGGCGGTGCCGCTTGATCTCGCATGCTCGCGGCGGTGCGGACGGACCAAACGCGCTAGATAGGCCACCTTGCCATGCCGGCATCATTCGCTTGTGACTTGGGCTGCGGTGCGATGGAAGTCCAGTTCGACTACGCCCTCAGACCGCGTGGTCGTTCCGACCGCTTGCGAAGGCGAATCCTGCCGCGTGGTACACAACGATCACGGCTTGAAGTCTGGGAACAGGCGAGAAAGGGTGGCGCGGTCGGACTGCAGGTCGTCCTGGCTGTAGCTCAGGTGGACGCCGTGCTGGGCCAGCCAGTTCTGGGCCTGGATGCTGGTGGACAGGCCGAGGAGTTGGGCGAGGAAGCCGAGGCTGATGCGGCCGGTGCGGTAGCTTTCGATGAGCAGGGCTTCGCGGGCGGCGCGGTCGATGGCGTCGCCCCAGATTTCGCGGAGGGCCTGTTCCTGTTCAGCCGGGATGTTGATGGTGATGGCCATGGGGATTGGAGAACAGCGACAGGTGATCGTATCGGGCGCTGCAGTCTGGCGTGAACGGGCCTCAGGCCACCCCCGCGGCGCGGGCGAGCAGGGCGGTGTCGGTGTGCTGGATGAAGCGGGTGATGTGCGGGCCGTGGACGCGGTCGATGCTGGCGAAGGGGGCGACCACGCTCCGGCCGGTGGAGCGGTGGGGGACAGACCGAGGGGCGTACGACCCGGAGTGGGGTGGAGGTTCGATTCACTGTTTCACGGACGGGGCCTGTGGGGGAGCGGACTGGGGGTTGTGCTTGGGTGGCGAATAGGATGCCCGGCTGGGCGGCATGCTCGTGCGGCGTTCGGGGCCTTGGTTCAAGGTGCTTCGGGCGGCTGACGGTTTCTCGGCTTCTGGAACACCGTCCCCCCATGATGCTTCATCCCACCAGCGTTACAGCCCCATCGCTCCCCGTGCCCGCACAACCTGTGGAGGTGGAAGTGATGGCCCTGCCCGATGGCGGCGTGCCGGACCTGGGCGGTGAGCAGGCGGGTGATGGAACGGGGGCCGCGGCGCCGCTGTCTCCGGCGGAGCGGCGGGTGCGGCTGCTGAACCTGATCGCGGTGATCACGCCGATGGTGGGGCTGGGGGCGGCGATGTGGCTGGCGTGGGGCTCGGCGTTCAACTGGACGCAGGCGGTCATCTTCGTGGTGATGGTGGAGGCGACGGCGCTGGGGGTGACGGCGGGGTACCACCGGCTGTTCACGCACCGGGCGTTTGCGACGGCGGGGTGGATCAAGTACGCGCTGGGGGCGCTGGGCTCGATGAGCGTGCAGGGGACGGTGCTGGAGTGGTGCGCGATCCATCGGGTGCACCATCAGCATTCGGATGATCATGATGATCCGCACTCGCCGCATTCGCACGAGCACGGCTCGTGGGGCGAGGGGATGGCGGGGCTGGTGCGCGGGTTCTGGCATGCGCACACGGGGTGGCTGTTCCGCGGTCGGCAGCGGGGGCTGGGCAAGTATGCACGTGACCTGAGCAGCGACCCGGTGACGCGTGCGGTGAACCGCGACTTTCGCTGGTGGGTGTATGCGGGGCTGGTGATTCCGGCGGTGGCCGGCGGGGTGCTGGAGGGCACGTGGTGGGGCGCGTACATGGGCTTTTTGTGGGGCGGGCTGGTGCGCATCTTGTTTGTGCACCATGTGACGTGGAGCATCAACTCGGTGTGCCATTTGTGGGGCACGCGGGCGTTCCGCACCGGTGATGAGAGCCGCAACAACGCGTTCATCGGCGTGCTGACGCTGGGCGAGGGGTGGCACAACAACCATCACGCGTTCCCCACTTCGGCCCGGCACGGGCTGGCGTGGTGGCAGTTGGATGTGACCTACGGGTTCATCCGCGGGCTGGAGATGGTGGGGCTGGCGTGGAATGTGCGCCGGCCGGACGTGGGGCGGGTGGAGGCCAAGCGGGTGGGGGCTGCGAGCAAGGCTGCAGAGTGACCGGCGGCGCGAGCGCGGGTGATCGGGCTCAGTTGTGCTTGTGGGGGCCGGCGTGCGGGCCGAGGATGATCTTGTCCTTGCCGCTGCGTTTGGACTGCATGGCGTAGTCGTCGGCGTGATCGAGCAGTTCTTGCGGGGAGCGGCCGTCCCACGGGTAAGTGGCCAGACCGCCGGAGACTGAGAGCGAGCCGGGGGCGTCCATGCCGAGCTTGGGGAAGCGGGCCTCGGCGACCTGCTTCTGGAAGCGTTCGGCCAGTGTCCGCACGGACTCGGGGGGTTTGGAGTTGGGGTCGCGCGGGCCGTGGGGCTCGTAGAAGATCACGGCGAACTCGTCGCCGCCGATGCGGCAGACGCGGTCGGAGGTGCGGATGACCGACTGCAGCAGACGGACGGTCTCCTTGAGGATCTCGTCGCCGGCGGCATGGCCGTAGCGGTCGTTGAAGTACTTGAAGTTGTCGATGTCGAACAGCAGGACCGAGAGGGTCTGGCGTTCCTTGCCGGCGCGGGCGATGGCGCGGGCGAGGTACTGCTCGAAGTAGCGGCGGTTCCAGGCGCCGGTGAGGTCGTCGACCAGGGCGGCGCGGCGGAGTTCGTTCTGCTGGGCGGCCAGGGCGAGCCAGCCGGCGAGCCATTCGGCGGCACGGGTGAGGCTGGAGGGTGGGACGGTCGAGGATCGCAGCACGCCGAAATGCTGATCGCGGTGACGGACTTCGGCCTGACCGGCGGCGATGAGCGGGCGGGGGCCGGGGGCCGAGGCGGTGTAGTGGATGTCGGACGCGCCCAGTCGGGCGCGGAGGACGTCCAGCGCCAGCGGCAGGAAATCGCGACCGGTGAGGGCGGCCTCGACCAGCGGGCGGTCGCCGTGTTCCAGCGTGAGGGCCTCAGGCGGGAGGGCGGGTGCCGGAGCGGCGTGGCCGGGCTTGGGCTCGGTGACGTCGGCAGGTGCGGCGGATGGAGCGGGCGCGGTTGCCGGCCGCGGTGATGCTGCGGGCGAAGAGGATGCGACCGTGGCCGCATGGCCGTCGGGCGATGTGGAGGCGTGTGCGAGCAGGGCGGCCAGGGTGGCGCTGCCGGTGACCGAGCCGGGTGCGGCGTTGCGGCGCGACTGGCCGTCGGGCGACACGCCGGCCACAACGGCGGCGGAGGCGGGAACAGCGGTCAGGCCGACCAGTTCACGCAGACGTTCGGGCGGGGTGGCGGGGTCAACAACGAGATCAAAGCCTCTGGCATCGGGCTTCTGCTCGGCGGTGTCGGCGGCGAGGACGACGCGGGCGTGCGGATCGACCAGCCGCACGGCCATGAGATAGCGGTCGGTCTCGGGGCCGGGGTCGGCATCGGGGCCGACGACGACGATGGAAGGGCGCTGGCTGGAGGCGCCGGCGGGGTCAGAGAGTTCGCCGATGGACTGCAGGGTGCTGCGGACACGCACGACCTCGGCGCGCGGATCCTTCCGCAGAGCGGTTTCCAGGCCGGTGCGACCGACCAGGATGATGCGAACGTCAGGATGGTCCGGAGCGTTCACGCTCCTGTCCTCCGAATGACCGTCCCTGCCGACGGAGTTCCGACCACGATGGGCCACGCGTGTGCTCACGGGCGTGGCTCCTGCCGCGGCGCAGGTTCAAGTGCGGCTCTCTCGGAGAGCAGCATAGCGGATTCCTGCGAATTTGCCGGGTTGAAATACAAGAAATTGCCGACGATTGAGACAGGAAGCGGTTTGGCGCGGGCAGGCGGTCCGGTGCGTCCGGAAACGGTGTGAACTTGGGGAAAGGTACCACCGGCACGGTCGGGTGGACTGCCGGGGTGTTTACCTGAAAGCTCTGTGGGGCCGGAGTTTGAATCGGCAGTCAGTGCGGGGGTGGCCAGCGGTGTGGGCAGCGGTGTGGGCAGCGGTGTGGGCAAGGGGGCATCAAAGGGTGTGGCGGGCGGGGCAGCGTCCGGAACGGGGGCACTGGGCGGATCGCTGAGGCTGTGGGTCGGCGGCATGGAGTGGGATGGCGGCGTGGACCGGCCGGGCTGTTCGGGTTGATGAGGCTGAGAGGGCGGGTTGTTCGGTGGGCCGGACGGCAGGCGGGCCGGCGGTTGTGCCGGAGCGGGGTTCGGCTGGAAAGTCGGCGTCAGGTTGAGCGGCAGGGGGCGAAGGCCTGCGCTTGCTGACGAGCCGGAGGCGGGTGCCATGGCGACGGGCGAAGCGGGCTGATAGGACCACAGCAGGACGCGGGGCGCCAGGCGACGCAGGGTGATGGCGAGTTGCAGCAGGGTGTCGGGCAAGGCGTCGGGTGAGACCGCGGGCGGGAGGCAAAGGACGACCGCCAGGCTGCCCGCACTGGGCGAGCGGCGGGCGGAGGTGACATGGGCGAAGGCGCAGGCGAGCAGGGTGTAGGGGTCGTGGCAGGGCTGGGGCATCAGACGCTTGCGGCGCAGCGCGGCTTCCAGAACGCGGGGCGGCCGGTCGGGGGTGAACAGCAGACAGGTGTGGGCGTCGGGCGGAAGGGGCTTGGGGCGAGCCGGCGGCAAGGTGGGGGCGGTGTGGGGGATGGAGGCGGTGTGGGCGGAGGGAGGGGGCGGCTCGGGGACGACGGCTGCGGGTGAGGCAACGGTGACGAGCGGAAGCGGGGTTGTGACCGGGGCGGGTGAGGCGATGGCACTGGCGGACGGGTTGGTGGTCGCGGCGTCGGGGAAGTCGGCGTCGAGCAGTCTGGCGATGACGCGGTCGGTGGGCGAGGTGAGGGGTCGGCGGTGTGTTCGGAAGGCGAGGCGGAGCGTCATTGGCGGCAGGCCCGCCGGGAAGGCGGAGGCGGGATCCGAAGGCCAGGCGCTATGCTGGTGCGGAGGTTCCGAAACGGATCCCACCCGTTGGTCGGAGCCGGGCGGCGACTGGAAGGCGAAGGCCAAGTCGTCAAGATGAAACAAGGACGAAGACATGAGCGATGTGTTGCGAGCGGCCGGGCCCGGATTCGGGCTGGATGGTTGTAGGGTGCTTGTGATCGGGGCGGCGGGCGGAATCGGGTCGGCGCTGTGCCGCGAGGTGGTTCGGGGCGGGGGCAGAGTGTTCGTGGCCGGACGGCGGCGGGAGCCATTGGAAACCCTGGCCGGGGAGTTGGGCGAGGGGTGCGTGGGGATTGGCGTGGGGGATGCCGGGGTGTTCGCGGATGTGGACCGGCTGGCGGAGGAGGCGGGGGCGGCGCTGGCCGGGGCGGGTGCTGGCGGCGGCGGGCTGACGGGGATGGTGAACCTGGCAGGTTCGATCGTGCTCAAGCCCGGGCACCAGACCAGCGAGGCGGACTGGCAGGGGGTGATCAGCCAGAACCTGACCAGCGCCATGGCGACGGTGCGGACCGCCGGGCGGGTGCTGCGGGGCAGCGGCGGCGCTGGCAGCGTGGTGCTGATGAGCAGCACGGCGGGGCGGGTGGGGTTGCCGAATCACGAGGCGATTGCCGCGGCCAAGGCCGGGGTGATCGGGCTGACGATGGCGGCGGCGGCGACGTATGCGGGGGCGATCCGGTTCAACTGCGTGGCCCCGGGCCTGACGCGGACGCCGATGGCCAAGCCGCTGCTGAGCAGCGAGATCGCCGAGAAGGCGTCGGTGGCGATGCACCCGGCGGGGCGGCTGGGGGAAGCGGGGGAGATCGCGGCGATGATCGCGTTCCTGCTGTCGCCGGCGGCGGGGTGGGTGACGGGGCAGGTGTTCGGGGTGGACGGCGGGTTGTCGACGGTGCGGCCCCGGGTGAAGGTGTAATGTCAGCCATGACAGCAGCACGCAGCGTTGCGGTGTGGACGGCGGCGGCGGTGGTGGCGTTGGCGGGCGGGGGGGTGCCGGCGCTGGGGCAGAGCGATGGGCGGACGCCCGAGTCGCCCCGGCAGGGCTCGCCGGAGGGGTTGCCGTGGCCAACGCGACAGCCGGGCGCCGAGCCTGCGGGCAAGGGTGGCGGCGGGGGTGGCGAGACGCGACCGGCGGCGCGGCGCGTGCGCATGCCGGTGCCGGTGACGCGGGCGGACATGGCGGCGGCCTATCTGCGGTTCGAGCGGGCGCTGGCGGACAACCCGCCGGAGGGGGCGAAGGCGGCGGAGATCAACCGCGCGTTTGACGGGTTGACGCAGGCGTTTTTCACGGGGGACTTTTCATCGGCGGTGCGGCGGCTGAACCAGTTGATCATGCAACTGGAGGGCGGGCCGGCGGACCCGCAGGCGGCGACATGGCGGGTGCTGGCGGACTCGCTGAAGGTCAGCAGCCGGCCCCAGGTGATCGTCTCCGGGCGTGACGGGCAGGTGAGGGTGCGGCTGACGTCGATGTATCTGGTGAGCGGGGCGCCCGGCGGCCGGGTGATGAAGGTGAGCGTGGGCGGGCTGAGCGGGACGGTGGAACTGCCCCAGGCGGTGGGGTCGGGCGGCGAGGGGCAGGTTCCGGTGGACGTGACGGTGGAGATGGCCTTGCCGGCGGACTGGTCGGAGAGCGAGCCGGGGCTGATTGATGTGCAGGTGGGGGATGCGGCGGGTGAGTCGATGTTCGGCGTGGGCGGGCAGGGGACGGTGGCGGTGGACGAGCGGGCGGCGGCGGACTGGCGGGCGGCGATCACCGCGAAGTTGGATCAGGCGGGGGCGGACCCGGTGCTGGAACTGGCGCGGGGGTTGCTGCGTTCGCGGCTTGAACTGCTGACCGATGACCCGGCCGACGGGCCGAGCGCTGCGCTGCTGGCGCGGCGCGACCCGCTGGGGGAGAGTCTGCTTCGCGAGGCGGAGGCGATGGCGCAGGGGACCAACCCGTATGTGAACCGCGTGGGCGACTGGTGGGCGGGGCTGCCGATCAACGGGGCGGTGATGCCGACGCGCATCTTCGCGCCGGGGCCGGCGGCGGAGGAGGGGGCGCTGCCGCTGGTGATTGCGCTGCACGGCGCCGGCGGGGATGAGAACATGTTCATGGACGGGTACGGGGCGGGGGCGATCAAGGTGCTGGCGGAGGAGGAGGAGTTTCTGGTGGTGTCTCCGCGGTCGGAGATGCTGATGGGCAACGCGGCCAACTTCACGCGGCTGCTGGAGGTGGTGGGGGCGCACTACCGGATCGACCGCAGCCGGGTGTACGTGATCGGGCACTCGATGGGGGCGATGGCGACCTGGGGGCTGGTGTCGGGCGATGCGGGTGCCGGGATCGCGGCGGCGGCGTGCATCGCCGGTGGGCCGCGGATGGCGCCGCGGGGCGGCCCGGCGGAGGGGCAGCGGGCGGTGCCGCTGCTGGTGGTGGGGGCGGAACTGGACCCGCTGATCCCCGGGGCATCGCTGCAGCGTGCGGCGACGGCGATGAAGACGGCGGGGTGGCCGGTGGAGTTTGTGATGTCTGAGGGCTGGGGGCACACGCTGGTGGTGGGGCATGAACTGGCCGACGCGGTGGCGTGGCTGCTCAAGCACAGGTTGCCGGGGGCAGCGGGTGAGGGCGGTGGCAAGGTTGATGCGGAGAAGGACGCGGGCGCGGGTGAGGAGTCCAAGTGATGAGCGCAGCGACGGTCTCGTGGAACGGGCAGGCGGGGCGGTGGGCGCCGTGGATGGGCTGGGTGCTGACGGCGGCGGGGATCTACAACCTGCTGTGGGGGGCGGTGGTGGTGCTGTTTCCGTTGTCGCTGTTCAAGGTGCTGGGCGTGCCGGAGGCGAACTGGCCCAACCCGACCGGTGTGGCGATCTGGCAGTGCGTGGGGATGATCGTGGGCGTGTACGGCGTGGGCTATCTGGCGGCGGCGCTGAACCCGCTGCGGCACTGGCCGATTGTGCTGGTGGGGCTGCTGGGCAAACTCTTCGGGCCGATCGGGTTTGTGGACGCGGCGCTGATCAAGGGCACGTTTCCGGTGCAGTTCGGGTGGACGATCATCACCAACGACCTGATCTGGTGGATCCCGTTCGCGCTGATTCTGCTGGCGGCCTGGCGGGCCGGTGAGATGGGGCGGCGGCCGTGAGCGCGGGGGCGGCGGTGGATGCGCGAACCGCGCTGCGGGGGGCGATGACCAGCGGCGGTCAGAGCGTGGCGGAGTTGTCGATGCGTTCGCCGGTGCTGATGGTGTTCCTGCGGCACTTTGGGTGCACGTTCTGTCGTGAGGCTTTGGCGGATGTGCGAGCGCAACTGGCGCGGGTGCGGGCGCGGGGTGTGGCGGTGGTGCTGGTGCACATGGCCGACGCGGCGTATGGCGAGCGGTTTCTGGGGAGTTACGGGTTGGGGACCGGCGAGGGCGTGAGCCACGTGAGCGACCCGGACAAGCGGCTGTATCGGGCGATGGGGCTGAAGCGGGGGACGCTGGGGCAGTTGTTCGGCTGGAAGAGTTGGGTGCGGGGGTTCAAGGCGGGGCTGATCGACGGGCATCTGGTGGGCAAACTGGTGGGCGACGGCTTTCAGATGCCCGGCGTGTTTCTGGTGGACAGGGGCGAGGTGGTGCGGACGTATCGGCATACGAGTGCCGCGGATCGGCCGGATTACGACGAGTTGGCGGTGTGCCCGATTCGGTGAGCGGCCGGGGCTCAGGCAGCGGTGGGGAGCGGGGCGGCGTGGCTGGGCGGTTGCGAGAGATCACCCGAGAGGATGCGCTGGTAGCAGGCGGTGATGGCGGTGTAGTCCAGTTCGTTCAGGGCGCGGTCGCGGGCTTCGGCGGCGCGGGCGGCGCGAAGGCCGGGGTCGGTCAGCAGGGCGGAGGCGGCGGACCAGTAGTCGTGATGTGTGCGTGAGGCCTGCGGGCCGAGCAGCAGGGCGCCGATGTGCTCGGCGTGGCGTTCGCCCGCGTGCAGGGCGACGACGGGCAGGCCGGCGGCCATGGCTTCGATGACGGTGTTGCCGCCGCCCTCGGGGTATTCGTTGAGCAGCAGATCGGCGGCGAGCAGGGTGGGCAGGATGTCTGACTGGGAAGCCAGCGTGCGGACGCGATCGGCGACACCCGCGGAGGCGAGTTGACGCAGGACGGGCGCGTAGGCCTCGCTCTGGCCGCCGACGGCCAGGAAGTGGGCTTGCGGGTGGGCCTTGAGGAAGCGGGCCAGATCGGCGGTGAACGTGCCGTGCAGCATGCGGGTGGGCAACTGGTTGGCGATGCTCAGCAGCAGCGGGGCATCGGGCGGCACGGCGGGGTCCAGCGTGGCGCGGAACTGGGCGGCGATGCGGGCGCGATCCAAGCCGGCGACACGCGCTGCGATCTCGCGGGCGTTGCCGCCGGCGGTCAGGGCGGTGTGCCGGGCGATTTTGCGGGCGGTGAGTTCGGGGAGATCCGCCTCGGCGCGGTGGTGGTTGTTGTAGATGACTGCGTCGATGCCCGGGGAGAGCAGGGGCACGCCGATGTTCAGGTTGTACTGCCGCGGAGCGAGGCGCAACGCGGCCAGTGTGGCCTGGATAGGGCAGGCCGGGCTGGCGACGAAGATGGCGGCGTGGAAGCCCAACGCGCGCAGCGGACGCAGTGCCGCGGCGGAGGCGGTGAGAAGATCACCGGTGGAGGGCAGCAGGTGGACGGTGGCGGCGGCACGCAACCGCGAGAGCAGCGGGCCGGCGGCGACGCTGGAAGTGAGGCTCGGCAGGTGCAGCCGGGGCGAGGGGGGCGTGCGGGCGAAGAGTTCATCGGTGATCACCGCGTGCACGTCAAAGCGGTCGCGGTCGTGGCACTCGGCGTAGCGGACGACGTTCAGGCTGGCGGCCTGACCTTGCACGAGGTTGGGCACGAGGTAGGCGATGCGCAGTTGGCCGGAGGGGGGCGGCGGGGGCTGGAAGGGCGGGGCGACGGCGGCGATGGGGGCCAGGGCCTGGGCGTACAGATCGGCCACTTCGCCGGCCTGCACGGCGGAGGCGAGGTAGTGCTGGCGGTGCTGCTGGATGTCGACCGCTGAAGCAGCGCACAGGGCCTCGAGTGCGTCGGCGGTGTGGCCGGCGGCGATGGCGGCGCGGGCGCGGTGCAGCCAGGCGGCCACCGGGGCGGGCGGGCCCGCGGGTGCGGGGGTTGGGTGGGCGGACGGCGCAGGAGCATCGGCCCGTGGGCCGATGGGGCGGGCGGCCTGAGGGGTGTGCTGGTGGGTTCGCCCCAACCGCCAACTCCCCACCCCCGCCCCCCAACCCCCCACCCCCGCCCCCCAACCCCCACCCCCCCGGCCCGCGGGCTGCAACGATGGGGCATGGCCACCAGCGACCCGGCGGATGTTCTTCTCAAGCACAACCAGTGGGCGAACCAGCGGGTGCTGGAAGCGTGCCGCGGTTTGGGGCCGGAGCAACTGGAGCAGCGGTTCGAGATGGGGTTGGGGACGGTTCGGGCGACGTGGCTGCACACCATCGGGGCGATGCGGGGGTGGACGGACCTGCTGGCCAACCGCGAGGGGCGGCCGAGGTTGACGGCCGGCGGGCAGAGCGTTGAGGAACTGGAGCGGCTGGCCGAGGAGGCGGCGACGGACCTGAGCACGCACGCCAAGGGCGGGCCGATGGACGAGGTGCTCAGCCGCGAGTGGGGCGGGAAGCGGTACAGCTTCACGCGGGGCGCGGTGATCGCGCATGTGACCACGCACGGCATGCACCACCGGGCGCAGCTGCTGAACATGCTGCGGCACCTGGGCGTGACCCCGCTGCCGCCCAGCAGCGTGATGGAGTGGACGATGCAGGGGGATGCGTGAGCCGGGGGAAGGCCAGTGTGGGTGCGCAGGGTGCGCTGACGGGGCGGGTGTCGCTGTGGTGCGTGCCCGCGGCACGATCACGCGTGGTGGCGGTGCTGGTGCGGCTGACGCCGGAGGGCGGGGGTGAGGCCAAGCGGGCGCGGGCGTGGTCTGGCGTGATGGCGTGGACGCCGGGCAAGGTGCCGGTGCAGGGGGCGTGGTCCACGTTGCGGCTGGTGCGGCACCGCTGCCGCGTGGATGCGGAGGGCGAGTACCTGATGTATGTGGCCAAGGACGGGGGCGGGCCGTGGGATGCGTCGGGGCCGGCGTTGTTCCGGCGGTCGTTGGGTGGCGGGGTGGCGGTGTCGCGGCTGCCGTGGCTGTCAGCCCTGACGGATGTCGCGGCCGGCTGCGCGTTCGGGGGCGGCGCGAGCCGGCATGCGCTCAGCCCGGAGGAGCAGGAGGTGCTGTGGGGCAAGTTTGGCCCTCGGGGCGAGGGGTGGTGGTTCGTGGAGCAGCAGGCGGGGTGGGAGGTGGCCGGCGAGCAGGTGCGAGCCGAAGTGGAGGCGGCGGGGATGGTGGTGGGGGCGAAGGACCTGGTGGCGGTGCGGCGGGTGGATGATGAGGAGGCAACGCTGGTGGCGGTGGTGGCGCAGGGCAAGGCGAACACGGTGCCCAGGTGGCCGCCGGCGCGGTATGGGCTGATGGACGGTGCCGGGGTGCTGCCGCTGCCGGGGGTGGACTGGGCGCACTTGGAGGCGTCGGGTGCGCTGCTGACCGCGGGTGCGGATGCGCGGCTGCGGGTGTATCGGCGGCGGAAGGCGGGGGATGGCCAGGCGGGCGGGGCGACCGAGAACCAGGGGCCGCTGGCGGGCTGGCGGGTGAAGCAGGAGGTGGACCTGAGCGGGCTGGAGGTGACGCCCCGGGCATCGCCGATTGAGGCCCGGAGGGGGGTGAAGACTGGCCCGGCGGCGAGGGGCGGCGCGGGGAGGGCGGGCAGTGGGCGGAAGCCCACCGGCGGGCAGCGGGGCGGGGGCGGGCGTTCGGGTGACGATTGATGCCTCGCCCGGTCACGAATTTCGGTCCGGCGGGTCGAACGTGCGGGTTCGGGCGGCGTCCAGCGGGTGGCGGGGCGGGCCAATCGGAGAGCAACTCATGAACAGCGTGCGTGTGGCGGCGATGGTTCTGGCGGTGGCGGGTGGGATGGGGCTGGGGGCGGGGCTGGGCGGCTCGGGCGTGGCCCTGGGGCAGGGTGCGGCGGGGCCGGCGGCTGGGGCTGGGGCCAAGACGCAGGTGCCGGCGGTGAAGATGCCGGATAACGCGGCGGTGGTGTACTTTCGCTACTGGAGTTTGGTGACGCGAGAGCAGTGGGCCAAAGTTGCGGATTTGGCGACAGAACTCACCGTGCCCGATGCGGCAGGTCGCGAAGCCCTGAGGCAATTGATCGAGGAGCTTGGGTCCGTGCCGGCTGGGCTGGCCAGAACTACACAGATTCCGCGAGCGGAGTGGAACGTTGAGTTTGACCAAGGTATTGGGGCGATCATTCCGGAGATGGGTGTTCTGCGGAGTACCGCGAGGTTGTTTGTCGCTCAGGCTCGGCTGTCACTTGCCGACGGGCGAGCCGATGAGGCGGCCCAGCATGTAGCCCGTATCTTCCCGTTGGCCCGCCATACGAGCGACGGATCGATGCTGCTGATCAGTTCGCTGGTATCCGCGGCGATCAACTCGCTCGGCTGCGCATCGGTTGAAGCGCTGCTTCGCGACGGCCGCATCACCGAGGCGGGCAGGGCGGTGCTGCTGGAGGCGATGCAGAGCCACATGGGCGGCGCGGACCCGTTCAACATGGCGGCGGCGATCCAGGCCGAGCGGTGGCTGATCGCCCAATGGGCCGAGAAGGAACTGGCCTCGCGCAACGCGGCGGATCGCCTGAAGCTGATCACCGACCTGGGCGGCGGCAACGCGGCGGCGGCGCAGCTGCTCGCCAACGCCAACGTGCAGCAGGCGGCCAAGCAGGCCGACGAGTACTACGTGGCCGTTGCGGCCGCGTGGTCGCGGGCGGATGCGGACGCGGAACTGGCCAAGCTCGAAGAGAAGGTCAAGGCGGGGGGCTTTGGGCCGCTGGCGCAGGTGATGGGGGCCGCGTTCGTGAACGCCAAGCGGGGCGAGAACCGCGCACGCGAGGCCATGGCCAAGGCGGTGGCGGCGCTGAAGGCCCCGCCGGACCGGTCCGGGGCCAAGCCCCCGCAGGAGCCGGCGGAGAAGAAGTGAGTGCTGGTGGGGGGGGTGGGGGGGCGAACGGAGCGATGCGGAAGGCATGGCCCAGACGACCGACACCCCGCTGACCGCAACGCTGGTGGCCGCGCACGCGGGCGATCAGGTGGCGGCGCGGGCGTTGTGGGCGACCGTGGGGCCCCGGCTGCGGGGCTTTGCGGTGGGGCTGCTGCGCGACCCCGCGGCGGCGGATGACGCCGTGCAGGCGGCCTTCGTGCGGGTGCTGGGGCTGCGGGCGGCGGAGGTGGCGCAGGTCGCCGACCCGCTGGCGTATCTGCTGGCGGCGGTGCGGCACGCTGCGCTCGATGGCGTCCGCGCCGATCGGCGACGGACGGCCCGTGAGCACGCGGCGGGCGACGGGGCCGCTTCGGAGGACGGCGGCCTGGCGGCGGCGTTGCCGGCTGCGGGCGGTGGTGACGGCGAACTGGCCCGGGCGCTGGACAGGCTGAACCACGGCGACCGCGAGGTGCTGCTGCTCAAGCACATCGCGGGCCTGACCTTTGACCAGATGGCTCTGGTGCTGGGCCTGCCCCGCGGAACGGCGGTGGCCAGGCACGGTGCCGCGTTGTCGCGGCTGCGGGCGGTGATGATGGGCGAGCGAGACGGCGTGGTGGAGGGCATGAAGGAGGTGACGCGTGGCTGAGCAATCCGTAGCGGATCGTGACCTGGAGCAGCGGCTGGAGTCGCTGGGCGCAGCGGTGCGGGCGCAGCAGGCCGGGGCGGAGATGCCCCGGGCGCTGCGCGAGGCGGGCGGGCATGCGACGCAGCGGGGTGTGGAGGTGGCGGGGCGGATCGGGCCGCGGAGTGGCGCGGGCGAATCGGGCCTCAGGCGGGCGCTCTGGCCGGCGCTGGCGGCGGCGGCGTGCATGGGCATGCTGCTGTGGCTGAGTTGGCCGGTCCGACTGCCGGCCGGCGGCGCGAACCCGGGCGGCAGCGGCGGGAACAGCTCGCCCCTGGCGGGCAGCGGCTCGCCCACGCCGCCGGTGCGGCCGGCTGCCGGTGCGGTGGTGACGATCGCGCAGGCGGCCGCCATGCTGCGGGCGGATCGGGGCGACCTGCAACTCGATGGCTTGGACGGCTTGGACGGTTCGGCAAGCGGCACTTCGGCCCGCCCGGTGGGCAAGCGCACCGCTGACAGCAGCGGCGGGCCGGCAGTGTCGGCAACGCCCCGCAGCGCGGAGCGTCCGCTGCGCGTTGTGGACACATTGGGTGTGCGGGCGGGCAAGTGGGCGGAGTGACGGTGACCGGTTCGCAGCACGCAGCGCCCGCCTGAAACAGGTGATTTTGCTGCCACTTTGCGCAATCCGCACGGCAGCGGGCCCCACAAGCGGCCGCGGATGTGGTACACAGTGGGCTGTGGATGGCCCGCTGCAGGGTGCGGCGGGCGCATGCCGCGGAATCAGGGGATCTTCATGAACAGCGTGCGTGGCTGGGCGGGGGCGGTGGCGGTGGGTGCGGCGGTGGTGCTGGGCAGCGTGAGCGGGCTGGGGCTGCTGTGGCCGACGCCGGCGGCGGCGCAGTTCGGGGTGCCCAAGGGGTATCGGCCGACGGGGGCGGATTGGCAGATGCTGCCGCTGAGCGGGTGGGGGCGGATGGGGGAGGCGGAACTGGCCCAGTACAACCAATCGGTGCCGTCGAACCTGCGGGCGCAGGTGGGCTACTCGCGGCAGCAGGGGAGCATGTTCGCGTTTGTGACCCAGACCCCGGCGCTGCCGGCCGATGCGACGCTGGCGAATCTGACCTCGCGTGAGTTCATCGAGGGGATGAAGAAGGGGATGGCGAGCAGTTTCGAGCCGTCAACGGTGCTGGAGGTGGACACGCCGGTGGTGGACCCGGTGAAGTTGCACGCGACGGGGTCGCTGGTGATGACGCAGGACGGGGCGCGGGTGGCGGTGAAGATGCGGGTGTTCTTCGGACAGCGGAACTCGGTGACGGTGGCGGTGTCGGGCCTGGCGGGCATGACCGAGCAGGCGCGGAGCGAGGTGGAGGCGGTGTTCGATGCGTTCGCGTTTGACCCCGGGGCGACCTTCGTGCCGGCGGCGGAGGGGAGCCGGCGGGGTTCGGGAGGCGGCGGGCGTTCGGGGGGGTCGGAGTACGCAGTAAGTCAGACCATGGGCCGGGTGTTCGCCGGGTGCCTGGTGCTGGCTGCGCTGCTGGTGGTGGCACGCAAGTTCAAGCGGAGCTGAATGTGAAGGCGGCGTAAAGGCGGGTGCCGGGTGCCGGGTTGGGCTCGCCGGCTGTGGCCGCGTGGGCAAACATCGGGCCGGACGTGGCGCCGGCGGTGTGGCGCGCGGATGCTGCATCGGAGGCGGTGCGCCACGTCTGACAAAGCGAAGGTGTTGTGATGCGATCAGCGATGCGTGCGGCGTGGATGGCGGCGGTTGCGGGGCTGGGAGTTGGCGGGGCGGTGGCGGCTGGGGCGGCGGGGCAGGCGGGGCAGGCGGGGCAGGCGGGGCAGGCGGAGGCCAAGGGTGTTCCGCCGGCGGTGGTGCTGGATGGGCAGACCGGGGAGTGGGCCCAGGGCCAGTGGGCCCGGGCGGATGCGCACTTTGTGTACCTGCGGGTGAGTTTCCCGGAGAAGCGGGGGCTGTTCGGCACCGCTGAGCGGTACACGCTGCTGATCGATGCCGACGACAGCGACGCGACTGGGGCGAGCGACCAGTTGGAGCCTGGGGCGGACTTGAAGGTGGAGTTCAACCCGCCGGCGGAGGCGCGGGCCGAGGGCCAGGAACGGCGCGGGGAGCGGCTGCGGATCACCCCGCTCTTTGCATCGAGCACCACCAGCCGGGGCGACGGCCGCGTCAGCCAGGCGGATCTGCAGGTGCTCACGGCGCCGAACCACGCCGCGGCGGAGTTTGAAATCCGGCTGGCTCGCGCCGCCAGCCTTGGCGATGACCTTCCGCAGGCGGGGCTGCTGAGCAGTGGGCGGGCGCGGCTGGCGTGGGTGCGGACGGACGCCGCCAGCGGCGCGACGATCGGCGAGGTGCTGCGGGCGGAGTTGACGCTGCCGGAGCGGCGCGAGTTCCGCGCGGTGGCGACCCTGCCGGGCAAGGCCCCCGGCGCGGTGCGGTTGGTGGCGTACAACGTGCTGTGGTCAAGCCCGACGAAGTCTGAGCCCGGCCCGGCCGGCTTTGCGCGGATCTTCAAGGCGCTGGATGCCGATGTGGTGCTGCTGCAGGAGTGGCACGACCGCGAGGCTGACCGGGGCAAGAACAACGCCGAGCGCGAGGCGGGCGTGCGGGCGTGGTTCCAGACCCACGCCGGCGGTGAGTGGACGGTGGTCGGTTCGGAAGGTCAGGGCGTGTTTGTGGCCAGCCGCCTGCCGGTGACGGCCCGGGGCCCGGCGCGGCTGGAGGCGCCGGAGAACGCCTCGCCGTGGAACTTTCCGGTGCGGCTGGCCAGCGCGGTGGTGACCACGGCGCACGGCCCGCTGGCGGTGGGCAGCGTGCACCTCAAGTGCTGCGGGACGTATCAGGCCCCGGAGGATGTGCGGCGGACACAGGAGGCCGGGCTAATCAGCACGGCGATGGCCGAGTTGGCCGGGGCGGCGGGTGCCGCTGCGGCTCCGGTGGTCATCGGCGGTGATTACAACCTGGTGGGCGACCCTGAGGTGGCGGTGCGCATGGTCGCCGGCCTGGATGCCGATGGCAGCGGGCTGAACCTGGCCATGCCCCTGCTGCTGGGCGACGCCATCGTGCACACCCACGGCGGGGGCACCCGCAACGGCAGCCGCTCGCGGCTGGACTACTTCGCGTACCCCGACGCGGTGTGGGAGACGGTGCAGGGCTTCGTGCTGGACAGCACGATCCTGGACGCCGAATCGCTGAAGGCCATGGGTCTGGAAGCGGGCGACACGGCCGGCAGCGACCACCTGCCGGTGGTGGTGGACCTGCGGCCCCGGGGCAAGTGAGTTCGGTGGTACGCCTCGGCGGGGGTGGGGGGTCAACTGCGGCCGATGGTGACCGTGTGCGGTGCAGCCGGCGGCGGCGGCAGGGTGGGGGCCCAGCCCTTGGCGCCGTCGCGCAGCAGGCCCAGCAGGGGCCAGATGGGGCAGTAGAGGTCGCCCGGGCCGAACGGCGTGGTGTTGGTGCGGATGATGCTGGGCGCAGCGCCGCCGCTGGCGGGCAGCAGCCGCAGGGCTGATACGCCCGGCAGCGGCTGCACGCGGCCGTCGGGCAGCGTGCGCTGGTAGCCCATGTCGGCCGCCAGCGTGGTGCCGGCGAACGACACGCAGGTGAACGGCCACTGCCGCGAGGCGGCGAACGCGGCCAGCGTGCCGGGGTCATCGGGCGAGGCGAGCACCAGCGCCGCCCGCTGGGTGATGTGGCGGTGCAGGCCGATGAACCCGTCGGCCCACAGCGTGCAGTACGCGCACGTGCGGCCCATGTTGTGGATCAGCAGCAGGTCTTGATGGGGGCCGAACAGGGCGCTCAGCCGCACCGGGGCACCGGCGGTGGTGTGCAGCGTGTAGTCGGTGATGGCCTCGCTGGCCGAAGCGGCGGCGGAAGCGTGGGCTGCTGCCAGTTCGGCCTGCAGGCGGGCCAGGTCGGCCTCGATCTCGCGTGCTGGACGATGGGCATGCGGAGGGTGGACGGAAGGCGTGGTCATGAGAGGTGTCCTGTTGTTGGGTGCGGAGGGCTCCGGAGCGACAGCGTATTGTGGCTCCGGTAGCGAACAGCACCCGGGGGCGGGGCCAACCAAGGACCACGCGATGAGCGACCTGCTGGATGCGCAGATGGCGCACAACGAATGGGCGACTGAACAGCTGCTGGATGCCTGCGCCGCGCTGGGCGATGACCAGTTGCACGCGAAGTTCGAGATCGGCATCGGCTCGCTGCACGACAGTTTCGTGCACCTGATTGGAGCGATGTGGGTGTGGACCGACACGCTGGGCCAGCGCACGCCCCGCCCGTGGATCGACGAGGCCCCGCGTCGCAGCATTGAGGAGCTTCGCGCCATGCACCGCACCGCGGCGGCCGACCTGGCCTCGGTGGCCCGACTGGGCCCGATGGAGCAGACGCTGACGCGGGAGCGGCAGGGAAAGGTGACCAGTTATCAGCGCCAGGTGATCCTCGGGCACGTGCTGACCCACGCCATGCACCACCGGGCCCAGATGCTCAACATGCTGCGGGGGCTGGGCGTGAACCCGCTGCCGCCGAGCAGCATGGTGGAGTGGAGCCGGGCGGGGTGCCCGGCGCGGTGAGGGGGGGGCAGGCGGGGGTGGGAACCGGGCCGGAGGGCCTACTGTTCGGGCATCGCTCGGGGCGCCGGTGTGGGATGTCCTGCACCGGCTGAGAGGCACCCGTGGAACCTGATCCGGTTTGCACCGGCGGAGGGAAGGCGACTTTGGCGGTCCGCAACGCATCCGACACAGCGCGATTGGGCAGACAAGTGCCCGAGGCTACGTTCCTGCCGGATGGCGTTCGCCAACCTGCAGGACGGGCGATTGGTCTGTCTGGGGCGGCGGCGGGGCTGTGTTGCAGGTCGTTTGAACGCGGGGAGACCAGCAGTGGCTGACTATCGGTACAAGGGTTCGAAGATCACCATCGAGTGTCTGAACGTCACGCACGATCTGCTGGTGGCTGTGACCGAGAAGGCGACCGACGAGATGGTCGAGGCGGTCACCGCTGGCCAGGCCAAGGCCGTCATCAAGAGCATGACGCCCGCTCAGCGGATCGTGTGTTCGGTGCGGCATGTGGCGATGGAAGTGGGACACGGCGGCTTCGAGCACGCCTTCAGCTACATCCACCCGCTGTGGATCAAGGAGGCGGAAGCCGGGCTGAAGGCCCTGGGTGCGACGCGGCACTTGGCGGCCCTGGCCAAGGCGAAGTCCGTGCTTCCTCGCGGGCGGCGGTTGGCCGACGCCGACGCGGTGATGAGTTATCTGGAGGACATGACCTCCAAGCAGCGGTCGACGCTCGAGCGGGCGGACTCGATGTTCTATGCCGCAGACATGTCCGGGCAGGAGAACCTGGACCTGCTCTGTGTCGGCCTGCTGGTTTCTCGGCGCGAGGAGTTTTTCATCCTGCCCGGGGAGCGTTCGCGCAAGCGTCGCTGATTTGACACTGACAGTGACACGAGACATCCATGATGAGTTCAACCATGCTCAACAGCCAGACTCTCTTGCCCCTCCACGGCGCCCACAACCCCGGCGGCACGCCGGGCGTCACCACGCCGGGTTCCTTCGCCCTCAAGGCCGATGTCGGCGGGCCGCGGATGTACTCCTCGCCGGACACCCCCGGCATGCCGGCGCCCAGCGACAAGACGGCGTGGGACTTCCTGCCCGAGGGCTGGAGCGTGGTGGACCTGGGCGCGGCCAAGGCGGCGACGGGGCCGGGGTATGACGCAGCGCCGGCGCACGAGGCCGAGCGGACATGGACGGCACGCTTCGGCGTGGGCGGCGGGCCCGCGGGCGGGGCCACAGCGTTCATCGAGCCGGCGCAGTTGATGGTCTACGTCCCCGGCTGCGTGACGGCCGACTGGGTGGGCAATGTGGAGTCGGCCAACCCGCACGTGGCCTGCAAACTCAAGGCGTCGGCGAATACCGACGCCGGCTGCGCCACCTGCATGGGCGAGAGCCGCATGTTCGTGGAGTTCACCACCGGTCTGGGTCGCCGGCTGCGGGTGGTGTACCCCAGGGGCTTCAAGCCGCTGACCCAGCTTGAGCACGCGCGGCTGGGCATCATCACCCCGCAGATGCAGCGGGTGGCCCAGCGCGAGCCGCACCTGTCGCCGGTGCAGGTGCGCGACGAGGTGGCGGCGGGCCGGATGGTCATTCCGGCGAACGTGAACCACCTGGCGTACCGGCTGGATCCGATGTGCATCGGGCGGGCGAGCAAGACCAAGGTGAACGCCAACATGGGCGCCTCGCCGGTGAGCAGCGGCACGCACGAAGAGGTCGAGAAGCTCAAGTGGGCCGAGAAGTGGGGGGCCGACACGGTCATGGACCTGTCCACCGGCGGCGACCTGGACGCGACGCGGGCGGCGATCATGGCCAACGCCTGCGTGCCGATCGGCACGGTGCCGATCTACTCGATGATCATCGGCAAGAAGATCGAGCAACTCGACTGGGCGACGGTGCAGGCGACGCTGCACCACCAGGCCCGCCAGGGCGTGGACTACTTCACGATTCACGCCGGCGTGCGGATGGCGCACCTGAAGTACGTCAAGAACCGCCTGATCGGCATCGTCAGCCGGGGCGGCTCGCTGCTGGCCAAGTGGATGCTGGTGCACAACCAGGAGAACCTGATGTACACCCACTGGGAGGACATCTGCGACATCCTCCGCGAGTATGACGTGACCTTCTCCATCGGCGACGGCCTGCGCCCGGGCGGTCTGGCCGACGCGACCGATGCGGCGCAGCTCGCCGAACTGGCGACGCTGGGCGAACTGACCGAGCGGGCGTGGAAGCGGGGCGTGCAGGTGATGATCGAAGGCCCGGGGCACGTGCCGTTCGATCAGATTGAGTACAACGGCAAGCTGCAGCGGGCCCTGTGCCACGGTGCGCCGTTCTACGTGCTCGGCCCGCTGGTGACCGACGTGTTCCCCGGCTATGACCACATCACCTCGTGCATCGGCGCCACCGCCATGGCCTATCACGGCGCCGCCATGCTGTGCTATGTGACCCCCAAGGAGCACCTGGGCCTGCCCAAGAAGGACGACGTCAAGCAGGGGTGCATCGCGTACAAGATCGCGGCCCATGCCGCGGACGTGGCCCTGGGCATCCCCGGCACGCGCGACCGCGATGATGAACTGACCAAGGCGCGGGCGGCGCTGAACTGGGAGAAGCACTTCGACCTGAGCTTCGACCCGGACACGGCGCGGGCGTACCACGATGAGGACCTGGACGTCGACACCGACTTCTGCGCCATGTGCGGGCACGACTGGTGCAGTGTGCGGATCAGCAAGGAGATCCAGGAGTTCGCTAGCGGCAAGGCCGAGGGCTTCGAGCGCATCGGGGCCAACGGCAAGGCCGGAGCCCCGGTGAAGAGCGCAGCACTGACCGCCGAGCAGCAGGAGATCCTCGCCAAGCGCGGGGTGCTCAGCCCGGAGGAGATCCACAAGCTGGCCAGCAAGACCAAGAAGGCCGTCGGCGCTGAGAAGGTCGGCGAGAAGGCCTCCTGCCACAGCGATTACGTGGACCCGGAGACGGCCCAGCGGCTGCAGGCCGAGAAGGCCGGGCACGAGGTGCTGGTGACGCTGGACGTGCGGCCGGCCCTGGGCATCGCCAAGGAAGACCGGGTGATCTGAAGGACCGGCAGATCCCGGAGCATCCGACATGCGACTTCGCGGCGTGCACCACATCGCGGTGATCTGCTCGGAGTATGCGCGATCCAAGGTGTTCTACACCGAGGTGCTGGGGTTGGCGGTGGTGCGAGAGGTGCATCGGGCCGAGCGGCGGTCGTACAAGCTGGACCTCGCCCTGCCAGACGGCGCGCAGATTGAACTGTTCTCGTTCCCCGATCCGCCGGCGCGGGTCACACGCCCGGAGGCGTGCGGGCTGCGGCACCTGGCGCTGGCGGTGCGCGATCTGGACGCGGCCATCGCCACGATCCGCCGTCGCGCCCAAGAGGCGGGCCAGAACGTCGAGATTGAGCCGGTGCGGGTGGACGAGTTCACCGGCGCGCGGTTTACATTCTTCTTTGACCCCGACGGGCTGCCGATCGAGTTGTACGAGACCCGGTGAGGCGGGCACGGCGGGCCCGTGCCTTACCACTGCGCCGTCAGGCCCAGCAGGCGGATGTTCCGCAGGTTGGCCTTCACGAACACGTCGGCCACGTCGCCCACCACCGGCACGGCGCCGGCCAGCACGTCCAGCAGCACGTTGAGGACCATCAGCGCCAGGATGGGCCAGCGGGCCCCCAGCCGCCAGGCGGTGAAGATGATGTACATCGACAGCAGCGCACTGACCACATCGCCCACCACGGGGATCAGGCCCAGCCCCGCGTCCAGGCCGAGCCGGAACCGGGTGCCGGGGATGCCCAGCGAGGTGTCCAGCAGCCAGGCCATCTTCTCGAGCCGACGTACCAGCCGCTGGCGGGTGGCCGGATCGATTCCCTGCGAGCGGTCGCCCCACACGCTGCGGCCCCGGGCGGCGGCATCGGCGGCCGGCCCGGCCTGGCCGTCGGACCCATCGACACGACGGGCCCACGGGGTCTCGCCGGGGCGGGCCTCGGAGCGGGGGTCAGCGGCGTGGTGGTCGCGCGGGATGGAGCCGGTGAAGGCCGTCATTGTTTTCTTCTTCGGATCAGCGGCGGCGAGGTTCGCACGCTTCGGTGCATTTCGGACGTTGGCGGCACCCGACGGGGAGATTCGACCCGTACAGGGTCCGAAGATCCGGCTCTGGTCCGCTACTGTGCCCGCATGCCAGTGGGATCCGACCGACAGACTGCGGCCGATGCGACCCCCGCGGCCAGCCCGGCCACGCTGACGGTGATCAGCGGGCCGATGTTCGCCGGCAAGACCACCCGGCTGCTGGAACTGGTCGCCCAGGCCGAGGCGGCCGGCCGGGCGGTGGTGGTGTGCAGCCCGGCGGGGGACACCCGCAGCGGCGAGGGTGCGGTGGCGACGCACACCGGCCAGCGGCGAGCGGCGGTGGCTTGTGCGTCCGCCGAGGCGGTGCTGGCGGCAGCCGATCAGGCAGCGGGCACCGACGCGGGCGTGCTGGTGGCGGTCGATGAAGCCCACTTCTTCGGCGCCGCGCTCGTTGAGCCGGTGCGGCGGCTGCTGGCCCGGGGGGGCACAGCGGTGGTGGTGGCCGGCTTGGACTTGGACCACCGCGGGCACGGCTTTGAGCCGTTCCCCACGCTGCACTGCCTGGCTGATCGCGTGGAGAAACTCACCGCGCCGTGCGCCCGCTGCGGCGGGGCGGCGGTGTACTCGCAGCGGATGGTGGCCGATCAGGGCCGCATCGTGGTCGGCGGCGCAGGGGCGTACGAGGCCCGCTGCCGGGCGTGCTTTACCGGGGGTGTCTGAAGTGGTGGCGGCTGAGAGCGGGGGCGGCTGAAAGTGGGTTCAGGCCAGAGCAAGCACCGCCCGCACCACGGCGGTGACATCGGCGGTGATGCGTTGCTGCGGGAACAACTCGGTGATCGCCGGCACGTGCAGGAAGCACGCCGATGCGGGGAAGCCGTGCCGCTGGGCGAAGTGCAGCGCGGCATACTGCGTGGACTCGCAGACGTACCGCCCGCAGTCATCGGAGTATCGCCATGGCGCGTTGCGTGCGGTCAAAGCATCGGCGACCGGCTGCCAGTCCCAGCGTGAGGGCAGCGGCTCGGGCACCGGTGTCGAGGCATCATCCGGGCCGAACTCCATCGGGCGGCGGGCGACGCGTTCCAGGCGGTAGATGTCACCGGCGGCCAGGCCGGTACACAGGCAGGCCCGGGGGCGGTGCTCCCGCAGCAGGGCCTCAAGTTCCTCGCGGGCAGCCAGGTGATCGACCGTCAGCGTCGCCGCGACGGCCACCGTGCGGCCGGCCAGCGCGTTGGCGGCCTGGGCGGCAGCAGCAGCGGCGATCCCTGACGGGTTGACCGTGAAACCGCGGAACGGGCCGAAGCCGGTGATCAGCAGGGGCAGGCCGTGGTCGCTCATCGGCCCTCCGCGGGGGCCGTTGCCGGAGCGGGCACGTTGGCAGCGGGGGCGGCGTTGGCTCCCGGCGGCTGCTCGGCGTTGTACGGGTAGACCTCGGGGCCGCCCATGGCCATCATGGCCATGGCGGTGCCGTACCCGGCCGAGCGGGTGAACACGCGGTCGTTCCAGCCGCCGTCGGGGCCGCGGACGCGGAAGAGGTGCTGGTTCAGGCGGCGGTTGTACTCGTTGCGTTCGCTGCGGGGGAGCAACTGCACGCACTGGGCGGCGTAGTGGTGGGCGAACATGAAGTAGTAGGGCGCGACGGCGTACGGGCCTTCATGGGTGCCGCCCTTCTGGCGTCGCTGATCCAGCCACTCCCAGTGGGCGATGAACGCGTCCACCGCGCCGCGCACGTCACGCAAACTGCCCCGCCCGCCCATCACCAGCGTTGCCTCCACGATGCACATGCGCCCGACGGCGCCGGGCGTGCCCTCGCTGCGTCGGCTCGGCGTGCCGGAATACACCACGGTGCCCACCGGGTCGCGGGTGCGTTCGAGAAAGTCCAGCGCCTTGGTGATGGTGCCGGCGGAGACGTCGTACCCCGCCGCCTTGGCGGCGAACAGGGCCTGCAGCGTCGCAGCGGTCATGAAGCTCGAAGGTGCCGCGGGCTTGTCGCGTCCGGCCGGGCGGGCGTAGTTCCAGCCGCCGGTCTGCGGGATCTGCGTGCGTTCGATGCCGTCCAGATAGAAGGCCATGGCCTTCTCGAGAGCGTCCTCCTGCCCGGCGGGGATCATCTTGCCGGTCTTCAGCCGCGTGAGGAACAGCACCCCATAGGTGTAGCCCCACCCGCGCACGTCGTAGCCCGCGTCGTAATCGTCCACCGACATCAGCGGCTCGGCGATGCCGGCGCAGATGAACGCGGTGGCGCGGGCGACGGCCGCCTGCCGCTCGGGGTTGTCGGCGTAGCCCGGGGTGTCGACCAGCGCCAGCGCGGCGATGGCCGTGCCACCGATGCGGTAGGCAACGGGGATCTGCCGGTTGACGCGGTAGACGCCCTCGTACGGCCACTGGGCGCGGAGTTCCTGACCGGGGCCCGCGGCCTCCTGCAAGGCCAGCAGGATGTCGCACCCCCGCGCCATGGCCGCCTGCAGGTCGGCCGCGGTGGGGTTGACGGCCCCCAGCGGCAGCGCTTCCACCCGCTTGGCCACCTGCCCGCCGGGCGGGGCCGGATCAGCAAAGGCCGCCGGTGCGGGTGCCGGCGCGGGGGCCGGTGTCGCTATGGGTGCGGGCGGGGGCGTGGGAGTTGGCGACTGCCCGCCGGCAACAGCGGCGATAGCGAGCGAGGCAAGGCATGCACAGCGGCCGGCGAGGGTCGTCATGCTCAGAGCGTACCACATTCCCCGCCGCTTGGGGGTGACGGGCGCAGCCAGTGGTCCGCCGCGTCCAGCACCCGCTCAGGGGGGAGCCACTCCATCTCCATCGGCGAGGGCGGGGCCAGCACGGCGACCGCCCCCGGGGCCCCAAGCGGGGCCCACATCGCCGGGTCGGTCGGCCCGAACAAGGCCAGCGTGGGCAGGCCCAGTTCGGCCGCCAGGTGCGTCGGCCCGGTGTCGGCCCCGATGAACAGCCGGCAGGGGGCCAGTGCGTGGGCCAGCGCCGGCAGGTCGTCCATGGCGCCGCCGCCGTGGTCGGTCCGCAGCATCTCCCGCCAGAAAGCCCGCTCGGCGTCGGTGAACTGCTCCATCTCCACCTCGCCCATGAACACCGCCACCGCGTGCCCGGCCTCCCGCAGGGCCGCCACCAGCGTCGCCCAGCGGTCCATCGGCCAGCGTTTGCTGCGCGAGCCGGCGCCCACGTGCACCGCAATCGGCCCGCTCGGGTTGCTCCGCAGCGGGGCACGGCCGGTGTGCGACACTGCCAGCCGCTGCAGCAGTTCGCGACGTGACGCCGAGCCCACCGGCCCGATCAGTCGAACATCCGCCCGGGGGAAGGCCTCGCGGGCGGCGGCCAGCCACGGATGCTCCGCCGGGGCAGTGGGGGGCTCACCGAGCAGGAAGCAGAGCACCGTGCCAACTGCGTGATGCCGCTCCGTCGCCCGCCCTGCCCACAGGCCGCGGGCGAAGGCCGAGTCGGCATCCACCGTGCGCAGCGACTCGGCCGGCCGCCCGGTCTGCTCGCACAGCCAGGCCCGGGCCACCGCGCCCTTGGATGGCGACTCGGTCAGCGTGACGGTCCGGCCCTGCCAAAGCAGTGTGCGCAGCAACGGCCACAGCAGCACGCTGTCGCCCAGGGCCCCGGCGTGGAACAGCCAGACGTGCCCGGGTTCCGCGGGGTTCATCGCTTCATGTACCAGTGCACGGCGGTCTTGCCGTACGCGTGCGTCTCGGGGCCCCTGGCCCCGGCCAACGTCAAGTCGGCCTCGATCCGCGTCATCACCGGCTGGTGCTCGTCGGCCACCGAGCCGCCGCCGTCACCCGCCGCATCATCCTCGCCCTCGTCCCCGTCGGCCTCCTTGGCCGCAGCTGCCCCGGCGGGCGGACGGGTGTGGGCCTTCTCCAGTTCCGCCATCAGCCGCTCAAGCTCCTCGCCCTCGAAGAACTCGGCGTCGAGCTCTTTGCCGGCAAACGGGTCGTTCGCCGCCACCTGGCGCCCCTTGGCGGGCGCGGGCCGATCATCCTCACGATGACGCTTGCCACCCCGCCGACCGACCCGGTCCTCTTCGTCGCTGTCCACCGCAGCATCAGCCCGGCCGGGGCGCGGCGCTGCCGAGTGCCGGCCGCCCCGGGGCTGGTTCTCCGCCGAACTGTGCACGTGACGCTCGCGTTTGACCTGCGACCGCATGGCCTCAAAGCGGGCGTGGCTCTCGGCATCCAGGAAGAAAAATGGCCAGGGCGACCGCAGGATCAAGAACCCGTCGTCGGCCAGCAGGGGCACCAGCGCTTCAGCCTGCTGCTTCACCCGGGCCCAGCCCACGCCGTCGGGCTCAAGCATCAGCGGGTACGGCGGGTCGAGGAAGATGATGTCCGCCGGACGGGGGCAGCGGGCGGCGACGGCCAGGCCCAGCGCATCACCCTTGACCACCCGGGCCCGCTCCTGGCACTTGAGGGCCGTGACATTCTGCTCCAGGGCATCGAGGGCCTTCATGTCGCGGTCCACGAACAGGCAACTGCGGGCCCCGCGGCTGATCGCCTCCAGCCCAAAGCTCCCCGAGCCGGCAAACAGGTCAACAACGGCCGCATCCTTGATGCGTTCGCCGAGCATGGAGAACATCGACTCCTTGACCCGATCGGGCAAGGGGCGGGTGCTCAGCCCCGGCGGGGCGACCAGCAAACGACGACGAAACTCCCCGGCGATGATCCGCATGGGGGCACGGTAGGGGGCGGCTGGGGCTCTGCGGCCCGATGGGGGAGCGTGCCTGTGAGCGGCGAACCGCGGGCTCAGGCGACGTACAGGCGGGCGAACGGCGGGCGGGGCAGCCCCGTGACCACCGACCAGAACGACGGATGGGGCCGGCGGGATGCGGTGCCGTCGGTGGGCGTCTCAGTCAGCCACGCGTTGAACGGCCCGGTGGGCTGCTCGGCGTATCCGGCCAGCGCGGCGCCGCCGATGAACACCGTGCGGTGCAGCAGCAGCAGGTCCTCGCTGGCGTATTCGGATTCCGCCGCCACACCGGCGAGCGCATCGACCAGCCGGGCGAACAGGCCCTCGTCAGAACGCAGCAGCGTGTCGGCGTCGCGCCAGACGTAGTACCGCTGGCGAACCGTCGGCCGCGAGGGGTCGCCGCTGCGGTCGCGCAGGCGTTCGACGACGCCCCCCGCGCCATCCAGCGTGCGGGCGACGCGGCTGGGTACGCCCTCGACCAGCACCGGCATGGACCGCTCCAACTGACGACAAAAGCCGTCCAAGTCATGCACCACCGCCCCGTTGATGACGACGGTTTCCGACCCGGTGATGCCCCGCAGATGGCGGACCAGTTCGATGCCGTAATCCTCTCGGGTGTGCAGGCTCCGCGACCAGGCGACCACGTGATGCTCGCCGAGCAGGGCCTCGGTTTGTTCAACGGTGGCCGCGAAGGGGTTCACCGTGGTGAGCTTGCGAAGGTCGGTCTTCATGGCATCCTCGCGATCGATTCGGCTGACAGGTGGAAAACGGCGGCTGCGTGCGGAAGGTCTGGTGTGCTCTGGGTGGGAGGTGTGAATGGTCTGAAGGCTGCCGTTGGATCCCCCCATTTAAGGCGGGGTGGAGGTGAAGATGGAGAAACATCCGCTGAGCGTGTCGATGACACGCCCCCGGTTGCGGTTCCGGGAACCATCTCCTCACCTGCCTGAAACTCACCCGCCCCCTCTGGGGCTTCTGGTCTTCAGTATGCACCAAAATCGCCGCCTCGCCCAGCAGATCGTCACGCCGATGGGGAAAACCTCGCGTTTTCCCCCGATTCTGCGGCTTGGATTCTGCAATAAGTCCGTGATAGAAATGAACTTGGGTATACGGGGCGATCTTGTACGCAATGTGTGCGGGTCGTCGCGGCCGAGCGGCCGTTCGGTTTATTTAAGGTCTTCCCGCAAGGCCCCGTGCACCAGTTTGAGTTCCTCGGCCTTCTCGCGAGGCATGACCAGGGTGGCGTCCTTGGTATGAACCACGATCAGGTTCTCGCAGCCCAGCAGGGCGACGGTGTGACCCGCGTCCGCCGAGCACACCAGGTTGTTCTTGCCCTGCACGACGATCGTCGTCTCCGGCGTGCTGGAACCGCCCAGGCGATTGCCCGCGGCATCCGCCGGCAGCGTTTCGCCATAGCTGGGCCAACTGCCGACATCGAGCCATTTCACATCCGTGAGCACGGTGCACACCTGCACCTGCTTGTCCTGGCTGGCGGGCTCCATCACGGCGTAGTCGATGCTGATCTTCGGCAGCGTCGGGTACACCTCGGCCAGCACGCGGGCCTGGTCCTTGGTGCCCCAGGCGGCCTGGATCTTCATCAGCCCTTGGTAGCTCTCAGGCTTGAACCGCTTGATGCAGTCCAGCACGGTGGAGGCCTTCCACACGAACATGCCGGCGTTCCAACTGAACAGCCCGGACTCCACGTAGGCCTGGGCCCGCTGGATGTTGGGCTTCTCCACGTAGCGGGCGACGCGGTAGGCGAAGCCGTCGGCCCCCTTCACGCCGGTGATGGCGGCGCCGCGTTCGACATAGCCGAATCCCGTCGCCGGGTAGGTGGGCTTGATGGAGAAGGTCACCAGTCGCCGCTCGTCGGCCTCCACCAGCCGGAAGCCCAGTTCCACACGCTGGCGGAAGGTGTCCTCCGGCTCGATCACGTGATCGGCGGTCAGCACGGCGAAGATGGCGTCTTTGTCAAGCTTGGCCAGCACCGCAGCGGTGAAGCCCACAGCGTTCACCGTGTCGCGTGCGGCAGGCTCGCCGAGGATCTGGGCCTCAGAGAACGCCGGCAGCGAGGCGAGTACGGCGCTGCGATACTGCTCGCCGGTGCAGATGTACCGCCGCTCCGGCGGCACCAGGCCGTCCAGACGGCCGGCCGACATTTCCAGCAGGCTGATGGCCGGCGAGCCCGGGGCGGCGCCGGCGCGGCGAACCAGCGGGAGCAACTGCTTGGGCTGGGTGTTGCGGCTCATAGGCCAAAGCCGCGTACCTGCTCCACCAGCCATGATCATCGCGTAGCGCATAAGGGTGGGGAATGTATCGGTGCTGCGCGACGGTTTGGTGACGGGTTGGGAGGGCCGGGGAGAAACACCCTATCCGGACGCCCGCCGGTGACCGGGCCGGCCAACCATCCGCCCGGAGGTGCGAGCATGGGCCATCCGCCAGCCAAGAAACCGGCCAACAAGTCGGCCAAGCCGCCGGTCGAAGCGATCGCCGAGGCGACCATCATGGAACTGGCGTTGATCGAGCCCGAGCCGGCCCTGCGGCTGAGTGCCGCCGCCCGCAAACGGTGCTTCATCGCCATCCACGCCTGGGTCATTCCCGCCTCCGCCGGACGGGGTGGGCGCAAGTCTGCCGCCGGGGCCACCGCCGCCGGGGAGCGCGGTGCGGGCTTGATGCGCTGCTTCCTCAAGGCCCTGGTGGTGGTGCCGCTGCGGCCCGGGCGGGGTGTCTGGGCGGGGCTGCGTCAGAAGGACTGGGCCATCGGTCTGTGGGTGGAGGTGACACCTGACGACTTTCGGGCGTGCGTCAACCACTCCCCGCGGCGCCTGCCTCTGGCGCTATTCCGGGGCGTGCTGGCCAGCCGGGTGCCCGGCTTCGCCGGAACCATCGGCGCACCGATGGAGTTGGACCCCGGCGACGGGCGTTTCGTGCCCACAGCGCGGGTGCTACTCGCCGGTCGTGGCCGTCCCCGCCCCGGAGCCGCCCGCCTGGCCCGCTGGCAGCGGGAGGGGCGCACGGCGGACGCCATCGTGCGGTACATGACCAGCCTGCGGCTTGACCGGTGACCGCGGACGGACGCCCCGCTCCGCTGCCCAAGGCCACAGAGCGGGCAGCGTCGCTCACTGCGGGCGGAACATCACCGAGCCCATCAGCGACCACGCCGCTATCGGGTTCATGCCCGTGTCCCCGAAGCACGCCAGCGCGCGGCCGAGCACGTACCCCTCCAGCACCATGGCGCACTCCTCGCACGCCTGGTCATCGCTGAGCGGGTCCCAGCGCTCCAGGTCCTGCGCCACCAGCAGCCGGCTGGCCACCACCATGCCCGGCCGGGGCGAGCGGGGCACGAATTCCAGCACGTACCGCGTCTTGGCCGTCCATGATCGCGCCAGATACAGCCGGCAGCGACGGAAGTAGATGAACCACTTCTCCTCCATCACGCAGGGCAGGAACCCCTGCCGGATCCGCGCGAACTCGCGCTGGTTGAACAGCCAGTGGATCTTCACCGTCCGCGGGTCGCGCGGCTCCTCCAGATCAAGCAGCCAGCGGGTGTGGGCGTCGATGCGGGGCCGCGGCTCGGGCACATACGACAGATTGGTCACCTCCATGGCACGAGGTTAGGGCTCCGGCCACCCCACCTCCGGTACCCTGTCCGCGTCACCGAGCGGCGGCAGGCAGCCCCTGTCCCGCCAAGGAACCACCCATGCCCGACCCGGCGATCATCGTGCAAGCCCAGCTCGACGCGTACAACGCCCGTGACATCGACGCCTTCGCCGCCACCTTCACCGACGACGCCGTCGCGTATGACCTGGACAGCAACACTCGGCGTTTCGCCGGCATGCCGGCCCTGCGTGAGCGCTGCGGGGCCCAGTTTGTCCGCTGCCCGGCGCAGCGGTCCTTGGTGGTGTCGCGGAACGTGGTGGGCCTCTACGTCTTTGACTTGGAACTGATCACCGGCACGGTGGACGATGCCGGCCGCCCCGCCGAGCCATACACGCTCATGGCCGTCTATCGCGTGCGCGGGCCCGGCGGCCCGGGTGCCGGGTTGATCGAGGCCATGTGGTTCACACCCCGCGCCGGGCTGGTGCCCGGCAGGTGAGGATCAGCAGGCTTGAACTTCAAAGCAGGCGGGCCCGGCCTGGCGGTCTGCCAACCTGCGACTCCGGTACACTCGGACATTCACATTGACCGCCGAGGCGGCCGGAGGGCCGGTGCAGGCCTGCGCGGGCCTGGCCAGCCGCCGCGCAGGGCGAGGAGTTGACCCATGAACCGTGTGCTTCTGGCGTTGGCGATGAGCGGGTGCGTGCTGGCGGGCGGGTGCTCGGGCTACCGCCAGAGCGGCGGCTCGGCCGACCCGGCTACCTACCTCGGCGATCAGTCCACCGCCGCCATCAAGGCCTTCCGCGACGCCGATCCGTCGATCGCCAGGTTCTTCGACACTGCCCACGCCTATGCGGTCTTCCCCGAGATCGCCAAGGGCGGGTTCATCGCCGGGGCCGCGTCCGGCGAGGGCGTGGTGTACCGGGGCGGTTCGGTGGTCGGCTACGCCAAGATGACGCAGGTCACCGTTGGCGCCCAGGTGGGCGGTCAGGCGTACAGCCAGATCGTCTTCATGCAGGACGCGGCCACCTTCGAGCGTTTCACGCAGAACCGCACCGACTTCGCCGCCACCGCATCCGGTGTGATCGTCAAGTCCGGCGGCGCCGCCGCCAACGACTACAACCAGGGTGTCGCGGTGTTCGTGCGTCCGCTTGGCGGGGCCATGGCCGAAGCGGCCATTGGCGGGCAGAAGTTCACCTACCGGCCCAAGTGAGGCGGTGTTGGCCGAGCGGATGAACTCCGCGCCGGCGCATGAGGGTGCCGAAACGTGGACTACTTCACCGCCGACTTGCACCTCGGGCACACCCGCATCGTGCGCTATTGCCGCCGCCAACGATTCCTCAGCGACGCCGACCGCGCACTGCTCGAGGGCTACGCCCGCGTCGGCCTGGACCCGTGGACCCAGCCGTGGAAGGGCGACCCCCAGACCGTCGCCGCTATGGACGCGGCCCTCATCGGGGCCATCAACGCGGTGGTGAGGCCCGAGGACCGGCTGTGGATCATCGGCGACTTCGCCTTCGCCCGCGATGCCGCGGGGCTGCGGGCGTACCGCGAGGCCATCGCCTGCCAGCAGGTGCACCTGATCTGGGGCAACCATGATCGCCGCTCCTGGTGCCGGCCGGCGTTCACCTCCTGCACCGAAGCGGTGATGCTGCACGTGCATCCGCAGGGCACCTTCACCGAGGAGCAGGTGCAAGAGGGCCTGGAACGGCGTGACCCGCTGTTCACGCACCCGGCCTTCCGGCGGCAGAGCCAGAAGGTGTTTCTCAGCCACTACGCCCACGTCATCTGGCCCGGCAGCCACGCCGGCGTGTTCCATCTCTACGGTCACAGCCACGGCAACCTCGAGCCCTGGCGCGAGAAGCACATGCCCAATGCCCTGTCGATGGATGTGGGCGTGGACGTGCAGGGCTACGCGCCGGTCTCCTTCGCGCAGGTCGCGGCGATGATGACCGCCAAGCGGGCCAGCCACCCGCCGCACACGGTGGACCACCACCGCGCCGCCGGGGCGGATGAAGACTGACCTTCACTGTGCCCGCACCCGCACCCGCGGCCCTCTCACCCCCGCACACACGGCAGATCCGCCAGCCCCGGGTCCAGTTCCGGCGACTGCGCCACCGGCTCCGGCCTGTTGCCCCGCCCCGCCAGGGCCCGATCCTCCATCTCCGGCGTCAGCAGCCCCAGCACCGCCCGTGCCGCCAGCATCGCCGAGTCTGACCGTCCGAACGCCCGCGCCGCCTGCCGCATCGCCCGCAGCCGCGGGGCGTCGCCGGCCAGTTCCGCCGCGACGGCCCCGGCTTGCCCGGGGTCGGGCCTCAGCACCGCCGCCCCGCCCTCCACCAGCAGCCTGGCGTTGCGATCCTCTTGCCCGGGGATCGGCCGCAGCAGCACCATCGGCAGCCCGCTGGCCGCAGCCTCCGCCGTCGTCAGCCCGCCCGGCTTGCCCACCAGCACATCCGCCGCCGCCATGAACTCCGGCATGCGGTTGGTGAACCCCACCACGCTGCACGTCGGGCCTTCGGGCACGCCGCCGCCCCCGGTACCCATGCCCCGCCCCTCCGCCAGCCGGCTCACCTTGCGGTGCAGGTCGGCACTCCGCCCGCAGATCACCGCCGCGTGCACCCGCCGGCCCGAGCCCAGCACCGCCGCCAGCGCCGCATCCACCCCGCCCAGCCCCAGCCCGCCCCCCGCCAGCAGGGCCACCGGCCGGTCCTCAGGCAGGCCCAAGGCGGCCCGCGCCGCGGCACGGTCCGCAGCGGATGCAAACCGCGGGTCAATCGGAATGCCGGTGGCGACCGTCCGCGTCGGGTTGATGCCGGCGCGAATGGCCGTCGCCTGCGCTTCGGCCGAGGGCAGCAGGAAGCGGTCCGCCCCCGGCACCAGCCACACCGCGTGCGGGTGCTGATCCGTCACGCCCACGCACAGCGCGGCCGTGAGTTGCCCGGCGCGGCGCAGCGGCGAGAGCACCCGCGCGCACAGAAAGTGCGTGCACAGGATCACATCGGCGCTGGCCAGCAGCGGGTGCTCAACAAAGCCCCGTAAGGCCCGCCGCTCCACCGGCGCCATCGAGCCGCCCTCGCCCGGCCGGCCGTCGGTGGCGTGATACATCCACCCCGCCACCGCCGGCAGCCCGCTGATCAGCCGCAGGTACGCGTCGCGGTACACGCGCACGAACCACGGCGCCGCGAAGTCCAGGGCTTCAAGCAGGTGCACCTCGGCGCTGGGGGCGATCATCCCCAGTGCCTGCTTCACCGCCACCCCGGCGCGGGTGTGCCCGCAGCCAACGGCGGCCGAGCAGATGACAATCCGCGGAGCGAGTGCGGAGGCAGCGGCCGGGCTCACGCGACCGCTCCGGCGAGCAGCCCGGGGATGGCCGACGCGGCCGCGTCTTCGGCCTCATCCAGCACCACCTCTTCGGCGGGGTTGGCATCGGTGGTGATGCCCGCCTGGGCGAGGAAGGCCCGCACATCCAGGATCTCCAGGCGCCCGTCGTCGTGCTCCACCAGCGCCGTGGGCTTCTCCAGCCAGTCCCCGCAGTTGGCATACAGCAGGCCCGAGGCGTCGGTCACCAGTGCCGCCTGGTGCACGTGCCCGCACACCACGCCGTCGAGGTTGCGCCGCTTGGCCTCGGCCATCAGCGCGGTCTGGAAGTCCGAAAGGAACGTGCACGCCCCTTTGACCTTGAGCTTCACGGCCTTGGCGAAGCTCCACGGGGCCAGCCCCACCAGCCCGCGCAGCCAGTTGGTCAGGCGGTTGAGCAGGATCAGGTGGTCGTACGCCCACGTGCCCAGCAGCGAGAGCAGCTTGGAGTGCTGCACCACCAGGTCGTACTCATCGCCGTGGGTCACCAGCAAGCTCCGCCCGTCGGCGGTGCGGTGCACGGCCTGGCGGGCGATCCGCACGCCGCCCAGATCAAGCCCGGCGTACTGCCGCAGGCCGTCATCATGGTTCCCGGGGATGTACACCACATGGGCCCCGCGCTTGGCGTGCTTGAGGATGCGGCGCACCACCTGGTTGTGGGCCGCCGGCCAGTGCCAGCGCTGCTTGAGCGCCCACAGGTCCAGGATGTCGCCCACCAGATACAGCCGCTCGCAGTCGGTGTGCTTGAGCAGCGCCGAGAGCTCGCCGGTGGCGACGCCCCGGAAACCCAGGTGCGTATCACTGAGGAAGATGGTCCGGAAGCGGGTGCGCATGGGACGCGTCCTTGCGTGGCCACCCGGCCGTTGGCGGGCCGGGTCAGCGGTGTTCAGTGCGGATACTCACACCTTTTCCAGACGGATCATCGCGTACGCCGTGTCCGTTGAACAGCACAACACGGCCGATCTGGCCGAGTCTTCACGCCGTCTTGACCGCTTCTTGACGAACCGCCCGCCGCAGCGCAGCCTTGGCCGACCGGCCCGATGCTCTTCGGACCTGCGCACGTCCGCCCATCCTGCGGCCCGTGCGTCTCAATACCGCGGCACGCTCGGGTCGATGTCGATCGACCACAGATCAATCCCGCCCGCCAGCGACTTGACGTTGCTGAAGCCCCACGCTCGGAGGGCCGCGGTGACCCGCAGGCTGCGCACCCCATGGTGGCAGTTGACCACGATCGGCTTGTCGCGTCCGCCCGCCGCCTCTTCGACCTCATCCAGCCGCTGCTCGATGGTGTTCATCGCGAAGTGCACTGCCCCGGGGATGCGGCAGAAGGCCCACTCGTCATCACGGCGGCAATCCAGCACCAGCGGCGTCTGGGTGCCGCTGGCCAGCGCGTCGCGCAGGTCGCGGGGTTTCACTTCCCAGTCGGGCTTGAACGTGTAGCCGACGGGCAGGCCGCTCGCGTCGATGGGGGGTGGTGGGGGAGGGGGGGGAAAGGCGGGGGTGCTCATGAGCGGGGTGCGGCGGCCGGCGCCGGGGGGGCAGAGGGCGAGGCAGTGGGCGGGGCAGCAGGGCCGGGTGACGGTGCGGCCCCTTCCGCCGGGTCGGTCGCCTGCAGCGAGGGCTCAATCGGCGCGATCAGCATCGGCGGGGCATCCCCCGGCACGCTGCGGGCCGGCGTCACCAGCGGGCTGCGCACCGTGCTCCCCGGAGCCGTGTACAGCATCCGGGGCAGCAGCAGAGCCACATCCAGCCCCGCCCAGAACGGCCAGGCCATCGCCTCCCAGATCTGCGCCTCGCGCCCGGCATCGTTCGGGTGGGCAACCGCGGCGGTGTCCACCGTGGGGAACTCGCCCCGCGCCCGGTGGGTGGAACGGTCGTAACTGGGGCCCGAGGCGTAGGTCGGCTGGTGCTGCGTGCCGTCCACCGGCACCAGGAAGCGGACCATCGGCCAGTTGGTGCGTTCAAGCGACGAGATCGAGGGCTGGTCCCCCGTCGTGCGGTCCAGCGGCGGCAGCGAGCCCGAGCCGGGGCGGAACCCCTCCGAGAACGACTCGAGCGCCACCGAATCGGGGTTGAACGCGGTCCCCGAGAGGCCGTCGGCGGTCACGGTGCCGCCCAATTCGGGCTGGTGGTTCAGCGGCCCGGCACACCCGGCCAGCATCACACCACCCACGCACAGCAGGCAATGAACCATCGGCAGCGGGCGGCAAGCGGCAACCAGGGAAGACATAGCCGAAAGGATAGGGGCCGGTGACCGGACGCTACTCGTCCGCTCCGATACCGCCGTCTCCCCCGCCCTCGACATCCCCCTCCCCCTCCCCCTCCGGCTCCGGCCCCAGCACCCGCTCCAACGCCTCCGCCGCCACCACCTCATCAAACCCGGCCCGTGCCAGCGCCCCTGCCACCCGCCGGCGCAGGGTGCGGTCCAGCACCGCCGGCGGCCTGGCCGTCCGCGGCCGCTGCAGCAGCCGGTTCTGCTTGCCCGCGGTGCGTTCGGCCAGTTCAACCGCCCGCTCCACCTCGCTGCGTCCATCGGTCTGGGCCGCCTGCCGCGTGGCCTGCTCAGCGATATCCGCCTCCACGCCCCGGCGCACCAGCCGCTCGGCGATCAGCGCTTCGCCCACCGGCCGGCGTCGCAGCCCGGCCTCGGCAAAGTTGGCCGCCAGGGCCGCGTCGTTGAGCAGCCCCAGCCGCTCCAGGTCGGCCAGCAACCGCTTGACGTTTCCCGCCGAGAACCCCTTGGCGGCGCACTTTTTCTCCACCACCGCCCGCGTCAGGGCGGTGCGGTTCAGCCACCGCACCGCCGCCGCCCGCGCCAGCACAAACTGGTGCGATTCGGCCAGCACCCTGCACTCCGCCTCACTGAGCTGTCGCCCGAACGTCCAGCCGTGCGCCGCCGCGTCGGCCACCGGCACGCGATAGCACAGCCCGTCCCGCCCCGGCTCCAGCCGAACGGTGCACAGCGTCTTGTCCGAACGCACGGGCTTGACGGCCAGGATCTGCACGGGCGGGCCTCCTGAGTTCACCGAGCCTCGGCCAGTTCCACCTGCAACGTCGAGAGTTCCGAGAGCGCCTTGCCATCACCCGCCCGGTGCGCCGCCTGCACCCCGGCCTGCGCCGTGACCTTGGCCCCGGCCAGGTCGCCCATCGCCTGCTGGGCCCGGGCCTTGTGGAAGTAGGCGTAGCAGTAGCCGGGGTCGACCGCCAGGCAGCGGTCGTAGAACGCGACCGCCTCGCCGAAGTTCTTCTGCTTGGCGTGCTCCTGGGCCAGCCCATACAGCACGAACGTGTCGGCGGGGTCCAAAGCCAGCAACTTCTCCAACTGAGCGATCGAGGGCATGGCCGATTGTTGTCGAGCCACCCGCCCGGGCGGGCGGCCCCGGCTGGAACACTCCGGGGAATCAAGGCCCCACCGCGGCGGTGCTACGCTGACCTGACGGAGGGGGTGGGCCAACAGGCCGGGCAAAGGGCCCGGATTCGGCCCCAGGTGAGCACCTTGCAGGAGTGGCAGCAGCATGTCGCACGGCGTGAAGACACTGGGCGTTCTGGGCGCGGGGCAGATGGGCGGCGGCATCGCCCAGGTGGCAGCGGTGGCCGGCATCACCGTCAAGGTGTTTGACGCCTTCCCCGGCGCCGCCGCCAAGTGCGCCGGCGTGCACAAGAAGAGCCTCGGCAAGTTCGTTGAGAAGGCCAAGATCTCCCAGGCCGACGCCGACGCCGCGCTCGCCCGCATCTCGTATGTTGATGCCGTCGAGAAGCTCACCGGCTGCGACTGGATCGTCGAAGCCGTCGTCGAGGACGTGAAGGTCAAGAAGGACCTGTTCGGCAAGCTCGCCGCCATGTACCCAGACGAGAAGGTGGTGCTGGCGAGCAACACCAGTTCCATCAGCATCACCGACATCGCCACCGCCGCCGGTGCCGGCGCCCACCGCGTCATCGGCATGCACTTTTTCAACCCCGTGCCGCTGATGCAACTGGTGGAGGTGATCCCCGGTTTGCAGACCAGCCCCGAGGTGATCGATCGCACCGTGGCGCTGGCAACGGCCATGGGCAAGACCCCGCTGAAGGCTCAGGACCGCGCCGGGTTTGTCTCCAACCGCGTGCTCATGCCCATGATCAACGAGGCCTTCTACGCCTGGATGGAGGGCGTCGCCGAGCCTGAGGCCATCGACGGCATCATGAAGCTCGGCTGCAACTTCCCCATGGGTCCGCTGGTGCTGGCCGACTTCATCGGTCTGGACACCTGCGTGAACATCATGAACGTGCTGGCCGACGGCCTGAACAACGACCGCTACCGCGCCTGCCCCCTGCTCAAGCAACTGGTCACCGCCGGTCGCCTGGGCGTCAAGAGCGGCCGCGGCGTGTACGCCTACCCCGCCAAGTGAGCGTGCCCGTCGTGCCCGTCGTGCCCGTCGGCTCGCTGTGCCGGTCCTCTCAGGCCTGCTGAACCCAAGGAGCGGCCCCCATGCCCGTGGTGGACCTGCACACCCACATCCTCCCCGAACGCTGGCCCGACTGGACGCAGCGCAGCGGCTACCCCGGCTGGGTGTACCTTGAACATCATGGCCCCGGCTGCGCCCGCATGATGCAGACCACCGGCACCGCCGTCGGCAAGCCGGGACCGCCCAAGTTCTTCCGCGAGATCCAGTCCAACTGCTGGGACCCCAAGGTCCGCCTGCAGGAGATGGCCGCCTGCGGCGTCGACGTGCAGGTGCTGTCCACCGTGCCGGTCATGTTCGCCCACTGGGCCCGTCCGGGCGACGCCCTGGACCTCCACCGCTTCCTCAACGACCACATCGCCGGTGTCTGTGCCGCGCACAAAGGCCGCTTTTATGGTCTGGGCGTGCTGCCCCTGCAGGCCCCCGAACTGGCCTGCGCCGAACTGGAACGCTGCGTCCGCCAACTGGGGCTCGCCGGCGTGCAGATCGGCACCCACTGCAACGGCCTGAATCTTGATGCCCCCGAACTCCGCCCCGTGCTGGCCACCGCGGCCCGGCTCAACGCCTCGGTCTTCGTCCACCCGTGGGACATGCTCGGCGGTGATCGCCTGAGCAAGTACTGGATGCCCTGGCTGGTGGGCATGCCCACCGAGACCACCATCGCCATCATGTCCGTCCTCTTCGGCGGCGTGCTCGATGCTTTCCCCACGCTTCGCATCGGCTTCGCCCACGGCGGCGGCTCGTTCCCCGGCACCCTCGGCCGCATCGAGCACGGCCAGCAGGCCCGGCCCGACCTGTTCCCGGCCGATGCCTCGCTGGTGCGGGCGTACCTCGCCCAGCAGGGCCGCCCGGCCCGGTTCTACGTCGACGCCCTCACCCACGACGCACCGGCCCTCCGCGCCCTGCTCCCCCTGTTCTCCCCCCGCCGCGTCGCCATGGGGTCCGACTACCCCTTCCCCCTCGGTGAGGACCGGCCCGGCTCGCTGATCCGCAGCCTGCCGGAACTCTCTGATGCGGATCGGGCATCGCTGCTCGGCGGCGCCGCCCTGGAGTTCCTCGGCCTGCCCGCGATGCCATAATCTGGCGTCATGCCCCCCCTTCAGCCACCCCTTCACCCCTCCCTCACGCCCGCCTCCGCCCCTGCCGCCTCCGCGGGGCTTTCCGCGTCGCCCGCGATGCTCTTCGCTGATGACCAGGCCTTCGCCCAGCGACTTGACGCCCAGGACCCGCTCCGCGCCTGCCGCGAACTGTTCGAGATCCCGCCCGCCGCCCGCGTCATCGCTGCCGGCGAATCCCGCGGCGCCGGCCACGCCGCCGCCCCCGCCGGTCAGCCGTGCGTCTACCTCACCGGCAACTCGCTGGGCTGCATGCCCAAGGGCGTGCGCCAGGCCCTCGCCGACGAGCTGGACGACTGGTCGCACCTGGGCGTCGAGGGCCACCTCCACGGCCGCAACCCCTGGCTGCCCTACCACGAGTGCTTCCGCCACGTCGGCGCCCGCCTGGTTGGCGCCCGCCCCGGCGAAGTGGTGATGATGAACTCGCTGACGGTGAACCTGCACCTGCTGATGGTCTCGTTCTACCGCCCCAACTCCTCCCGCTACAAGATCCTCATCGAAGACGCCGCCTTCCCCAGCGATTCCTACGCCGTCGCCAGCCAGGCCGAGTACCACGGCCGCGACGCTGAGGACGCCGTGATGCGTCTTCGCCCCCGTCCCGGCGAGCGCACGCTTCGCACCGAGGACATCCTTCAGGTCATCGCCGACCACGGCAAACGCATCGCTCTGGTCATGCTCGGCGGCGTGAACTATCTCACCAGCCAGTGGTTCGACATGGCGGCCATCACCGCCGCCGCCAAGGCCCAGGGCTGCACCGTCGGGTGGGATCTCGCCCACGCTGCGGGCAACGTGCCCCTCAAGCTGCACGAGTGGGGCGTGGACTTCGCCGCCTGGTGCAGTTACAAGTACCTCAACGCCGGCCCCGGCGCCGTCGCCGGAGCCTTCGTGCATGAGGAGCACGCCAAGCGGCTGGACCTGCCCCGCTTTGCCGGCTGGTGGGGCAACGACCCCGAGACCCGCTTCCGCATGGGCCCGCAGTTCGTCGCCCGCCAGGGCGCCGACGGCTGGCAGCTCTCCAACCCGCCCATCCTGGCCATGGCCCCGCTGCGCGTCTCGCTCGACATCTTCGACCGCGTCGGCATGGACGCCCTCCGCGAGAAGAGTCTGCGGCTGACGGCGTACATGGAGTGGCTCATCGACCGCATCCCCGGCAACGCCCAGGGCGAACTGGTCGAGATCGTCACCCCGCGTGACCCGGCCCAGCGTGGCTGCGCCCTGTCGCTGGTCATCAAGTCCGACCCCCGCGGCGCCGTCGAGAAACTCAAGCGTGCCGCCGTGGTCTGCGACTTCCGCGAGCCGAACATCCTGCGTGCGGCGCCGGTACCGCTGTACAACTCCTACCACGACGTCTGGTCCTTCGTCCAGACTCTTCGCACCGCCTTCGCCTGAAGCCGCTCTCAACTCCCGCGCCCAGCCATGACCACCGCCACACCCACCAAGCACATCATGATCATCGGGGCCGGGCTGTGCGGGTGCCTGCTCGCCCACCTGCTGGCCCGGAGTGGTGGGGGGGTGGGGCGTTACCGCATCAGCCTCTATGAACGCCGCTCGGATCCGCGTGCCGCCGGCTGGGCCGGAGGCCGCTCGATCAACCTCGCCCTCTCCGCCCGGGGCATCGCGGCGCTGGCCACCGCCGGCCTGGCCGAGCAGGTCCTCACCCACGACGCCATCGCCATGCGCGGCCGCATCATGCACGCCGCCCAGCCCGGGGCCCCGCTGGTCTACCAGCCCTATTCCTCCAATCCGCAGGACGCCATCAACTCCGTCTCCCGAGGCGGCCTGAACCTCACGCTGCTCCGCGCTGCCTCCGCCCACCCCAATGTCGAACTCCACTTCGACCACTTCTGCACCGATGTCGACATCGATTCCCCCCGCCCCGCCGCGGTCTTCACCGTCCCCGGTGGCGGCACCCGCCGCGTTGAGGCTGATCTGATCCTCGGCGGCGACGGCGCCTTCTCCGCCGGCCGCCTCCGCCTGCAGAAGACCGACCGCTTCCAATACAGCCAGAGCTACCTCGATTCCGGCTACAAAGAACTCACCATCCCCGCCGTCCCCTCGGCCCAGGCCCTCTGGCGGCGCGAGCCCCGCACGCCCGACCGCGGCCCCGTGCTCTTCCCGGCCCCCGCCTCCCCCGGCGAGCCCGACTTCGCCCTCGACCCGCACGCCCTGCACATCTGGCCCCGGGGCGGCGCCATGATGATCGCCCTCCCCAATCGCGATTGCACCTTCACCTGCACGCTCTTCTGGCCCTTCCAGGGCAAGCACGGCCTGCACACGCTCCAGACCCCCGAACAGATCTCCGCCTTCTTCAGCGAGCATTACCCCGACGCCGTCCCGCTCATGCCCACGCTTGTGCAGGACTACCTCCGCAACCCCTCCAGTTCGCTGGTCACCGTCCGCTGCTCGCCTTGGAACCACCAGCACAAGCTCTGCCTGCTGGGCGACGCTGCCCACGCCATCGTGCCGTTCTATGGCCAGGGCATGAACGCCTCGTTCGAGGACGCCGTCGCCCTTGCCGACGCCCTGCTCCGCAGTGACGACTCGCCCACCGGGGTCGCCGACGCTCTGGCCGCCTTCGCCGCCGACCGCAAGCCCAACGCCGACGCCATCGCCGACATGGCGCTTGACAACTTTATCGAAATGCGCGACAAGGTCGGCCGCCCCGCCTTCCTGCACCGCAAGCGGATCGAGCAGACGCTGCACAAGCTCTTCCCCGACCGCTGCCAGCCGCAGTACAACCTGGTCAGCTTCTCCACTGTGCCCTATGCGGTTGCGCAACAGCGGGGCCGTGAGTTGGACGCCGTCGTCGACCGCATCGTCGCCCGCCTTCCGCTTGAATCCGCGACCCACTTCGACGCCCCTGCCTTCGAGTCCGTCGTACGCCAACTGGCCGCTGATGCGCTCAGCCCCGCCGCACCCGACGCACCTTCACCCGCCCTGCTCGATCTCTCCCCGCCCATCAGCGAGCACCTGGCCGTCTTCCCCGGCGACACGCCCTTCCGCCGCGAAGTGCTGATGGACATCGCCGCCGGCAAGCACATCACCCTCAGCACGCTGCACACCACCTGCCACTTGGGCAGCCATGTTGATGGCCCCAACCACTACGGGGCCCACCAGGTCGGCGTTGGTGATCTCCCGCTGGAGTTGTTCCTCGGCCCCGCCCACGTGGTGCAGGTGAACCTGCCGCCCGACGCCCCGCCCGGCTTCAAGTTCACCCAGGCGCATCTCGGCACGCCCCTGGCCGCGCTGCGACACCCGCGCGTGCTCCTCCGCACCGGTTCCTATCCCGACCCCAACCGCTGGACCGACCACTTCGCCTCTCCGCATCCTGATCTGGTCCGCGATCTCGCCCAGCGGGGCGTCCGCCTGCTCGGGGTCGATACCCCCAGCGTCGACGCCGCCACCGCCAAGGACCTGGTCACCCACGCCGCCTGCCTCGCCGGAGGCGTCACCATCCTCGAGGGGCTGGTGCTCTCCGCCGTCCAGCCCGGTGAGTACGAACTCATCGCCCTGCCCCTGCGTTTGCCCGGCGTCGACGGCAGCCCCGTCCGCGCTGTGCTCCGCCCGTTGAACGTCCGTTGACCACCACCGCCAACCGCACCCGCCCCCCATGCTCGGAGACGACCCCATGCAGCAGCAACTCTCAGGCAAGCGGGCGCTGGTGTGCGGGGCCACCGCCGGCATCGGCCGCGCCGCCGCCGAGGCCCTGGCCGCCATGGGCGCATCGGTCACCCTCGCCGCCCGTGATCTGGGCAAGCTCGAGTCCACCCGCGCCGCCCTGCCCACAGCCTCCGGTCAAACCCACGCCATCATGCAGGCCGACTTCGCCCGTCCCGCCGAAGTCCGCCGCGGCGCTGAGCGGATCCTCGCCGACCACGGCCCCCACCACATCCTGATCAACAACACCGGCGGCCCGCCCGGCGGCCCCCTGCTCGATGCCACGCCCGAGCAGTTCGCCTTCGCGATCGACACCCAACTGCTCAGCGCCCACCACCTGGTGCAGGCCCTCGCCCCCGGCATGAAGGCCGCCCGCTTCGGCCGCATCGTCAACGTCATCTCCACCTCCGTCAAGCAGCCCATCCCCGGCCTGGGCGTCAGCAACACCGCCCGCGGCGCCGTCGCCAACTGGGCCAAGACCCTCGCCGGCGAACTCGGCCCCGCCGGCATCACCGTCAACAACGTCCTCCCCGGTTTCACGCGGACCGACCGTCTCGCCGCCTTGGTGAAGGCCAACGCTGCCAAGCGGGGCCTCACCGAAGCCGCCATCGAGGCCGAGATGCTCGCCAGCATCCCCGCCGGCCGCTTTGCCGACCCTGCCGAGACCGCCGCCGCCATCGCCTTCCTCGCCTCACCCCTCGCCGGCTACATCAACGGCATCAACCTCCCGGTCGATGGCGGTCGCCTCGCCTGCCTCTGAACTCCGGCCTTGCTGCACCGTTCTCACCCACACCGGACTCGCCCCCGATGAGCCACGCCGCCCCCACCAAGCTGCACAACTTCATCGGCGGCCGCCACGTTCCCCCGAGCACCGGCGCGTGGATCGACAAGCCCGACCCCGCCACCGGCCAACTGCTCGCCCGCGTGCCGCGTTCCAGCGAGGCCGACGTCAACGCCGCCGTCGATGCAGCGAACCAGGCCTTCCCCGCCTGGGCCGCCCTCTCCGCCTCCGCCCGCGCCGCCCATCTGCTCCGCCTGGCCGACCTGATCGACGCTCAGACCGCCGAACTCGCCCAGGCCGAATCGCGTGACACCGGCAAGCCCATCACCCTGGCCCGCAGTGTCGATATCCCCCGCTCCGCCGCCAACCTCCGCTACTTCGCCCACGCCGTGCAGCACGCCCCCGGCGAGATGCACGAGTACGACGGCGCCGGCGTCCAGGGCTCACGCCCCGCGATCAACCTCACCCTCCGCCGCCCCCGGGGCGTCGCCGGGCTGATCACCCCGTGGAACCTCCCGCTCTACCTGCTCACCTGGAAGATTGCCCCCGCGCTGGCCACCGGCAACACCGTCGTCGCCAAGCCCAGCGAGGTGACGCCCAGCACCGCCGCCATGCTCGGCTGTCTGGCCGAGCAGGCCGGGCTGCCCCCCGGTGTGCTCAACCTCGTTCACGGCCTGGGTCCTGAGGCGGGCGGCGCCCTGGTCACCCATCCGCAGGTGCCCGCCGTCAGTTTCACCGGCTCCACCGCTGTCGGCCGCTGGATCGGCCAGCACGCCGGCGGCATGCTCAAGCGCGTCTCGCTTGAACTCGGCGGCAAGAACCCCTTTGTCATCTTCGCCGATGCCGATCTGCCCGCCGCCGCCGCCACCGCCGTGCGGGCCGCGTTCACCAACCAGGGCCAGATCTGCCTCTGCGGCTCGCGCCTGCTGGTGCACGAGTCGGTCGCCGATCAGGTCATCGCCGAGATCATCCGCCTCGCCGGCAACCTGACCATCGGCGACCCGCTCGATCCGGCCACCCAGTTCGGCGCACTCACCTCCACGCCCCACTTCCAGAAAGTCGCCGGCTTGGTGAATCTCGCCCGTGAACTCGGCGGACGCATCCTCTGCGGCGGCTCACCCATCCCGCCTGACCGCCTCCCGCCCCGCTGCGCCGCCGGCTGCTTCTACCCGCCCACCGTCATCACCGGGCTTGACCCTTCCTGCCGCGTGGAGCAGGAGGAGATCTTCGGTCCCGTCCTCACCGTGCAGCGTTTCAGCACCGAGGAGCAGGCCCTCGCCCTGGCCAACGGCACGCCCTACGGCCTGGCCGCGACCATCTTCACCGGCGATGTGACGCGGGCCCACCGCTTCGCCTCCCAGGTGCAGGCCGGCATCGTCTGGGTCAACTGCTGGATGACCCGCGACCTGCGCACCCCCTTCGGCGGGGCCAAGGCCAGCGGCGTCGGCCGCGAGGGCGGCAGCGAGGCCCTGCGCTTTTTCACCGAGCCCAAGAACGTCTGCATCGGTCTGTGATTCTCCCCGTCACTCCACCCTTGGTCACCCCCTTCTTCCGGACCACCACCATGAGCACTCCCGCCTCCGCCACCGTCACCCACGCCGTGCCCCCCGCCCACCACTCCGCCAAAGCCGCCGAGCCCGCCGGCGCGTACGCCCATGTCCGCCGCGCCGGCAACCTGCTCTTCCTCGCCGGCATCGGCCCCCGCCGCCGGGGCAACCCGCAGATCCCCGGCGTCAAGCAGGACGCCTCCGGCGCCGTCATCGACTACGACATCACCCAGCAGATGGACGCCGCCTTCGACAACGTCCGCACCGTGCTCGCCGAGTGCGGCGCGACGTGGAACGACATCATCGACGTCACCGTATTCCTCACCAACATGAAGCGTGACTGGGCCGCGTACAACGCGCACTGGGCCAAGCACTTCCCCGCCGGCCCCTCCTCCCCCGCCCGCACCACCGTCGAGATCACCGCCCTGCCCACCGTCGGCTCCGCCCCCATCAACTTCGAGATCAAGGTCATCGCCGCCCTGCAGGCCTGACCGTTGATCCGGGTCCACCCCGCCGCCTCCGCCCGCCCGAGCACCCGTCGGGCCCCTCGCCGGTACCATCCACCATGACCACAGCTCGCGGCACACACATTTGCCCAAATCGCGTGCTGCTGCTGCTGGCCCTCGCCGCCGCCGGCACCCTCGCCGCCTGTCACCCGGCTCCATCATCCCAGTCGGCCTCCGCTTCGCCCGCACTCGCCGCCGATGCCAGTACCTCCGCCAGCCGCCGCGTCACCCTCGGCACGCCCGCCGCCCCCGCCCTGCTGGTCCGGCCCTCTGCACAGCCCCACGCCTTCGCCGACACCGCACCGGTCCAGGCCCCGCACGCGTTCACCGAGATGCTGGTGTCGTGGAACCTTCGCGTGCCGCCTGATGCAGGCGCGTCGGTGCTCGTCCGCGTCACGCCCGACCCCGCCGGCCAGACTGGCTGGACTCCGTGGCTGCACGTCGGTGAGTGGGGGCAGGGGGCGGCAGTCCCGAAGGACCTGCCCCGCCCGCAGCGCGACGAGGCCTCCGGCGTGAAGGTGGATGTCGACTGGCTGATCGCCACCACGCCCCAGCGCTGGGTCCAGGCGCGGCTCGTCGCCCACGGCCTGCCCGAAGGCCAGCAGATCGCCGCCGACCGTCTGGACTTCACCTTCACCGACGCCGCCCGCATCCCCGAGCCGGGCGAGCCCATGTTCATCGCCGGCGCACCCCTTCCCGGCCATGGCCCCTCGCGGCCGTCAGTCGGCGCCGCCGTCCCCTTCCGCTCGCAGAAGATCCCCCAGAAGCCCGAGATCGCCGGCCGCATCTGCAGCCCCACCAGCGTCAACATGGTCATGGCCTACCGAGGTGTGGACCAGCCCGTGCTCGCCACCGCCGACGCCGCCTTCGACCCCGTGAACAACATCTACGGCAACTGGCCCCGCAATGTGCAGGCGGCCTTCGCCGCCGGCGTGCCCGGCTACCTCACCCGCATCAACAACTGGACCGAGGCCCGGGCCTACCTCGCCGCCGGCCAGCCCATCATCACCTCGATCCAGACCAAACTCGGCGAACTGCGCTTCGCGCCTTACCCGGCCACCGGCGGGCACCTCATCGTCATCACCGGCATGGACGAGCAGGGCGGCGTCTGGGTCAACGACCCGGCCGAGTCCAACCCGGCCAAGGGCCGCATCCGCCTCATGCAAGACGACATGACCAGAGTCTGGCTCCGCCGCACCGCCGGCACCGCGTACATCCTTCTGCCCGCCCAGAGCGGGGCCACGCCATGAACACGACCCAAGCCCAGAGTCAGCCCCAGCCCGCTCCGCCCGCATCCTCTCCGTCGTCCACCCCGTCCTCCACCCCGTCCTCCACCCCGTCCTCCACTCCGTCCTCCACCCCCCGGCTGCTCTCGCTGGATGCCTTCCGGGGCTTTGACATCGCGATGATGTTCTTCGTCAACCTCTCCGCCGCCCGCGCCGCCTTCCCCGAGTGGTTCGGGCACGCCGGCTGGAACAACGGCCAGCACGGCCAGTGGCTGGCCGACTATGTCTTCCCCTGGTTCCTCTTCATCGTCGGCTGCTCCATCCCCTTCTCCATGCACTCGGGCCGGGGCCGAGCGCAAACGACCCCGCAGCGTCTGCTGGCCGCCCTCCGCCGAGGTTTGCTTATCTACGCCCTGGGCATCGTCATCTGGATCGCCAAGACCGCCAAAGACGGCGTCGGCTGGTCGAACGGCGCCTTCACGCCCGACCCCGGCACCGCCATCACCTGGGGCACCTTTCTGCACTGGGACATCCTCCCCCTGATCGGCCTCGGCTACACGCTGGCCGTCTTCCTCTACCACCTGCCCCGGCTTGTGCAGGTGGCCTTCGTCGTCGGCGTGCTGGCCGCCAAGTGGGCGCTGCTGGCCGACCTCTCGCAGACCACCGGCCTGGAACGCGCCGCGTTCATGGCCGCCCGCACCGACCCCGAGCACGCCATCCGCGGGCTTGGCTTCCTCGGCACCGCCCTCACCCAGGGCCTGCCCGCCACCGCCACCGTCATGCTCGGCGTCTTCGCTGGTGACCTGCTCCGTGGCACCCCTGGGGCATCGGGCGGCAGTGCGGCCACGTCATCCGCCACGCTTTCCGCCACCCCCGTGCGCCGCTTCTGGACGCTCCTGCTCGCCGGCGTCGCCCTCACGCTCGTCTCCGGCGTCATCGCCCACCCCCTCGGCCACCGCTTCAGCAAGGACTTCTTCACCGCCAGTTTCGTCCTGGTCTCCGCCGGCACCGGCGCCGCCCTGCTGGCCGTGTTCTATCTGGTGCTCGATGTGCTGCGGCCCTCCCGCGCCGCCCTGGCCATGGGCGGCGGCCTGCTGCTGTGCGCCATGGCCGGCGGCACGCTGGTGCTCGCCAACCTGGGCGGCGGCAAGTGGTTCACCCCGCAGCAGGCCGGCGCCACGGCCGTGTGCCTGGGCGTCATGGGCGCCGCACTGGCTGTCACCGGCGCACTGTGGCGAGTTCTGGGCGACCGCAAGCCCGCCTCCGCCGCCTTCTTTGTGATCTACGGCTCCAACGCCATCTTCGTCTACATGCTCGCCGAACTGCTCTGGACGATGTTCTGGATGCACATGCGAGTGCAGGCCCCGGGCGACTACGGCGCCCAGCACGCCTTCAGCGCTCTGCAACTGTGGATGCGAACCGGCCTGACCAGCCTCGTCGGCGACCGCCTGGCCGCCGGCCTGGGCCCCTGGCTGGCCACCGCGACGTACATCCTGCTCTACTGGCTGCTCTGCTGGCAGCTCCACCGTCGCAAGGTGTTCATCAAGGTGTGACTTGCGCCACCGTCTGACGGTGACCCTTCCACCCCAACCGTCTGCCCTTTCACCCCAACCTGCCGCGAGCGGTCGTCGCGAAGGGCGCAGTCGCCGCTTCACCGACGCCACCGGCGCACCCCACGGTGCATCCACATCCCCGCCCCCCAAGGGGCAGCAACCCCCTTCACGCCGTCCGCAACGCCGCCAAGGCGCCTTCCACCGCGGCCCTCGGAGGGTTCTCCACCACGCGGCACCGCCGCCCCTTGATCGGCAGAATCAGCCGCAGCACCCCGCCCGCGGTCTTCTTGTCATCCAGCATGTGGTCCATCAGCGTCGCCGCCGGGGGCAGGCCGGTCACTGCCGCCGGCAATCCGGCCCGCAGCAGCGTCGCGGTCACCTGCTCGGGCAGGTCGCGTTCGCACAGTCCAAGCGCGCGGGCCACAAACGCCGACGCCATCAGCCCCAGCCCCACCGCCTCCCCATGCTTGAGATGTCCGGCCTGCAGCGTGCCATCCGGGCTCCGCCAGCTCAGCCCGCTCAGCGGCTCCAGCGCGTGGGCGAAGGTGTGGCCCAGGTTCAGCATCATCCGCCCGCCGTCCGGGCGGGTGCTCAGTTCGCGTTCGTCCTTGCCCACCACCCGCGCCTTGAGCGCCACATTGCGGGCGATCAGTTCCGTCAGCGTTGCCGGCTTGCGCTCCAGCACATCGTCCAGCTTCTTCAGCGTCCAGTCCCACAGCGTCGCGTCGCCCGCCACCCCGCCGATCAGCCCGTGCTTCAGGCACTCGGCCAGCCCTGCCCGCAACTCGCGATCCGGCAGCGAACGTAGGGCCTCGGTGTCGCACACCACCCGGCTGGGCTGGTGGAACACCCCCGCGAAGTTCTTCAGCAGCCGGGGCCGGCCCCGCCCGTCCTTCACCGTCAGGTTCGCCGCCGTTTTGCCGCCCGTCGCGCCGTCCACCATCGCCAGCAGCGTGGTGGGGCACAACGCCGAACGCACGCCCCGCCGATACAGCCCCGCCACCAGCCCGGCCAGATCGGTCACGATCCCCCCGCCCACGCCCACCACCAGCCCGCCGCTGCGCTCCAGCCGCAGCTCCGCCGCATCGGCCAGCAGCCGCTCCACCGTCGCCAGGCTCTTGACGCTCTCTTCGGCGCTCACCACGCCCACGCCCCACCGCACGCCCCCTCCGTCCAGCCGCTTGAGCATCGGCTCCAGCAGCGAGCGGGGCACCCCCGCATCCACCACCACCAGCACCGCCGAAGCGTTCAGGCCATCGGTCGCGCCGCCGGCCGCCAGCAGCCCGCGTCCCACCCGCACCTCGTAGCTCTGCCCTGGCCATGCGCTGGTCTTCACCGTCAGCGTGCGCACCATCGTCGATGGACCCGTCCTGGCAGCCCGGCCGCTTGTCCTCCCAGCGACAGGCGGCCGCGAGCGGACCGGCGCCGCTGACTGCGACCGCGGAGCGGCCGTGGTTCTGCGAGTTGGGCTTCTGGCAGCGGATCGGGCGGATCTGCGGGCGGCCATTGCTTGATCCTCTTTAAATGTCACGGCCCCGGTTCGTACCGCATCACCTGCTTGATGGTGTTCTTTTCCCCCATAATCAGCACCGTCGGCCGGTTCTGCGCATACTCCGCCTCGTTCATCAAGGCGTAGTGCATGATGATCACCTCGTCCCCCTCCTCCACCAGATGCGCCGCCGCCCCGTTCACCTCGATCGCCCCCGAGCCCGGCGGCCCCCGGAAGATGTACGTCTCAAACCGCTCACCATTGCGGCAGTTGCTCACCAGCACCCGGTCGTTCACCCGCATGCCGCTGGCCCGCAGCAGATCCTCGTCGATGGTGATCGAGCCGACATAGTGGGGCAGAGCCCGAGTCACCCGGGCCATGTGGATCTTGCTGTGCAGAACTTCGCGAAGCATGGTGGTCTCGGCCCCCCGTTAGGCGTTGATCGGCCTCAGGCCTTGACCGGATGGACAACCCGCCGGAGCAGTGCGCCGGCGCCCGGTTCACTCACTCACTTGCCGGTCCGACGCCGCCGGCCTCCGGCGTTGCCGGTCCCGCCGGCCGCCGGTTCGGCAACCCGGGCCGCTTCGTGCTCCGTCGCCCAGTCCACCCGCGCCGCCTCCTCCCACATGGATTCCAGGTCGTAATACGCCCGGGTGTTCGGCTCAAACACGTGCACCATCACGTCCGAGCAGTCCATCACCGCCCAGGTCGTCCGGTCGTCCAGGCTGCTGCGCATCACCGGCTGGCCGATCTGCTCGGCCTTTTCCTTGATGTGCTGCACGCAGGTCCGCATCTGCCGGTCAGACGTGCCCGAGGCGATCACCACAAAGTCCGCCACGCTCGACACGCCGGTGACGTCAAACACCACCACATCCTCGCACTTGTCCTCTTGCAATGCCGCCGCGGCCGACACCGCAAACGCCCGCCCGGTGGGCGGACGCCGCAGCGCTTGGGTGCCCGGGACCGCCGCCGCAACAGCAACCGCCGCCGGAACAGCGCCCGCCTTACCCGGCTTGACCGCCGGTGCGGCGGTGGCCGGGGCCACAGACCCCTCCACCGGCTTCTTGGCCCCGCGAGGGGCGCGGGTCACGGCGGCTGAGATCGCCTTCTTGGCCCCCGACGGGGCCGATGCGGAAGCGGAACGGGTTGGTTTCTTGCCGGCTGGAGGCATGCGTCTACATGGTACGCAGCGGCCCGCCCCGACCCCGGCGGGGCTGGCCAGCCTCACCGCCAACGTCCCATCAGCCCGGCGGCGCCTCAAACAGGGCCATTTGACCGCCTCCCCATTCCCCCCCCCCCCCCCCCCCCCCCCCCCCCCCCCCCCCCCCCCCGCCGGCGCCGGGGCCAGTTCCAGCCACGGTGTCGGAACATCCTGCGACGCGATGGTGATCGGCACGCCGCTGCCCTCGTGCAGGCTGCGGACCGCCTCCGGGCAGTTGCACTGCTGCGACAGGTGCAGGAGCACCGCGTGCACCGGCCGCACCTGTCTGACGGTCTGGAGCGTCTGCTGGTTGGACAGATGCCCCGCCCCGCCCATGATCCGCTGCTTGAGGAACTCCGGCCGGGCCGAGGCCATCTGCCTCTCCGGGCAGTAGTTGCTCTCAATGGCCAGCGTGCCGCAGTCGCGCAGACAGGCCAGATGCTCCAGCACCTCGCTGGTCGGCCGGCCCAGATCCGTCGCCCACCCCAGCAGCGCGTCGGCCACCCGCATGGCGAATACCGCCACCCCCAGGCTGTCATGCCCGGCCATGGTCACCCGGGCGTTCAGCCAGTCGTCCACCACCACCGACTCGGTGAACGGCTCGGCCCGGCTCGCGTTGAGCATCATCCGCTGCGCCCGCCCCAGGTGCCGCCTATGCACCAGCACGCGGACGTGCCGGGGCAGCCTCGCCTGCGACGGCGACGGGGCCGACCACCCCGGGTGGCAGTGGTCGTGATCCAGATGCGTGAACATCACCGCCCGCAACCGCTCCGGAGCCACCCCCGCCCGCTCAAGGGCCGCGAACGTGGCCTTGGGCGAAAGCCCCGCGTCGATCAGCACCGCCGGCCGTTCGCCGGTGCTCTCCGGCGGGCCCAGCAGCAGGGCGCAGTTGCCCCGGCTTCCGCTGGCCAGCACAGCAAGCACAACCCCCGAGGACGGCGGCGGCCCGAGCCCCGGCGGCGGTATCAGTTCCGGCCGCGGCGGGATCGATACTGGAACCGCGTCGCTGGTCACGGTTTCAGTCCACCAGGCCTTCTTCGCGGGCCCGCCGGTTGGAGATGTACGGCGCGATGGGCTTCTTGGCCGTGCGGACGAACTCCAGCAGTTCGCCCACCGGCGGGCAGCCCTCAGCCAGGCGAGTGAGGATCTCGATGGTCTCGTTCTTGGGCAGGCCCTTGCGCAGCGTCTCGCGATACGCCTGCCGCACGCGGGTGATGTGCTCGGCGGGCATCCCGCTGCGCCGCATCCCCACCAGATTGATGCTCGCCAGACTGTTGCGCGTCCAGGCGATCGCAAACGGCGGCGTGTCGGTGCTCATGCCCGCCAGACCGCTCACAAAGGCCATCCGGCCCACACGGCAGAACTGGTGGATGGCGCAGTTCCCGCCGAGGATCGCCCGCGAGGCCACATGGCTGTGCCCGCCGAGGGCCGCGTTGTTGACCATCGTCACGTCATCATCCACGCGGGCGTCATGCCCCACGTGGCTGCCCACCATCATGAACACCCGGTCGCCGATGCGCGTTGGCGCGTCCAGCTTGCTGGCCAGGTGGATCGTCGCGTGCTCCCGGATCAGGCAGTCCGCCCCGATGGCCACACCCGCCGTGGGCATGCCCGGCTTGAACTTCACGTCCTGCGGCTCAAAGCCGATGCACGCATACGGGTACACCGCCGTTCGCTCGCCGATGGTGACCGGGCCGTTGATGTAGCAATGGCCGACCAGCCGGACGCCGGCGCCGAGCGTGACCTTCCCCATGATGCGGACGCCGGGGCCGATCTCGACGCTGTCGTGCATCTGGCACTCAGCCGAGACTTCGGCCGTGGGATGAACCTTGGGCATGCGGCTATGTTACCACTTGGAGCATCCTGCGGAGGACAGCTTGCACGAGCGGCGGATCGGCCAGTTGGCCTTCCGGTGGCTGGGCCGGATCGGCTATCCCCAGGCGTACCGCGAACAGGTGGCCTGCGTTGACGCCGCGCTGGCCGCCCGAACTTCCACCCCTTCCGGCCCGGCCCACCAGCCGGGCCAGCCCGCCCCGCTTGGCACCGTGCTGCTGCTCGAGCACGACCCGGTGATCACCGTCTCCCGCCGCCCCGGCGCCGCCGCCAACCTGCTGGCCAGCCCGGCCATGCTCGCCCACGCCGGCGTCGCCGTCGAAGAGACCGACCGCGGCGGCGACATCACCTACCACGGCCCCGGCCAACTGGTGGCTTATCCGATTGTGGATCTCAACGCTTGCGGCCTGCGGCTCCACGACTACATGCGCACGCTCGAAGAGGCCGTCATTGCCACTCTGGGCCGCTTCGGCATTGCCGGCCGACGCGACCCCGGGGCCACCGGCGTCTGGGTCGACCGCCCGGCAACCGACTCCACTCCCGCCGCCCCGGCCCCCCCCGCCGACGCCGCCAAGATCTGCGCCATGGGCGTTCGCGTCCGCCAATGGGTCAGCATGCACGGCCTGGCGCTCAACGTCAGCCCCAACCTGGCCCACTTCGGCCTGATCGTCCCCTGCGGGCTCGTCGGCCGACCGGTCACCTCCATGGCGCAGCTGCTCGGCCCGGGCACGCCCACCCTCGGCCAGGTCGCCGAGGCTCTCAGCGAGGAACTCGCCCTGCGGTTGACCCGCCGCGATGACGCTCAGCCGGAGCCCGGCTGATCACGACTGCCCGACGGTCAGCGGCTGCGGACCTGAGGCCCGCTTGCCGGCGCCGCCTGCCGCTCCCGGCCCAGCCTTGTCTGCCGCCAGCTTCTCCCAGCCCGAGCCCAGCTCGCCGATCGGATCCGGCGGGATGATCTCCACCTTCTTCTCGCCCAGTCGGGCCTCGCCCCGCTCGACCTTGGCCTGGAAGGCCAGGCACTCTTCCAGCAGCTTGCCGAGGATCTCCTCCTCGGGCACGTTGGCGACCTTCTCGCCCTGCACGTAGATGATGCCGCGGCGGTCGCCGGCGAACACCGCCACGTCGGCGCCCTCGGCCTCGCCCGGTCCGTTGACGATGCACCCCATCACCGCCACCTTGATCGGCAGGTGGATCTGCCCTTCGAGCTTCTTGCGCACGTCCTGCACCAGCGTGATCAGGTCCACCTGAATGCGGCCGCAGGTCGGGCAGGCGATCAGTTCGGCGGTCTTGCGCTCGCGCAGGCCCAGCGTGTAGAGCAGTTCCAGCCCGTCCTCCACCTCATACCGCGAGTCGGAGGCGTAGGAGATCCGCAGCGTGTCGCCGATGCCGTTGGCCAGCAGCGAGCCGAGCGCCACCACCGAGCGGATGCACCCGGTCTCCTTGGGGCCGGCGTGGGTCACGCCCAGGTGCAGCGGGTGCGGGAAGCGGCGGGCGATCTCGGTGTACGCGTCGATCACCACCGTCGCGTCCATGCTCTTGGCCGAGATCACAATGTCGTAGAAGTCCTCGTTGTAGAAGATGTCCAGGTATTCCTCGAGCTTGGCCACCATGATCGACAGCAGGTAGCCGTGCTTCTGGTTGGAGAACACCTGCCCCAGCTCGCGCATGCGTTTCTGCTTGTCCCTGCGCTCGATGATCGAGCCCTCGTTCACGCCCACGCGAATCGGGATCTTCCGCGCCTTGCACGCGCGGATGACCTCCACGACCTGATCGTGGTCCTGAATGTTGCCGGGGTTCAGGCGGATCTTGTGCACCCCCGACTCCACTGCCTCCAGCGCGCGCTTGAAGTGGAAGTGCACGTCGGCGACGATCGGCACCTTCACCCGCGGGATGATCTCCTTGAGCGCGTCGGTGTCCTTCTTCTCCGGCACCGCCACCCGAACCACGTCCGCCCCCGCCGCGGTCAGCCGGTTGATCTCCGCGACGCACGCGTCGATGTCATACGTGTACCCGGTGGTCATGGTCTGCACCGAGACCGGGGCCGGATCGGTACCGTACAAACCCCCGCCAATCTTGACGTGCCCGACGCGATCATCGCCAATGACAACTTGCCGACAGGGCCGACGCTGGATCATGACCGATGGTACCCGCGGCGAGGGACGGAGATGCGGGCCCGGAGGGGCCGCCGCCGGGCTGTCAGGCCGGCTTTTCCGGGCCCCGCCAGCGGATGGCCGCCACCGACAGGTCGTCCGCCGGGTCGGTCGCCTTGGGGCCGGCGAACTGGCGGACCGCCTCGACGAGTTCGTCCACCAGCGCCGCCGGCGTCGTTGTGACGGTCGGGGCCACCACGCTGCGCACCCGGGGCACGCCGAAGAACTCGCCGGTGGGCGAGGGCTGCTCGGCGACGCCGTCGCTGTACAGCAGCAGGGCATCGCCCGGGTGCAGCCGTGCGCCATGGCTGGCGTAGGGGGCATCCGCCGCTCGCAGCGGGGCATCATCGCCGTCCGACACCGCCTCCAGCGTGCCGTTGGCCCGGCGGATCATCGCATAGCCATGTCCGGCATCCACGTACCGCAGTTCCCCGGTCGCCTGATCCAGAATCCCGCACCACAGCGAGACAAACTTGTCATCCGCCGCCTTGCGGGCCAGATGCGAGTTCACCTCGCACAGCGCCGGTCCCACATCCCCGTGCGACCGCAGCGCCGCCCCGATGTACGCCTGCGTCATGGCCCCCAGAATCGCCGCCGCAACGCCCTTGCCCACCACATCGCCCATAAAGAACGCGACGCGTCCGTGATCCAGCGGGAAGATGTCAAACAGATCGCCGGCGACCGTCCGGGCCGGGTAGATCTTCACCGCGTAGTCCACCGGGCCCAGGTTGCCCGCCGGCGGGGGCAGCGCGCCGCGCTGGATGTCCATCGCCGCCTGCATGCGTTCGGTGGCCCGCACGTGCTCCTGCTCAAGCCGCACCCGCGCCAGGTTAGCGACCGCCAGGGCGCACAGCTCGGCAACCGCCTGGCAGAACGCCGCCGCATCGTCGTGCACCGGCGGGTCGTTCTGGCGGGCGTCCAGATACAGGCACATGGGCACCTTGTTGCTCTGCACCACCGGCACGCACATGGCGCTGTGGATGGCGTTGCCCACCACCGTCATGTTCGCTGCCATGCCGCTCTGGTTGAGCTGCACGATCTGGCCCCGCGCCGCCGCCCGCAGCAGGTGCCGGCTGTAGATCACCTGCACGGGCCGCTTGCTGGCGGTGCGGACGCCCAGCACCTCGGGCTGGTCGGTGGTGGTCGCAGTGCGGATCAGCGCCACCAGGCTGTAGCCCGAGCCTTCCAGGATCAGGTCGAGCAACTGCTCGGCCAGCGCCGATTCGTCGGTGACGCCCTGCACCCGCTTGGCGCACTCGAGCACCAGTTCCAGCCGGCGGCGGTTGATGTTGTCGCGGTTGGCGTCGGTGATCGTCCGCAGCGAGCCCGGCGGGCTGGGCGCCTCGTCGAGCAGGATGGTCGTCGGGGCCGTGTCCGACGGGTCGGCGACGCGGAAGGTCCACGGGCCGATGCGTACGCGGTCGCCCCGGCGCAGCGGGTGCTCCACTTCGGGCTGCAACGCGTCGCCGTTGACGATGGTGCCGTGGCGCGAGCCCCGATCGCGGAGCAGCCAGGCGCCGGCGCGGGAGGCGATCGAGCAGTGCAGCCGTGAGACCGTGCGCTCCTGTTCAGGCAGGCGGACGCGGCAGTCGCTCCCGCGTCCGATGGTGGTCTCGGGTTCGGAGTAGATCAGCAGCGGGTCCAGGGGCGGACCCATGATCGGTTCCAGGCGCAGGGCGGGCCCGCCGCCGCCGTCGGCGAAGTCGTGCGGCATCCTGTGCGGTTCCGGGTGCACGGCCGAGGATAGCGACGGGTCGGCGGGCGGGGTCGGTCCATCGCCCGGGTGGGCGTCCTGTTTCTGGGACGGATCCGAGGCTCGACCCGGGCGGGGCCGGGGAACGGGGGGGGCGAAAGGGGGAAGGCGGGGTCACCGCCCGGTGGTCGCCACCGGTGCGGTCGAACGCTTCTCGGCCAGGGCGGCCAGGGCTGCCACCGCCGCCTGCATTTGCTCGGCCGTCGGCGCCGCCGGGGGCGGGGTGAGGGTGATGGTCACGCCCGAGGTGGCCAGCCAGGTTTGCACGTCCTTGAGCAGTTGGTCCAGCGGCATCTGGGCGAAGGCCGGCAGGGCCTGGGCGTTGTCGGCGACGCGGGCCCGCACGCGGCGGTCCATCTCTTCCACCGTCACCTTCACCACCGCATCGGAGAATGCCTTGAGGGCGTCGGGGTCGGCCCCCGCCTCGCGGACGCCGCTGACCCACTCGCCCCACTTGCGACGGAAGTCGCGCATCACCCGCTCGCGGCGTTGGCGAACGTCCATCTCCTTGCTGTACACGATGAAGACCATGGCGGCGGGCACAAACGCCTTCTCGCCGGCCTTCTCGGCCAGTTGGTCCATGCGTCCGATGGAGCCGTTGCGAACGTCCACCGTGAGTTCCTTGACCGCGTTGTCCAGCACGCGGATCAGGCTGCCGATGATCGACCATTCGTGCCGGGTCTGGGGGACGAACTGGGCCACCGCCGGCAGGTTCAGCGGCAGTTCAAAGTACCACAGCCCGTCGGCGTCGCGGCGCATGGTCAGGCCGATCGGCGGCACCGGCTTGCCGTCCAGCAGCACGGCCGCCTGGTCGTCACTGAGCCGCTGGGTGGTCAGCCGCTCTTTGGCGATGTCCAGGAACGAGAAGGGGTCGGCGAACAGCCGCAGCGACACATCGCGGAACTGCTGCTCGCGGGCGCGGCGCTCGGCGTCGTTCTGGGGCTGGCCGACCGCCAGCGATCCGCTGGCCGCCTCGCCCGACCGGAGGCGTTCGGCCAGTTGGGCGGCGCCCTCGCCGGTTGCCGCCTCCTTGATCTGCTCCTGCAGTTTGGCCACCTCGGCCGGGAAGCGGGCGGCGACCTCGGTGCCCATCTCCTGCAGCGTGCCGAAGAGCGCCCCCAGGCGGTTGAGCACCGAGCGGTACTCGCGGCTGTCGGCGTAGATCAAGCGGGGGAGTTTGGCCGCGTCGCCGTTGCGAACCATGGCCAGGGCGGCCTGGACGGTGTCATCCGGCGACGCCTGTGAATATTCATTCTTCTTGCAGCCGGGGAGAATGACGGCTGAGAGGAGCGCGAGGAGGGCGACAAGGGTGGGTGCGGAGCGGAGGAGCATGGCGTGTGGGTATACCGGCATGGGGCGGGTTGGTGGCTGGGGGGGCCGATCAGGGCGTGGGGTCGTCTTGGGAGGGTGGGGATTGGTCTTTCGTTGTTGTCGGTCAACGAAGGCAGAAGAGAAGAGATGTCAGCGAAGCATCGAAGGGAGCGAAGGAAAGGCAGGAAAGGCAAGAAGGCAGATTTGAGATTCGAGATTTCAGAGGGAAAGAGGGGAGAGGGGCGGGGTGGGCGCGCGGAGGGGGTGGGGTGGGTGGTGTGGGGCGTGCGGGATGAGGGTGTGAGTTGGTGGGTCAGGCGGATTGGGGCTGTTGGGGGAGGTGCCAGAGGGTGATGGGGAGGGGGTCGGCGGGGGTGGAGTGGTGGGCGGAGCGGTGGGTGCGGTGGCACGTTGCCGCGGAGTTTTGTGGGGGGGTGTGTGTGGAAAAGTCGGAGGGGTTGGCGGTGGTGGCGGTGATGCCGAGTTGGGCTTTGGCGCGGTAGACGACTTTGGAGCCGATGCGCAGGGTGGCGCAGAGGCCGAGGATCTCGGTGGCGGGGCGGGG
>JAJTDF010000092.1 GCA_021294835.1 Planctomycetaceae bacterium
CCCCCCTCCCCCCCCTCCCCCGGGTCTCGCGTGCGTGCGCGGGTTCTCGGGCGTGGGCTGAAGAACAGGACAGCCCCGGTCCATGCATGTTGTGCTGCTCAACCAGGCCTTTGCACCGGACGTGGTGGCGACGGCGCAGATGTCCAAGGACCTGGCCGACGAACTGGTGCGGCGGGGGCACCGGGTGACGGCGGTGGCGTCGCGCTCCATTTATGGCAAGAAGGGGGCGGTGCTGCCCCCTCGCGAGGTGATCGACGGCATTGACGTGCGGCGGCCGGGGCTGTCGATCTTCGGGAAGGCGGGGTACGCGGCCCGGATCGCCGACTTTGCGTTCTTCTATGCGCTGGCGGGGCTGCGGGTGCTGACGCTGAGCAAGCCGGACGTGGTGGTGAGCTTTACGACGCCGCCGTTTGTGGCCGGGGTGGGGCTGGCGGCCAGGCTGCTGCGGGGCTGCCGCGCGGTGTATTGGGTGATGGACCTGTACCCGGATTTGCCGGTGGCGTGCGGGGTGATGAAGCCGACCGGGGTGGTGACGGGGTTCTTTGAGCGGGTGAACCGGCTGCTGCTGCGGCGGAGCGATGTGAACGTGGTGCTGGGGCGGTGCATGGCCGAGCGGGTGATCGCCAAGGGCACGCCCAAGGAGAAGGTGCGGCTGATCCCCGTGTGGGCGGACCTGGCGGGGATTGACGGCAAGGGCGTGGGGGAGTCGTCACTGCGGCGGCAGTGGGGGCTGGGGGACGCGTTCACGGTGATGTACTCGGGGAACTTTGGCATCGGGCATGATGCGCAGACGATCTGCCACGCCATGGAGCTTTTGCGGGGGACGCCGGGGCTGAAGTTTGTGTTTGTGGGCGGGGGGAAGCGGCGGGCGGAGGTGGAGCGGTTTATCGCGGAGAAGGGGCTGGGGGGCGAGGCTGGGGGGTGTGGCTTGGCGCAGTGGCACGACTATGTGCCCAGGGAGCAGTTGGGGGACAGCCTGGCGGCGGCGCACGTGCACCTGATCAGTTTGAAGGAGGGTGTGGAGGGGATCATGGTTCCGAGCAAGTTGTTCGGGATCATGGCGTGCGGGCGGCCGGGGGTGTTCATCGGGCACCCGGGGAGCGAGATTGCGCGGGTGCTGGCGGAGCATGATGCGGGGATCAGCGTGCGGGAGGGGGATGCGCGGGGGCTGGCGGATGCGATCTTGACGCTGATGCGGGACCGGGCGGGCGCGGAGGCGATGGGTCGGCGGGCGCGGGCGGCGGTGGCGGGGCGGTATGACCGGGAGAGCGCGTGTGGGCAGTGGGCGGATGTGTTGGAGGGGTTGGTGGGGGGCAAATAGTCAAATAGACAAATGGTCAAATGGTCAAATGAAGGCAGGGCGGCGGGTGGCGCGGTGGGGAAGGGGGATGACCAGTGATGGGGGCGGGCGAAGGAATGAGCATGAACAGCAGCGGCGCGAACAGTGTGGATGCGGGCGGGGCGGCGCGGTATCCGGGGGCGAGTTTTCTGGCCAGTGAGTTGCCGGTGCCGCCGGGGGGCGTGCCGGCGCCGGGGCACGAGTTCTTTGTGCTGCGTCCGCCGGGGCGGAAGCTCAAGAAGTACGTGTTCATTCAGGACGACCCGTTCTACCTGCCCAAGGTGCTGGACAAGTACCTGCGCGAGCACGCGGACAGCACGGCGGGGATCAACATTCAGCCCAACAACCAGGGCAAGCGGACGGTGGTGGAGACGGCGCTGGACCTGCTGAAGATGTACGGGCCGTGGTACTTTCAGTGGAAGCTGCGGAACTACCTGATCAAGAAGGTGCAGGGGAAGGTGATCAACGGGATGCTGGGGAGCACGCGGCGGTGCTACACGGTGGCGGCGGTGGCGCGGAAGTACGGCGTGCCTGTGCACTTCACCGAGGACGTCAACAGCGAGCAGTTCCGCGGGTTGCTGCGGCAGTTGGGGGTGGAGTTCATCGTGTCGATCTCGGGGACGATGCTGTACAAGAAGGATCTGCGGATGCAGACGCCGTTTGGCATCGTGAACTGTCACGGTGCGCTGCTGCCGAAGTATCGCGGGCTGATGCCGAGCTTCTGGACGCTGGCCAACGGGGAGAAGGCCGGCGGCGTGTCGGTGCACTATGTGGACCGCAAGCTGGACAACGGGCCGATCGTGGTGCAGAAGCGGTACACGATCCACGCCCATGACACGCTGGAGGACATCATGGCGCGGGGCAAGGACCTGGCGGCGGAGGCGATCCTCGAGGCGGTGGCGAAGGTGGAGGCTGGGAACCCGCCCATGCTGGACAACCCGGAGGCGGAGCAGAGCCACTTTCACATGCCGACCAAGGCGGATGTGGAGCGGTTCAGGGGCAATGGGCACAGGTTCTTTTGAAGTGGGGGGGGGGCAGAGGCGAAATGGTCAAATGGTCAAATGGCCAAATGGTCAAATTGGCGACGGGGTGGTTTGAGGGAAGGGGGTGTGGTGCGCGGTGGGTGACTTCGCGATGAGCGGGGGGCGCTGGGCGTGGGGATTGGTTTGAAGAGTTGTCAGCGAAGTATCGAAGGAAGCGAAGGGAGGCAGGGAGACAGGGAGGCGCGGAGGCGGGGGAGGGGATGGGAGATGTGAGATTTGAGAGGGGAGGGGGGCGGGCTTGGCGGGCGTTGCAACCGTGCCGCGGGGCGGGGCGTACAGACGGGCTTTGCGGAGGGCGGCAGCATGCGCGAGGTGGGCAGGCAGGGTGTGATGGTGATGGCCGCGGTGCTGGGGGCGATTGGGCCTGGCGCGGTGGCAGTGGGGCAGGGGGCGGCGGCTGCGGCTGGGGCGGGGGGCCAGCGGTATGACGCCAAGTCGGGGCAGACGCTGACGGATACGAGCCCGTTCAGCGGGCTGACGCTGGAGGAGGGGCTGGCGGAGAGCATTCGGCGGACGCGGTATCTGGTGGTGGCGATTCCGACCGACGAGTATCCGGTGCCGTCGCACAACCCGCTGTGGAAGAGCCGGATGCTGCGGGCGTGGCTGGCGTGGCATGCGGTGGTGGTGGAGGTGCCGGCGAGTGACCGGCGGCGGCTGGCGGCGCTGGACCAGGCCAGCGGGGGGATGGTGAAGTTCAAGGACCCGCTGGTGTTCGTGAACGGCAAGTGGGTGCGGACGTTCGGGTCGGACTTTAAGAACCCGATATTCGGTGACAAGGAGAGCCAGTATGCGCGGACCGGGGTGGCGCTGGCGCTGAAGATGGACCTGACTGATGAGGCGACGCGGGCGACCAACCCGACGTGGCACGCCAATCACACGCGGCTGAACCCGCCGCCGGAGCCGGTTCGGCTGGAGCCGCTGCACCAGACCGGCGATGATGACGGCCCGCCGGCGCCGCCGGTGGCGGCGGGGGATGACGCCATGCAGGTGCTGGAGCGGGCGCGGGCGGCGGCGCGGGAGCGGCGTGACCCGGAGGCGATCTCGCTGTACACGCTGTTGTGGGAGCAGGCGCACATCGGCGACCCGGCGATGGCGGCGGTGCGGATGATCACGGTGGCGCCGGAGGTGGCGGCGCTGGTGGAGCGGAGCCGGGCGGCCAGGCGGCGGTTTGAGACCATTCGCACGCACCTGGCCTCACGGCGGGACTGGTTTGGGCCGCGGGAGTTTGACGATTGGCTGACGCTGAGCGGGGTGGTGGGGGACCGCAGCGAGGACATCCCGATGCTGGCGGAGATGCTGGGGATGAGCGAGCTACGCGAGAGCGATGACGAGACGGCGACTTCAAGGCCTCGGCGGCTGGGGTTTGCGGCGGTGACGTGGCGGCCGGAGGTGAACGCGGTCAGGCCGCTGGCGGTGGGGGAGGCGCTGGACCGGATTGCCAAGGTGGCCGAGCGGCTGGCGCTCTTGCGGGCGGCGGGCAGGGGCGGGCGGGAGTTGGCGGAGCAGGCGGGTGATCGGGAGATGGCGGAGGGGACGCTGCGGTGGGTGGTGGTGAGCGAGGCGTGCCGGCAGCATGTGCGGGCGCTCGAGGCGGGGGATGAGGCCTTGGCGGAGCGGGCGGTGGCGGTGGCGCTGGGCGTGGATGACAGCGTGCTGACGCGGCAGATGCTGGTGGCGGCGGCGGTGGCGGGGACACCGGTGACCGAGGAGGCGGCGGTAGGGGGGGCGGCGGGGGGGGCGGCGATGGGTGTGACCGGGCAGGGGCGGCCCTTGGTGCGGGCGATGCATGCGCGGCTGCTGGGGGAGGCGGAGGCGAAGGGCGCGGTGCATGTGCACCTGCGGGAGCGGGTGGCGGTGGCGTTGGCGGAGGCGGGAGGTGGTGGTTCGGCGGAGAAGTGAGCGGGTGGGGCAAGCCCGGTAACCGGCAGGTGGTGTTTGGGGGTGGTGAGGGGGGTGGTGGAGGCGTGGTACGGAGGCAGGGTGCGGAGGTGTGCGGGGTTGGGTCGTCAACCGACAGACTTCGCACAGGCGGGTGGTTTGGGCCCACAAGATGCTGGAGAAATCGCGGCAAGCACCCCCACAGGTTGGGAGTGGGCCAACGATCTGCGGTTGCGGACCACCGGGGCGTTCGGCCCCGTGTCGGACGCTGCGTTGCCCGGGCCGGCTGGCCTGATCGCGGCGTTGCGGACGAGGTGCAACAGCGGAGACGGACGCCATGCGGCTTGCCAAACTCACGGTGTGCGGATTTAAGAGCTTCGCCGACAAGACGGAGTTCACGTTTGATGATGCGATCACCGGGATCGTGGGTCCCAACGGCTGCGGCAAGAGCAACGTGGTGGACGCGATCAAGTGGGTGCTGGGGGAGCGGTCGAGCAAGAGCCTGCGCGGGACGGAGATGATCGACGTGATCTTCGCCGGCTCGACGGCGCGCAAGCCGATGGGCATGGCGTCGGTGGCGCTGACGTTTGACAACCCGATCATCACCGAGGTGATTCCGGCTGACCCAGCGCTGGCGCTGTTGGCCGAGGCGGCAGCGGAGGGTGTGGCGGATGCGGCGGCGAGCGCGGGTGCAGGTGAGGTGGAGGCCAACGGGGAGGCGAGCGCGGAGGCCGGCCCGGCGGTGGAGACGCTGCCGGCGAACACGGGGGGCGATGGTGAGGCTGGGGCGGTTGCGGAGGTGCCAACTGAGGTGCCGGCCGAGGTGCCCATGGAGGCGGGGCTGGAGGTGCCGGAGGACGAGCGGCGGTCGCCGATGTTCATGGCCCGCAACAGCCCGCGCAAGCGGGGGCTGCCGATCGACAGCGACACGGTGGAGGTGGAGCGGCGGCTGTATCGCGACGGGACCAGCGAGTACCTGATCAACGGTCGCAAGGCGCGCCTGCGCGACATCCGCGATTTGTTCCTGGACACCGGCGTGGGCGCTGATGCGTACTGCATCATCGAGCAGGGCAAGGTGGATGCCATGCTGCTGGCCTCGCCGATGGAGCGGCGGACGATCTTTGAAGAGGCGGCCGGGGTGGCCAAGTTCCGGGCTCGCAAGGCGGAGGCGGAGCGGAAGCTGGAGCGGACGGACACCAACCTGTCGCGGGCGCGGGAGCAGTTGGAGAGCACCGACCGGCGGCTGCGGCTGGTGAAGGGTCAGGCGGCCAAGGCGCGGACGTTCAAGCAGTTGGATGAGGACCTGCGGGCGATCCGGATGGCGCTGACGCTGGACTCGTTTGACCAGTTGGAAAAGAGCCTGACGGACGCGACGGCGCGGCTGGCGGAATTGGAGACGCAGCGGAACGCCAGCACCGAAGCGCTGAGCGCGATGGAGGCCCGCAAGCAGGAGGCGGAACTGCAGCGGCACGAACTGGCTGACAAGCTCAAGCGGGCCGAGGCGGACCTGCAGGGGCACCGCCATGCCGAGCAGAGCGCCACCCAGCGGGCCGAGGCGGCCGGGCGGGCGGCGGCGACGGCGCGGAACCAGTTGGCCAACGACGAGCAGGAACTGGCCAAGACCGAGGTCTCCATCGGCGAGCTGGCCACCCAGGCGGAGAAGGCGGGGGAGATGGTGGCGGCGCTGGCCGAGCAACTGGCCGAAGCGGAGATGGCGCTGAGCCAGTTGGCCAAGCAGCGGTCGGGGATTCTGGAAGCGGCCGAGGAGCGGCGGGCGGAACTGAGCCGCAAGCGGGTGGCGGCGGCGAACATTGACCGCGAGCGGGCGGGGCTCTTGGCGGCGGTGGAGCAGGACCAGCGGCGGTCGGGGGTAATCGCCGAGCAGATTCAGCGGGCGCAGGGCAAGCTGGCGAACATTGAGCGTGACGCGGCGGCGGTGGCGCAGCAGCGCGAGAGCCTGGCCGAGCAGGCGGCGGCGCGCAAGGCCAACCTGGCGCAGCTGGAGACGGCGGGGGCGGAACTGAACACGCAGAGCGGGGCGCTGCTCTCTGACCGGCGCGGGCGGGCGGAGAAGTTGGCCGAGTTGCAGCAGGCGCACGCGCGGGCCGATGCGCGGCGGGCGACCTTGGCGGAGATGGTGGCGAGCCGCGCCGGGCTGGCGGAAGCGGTGCGGGCGGTGCTGGCCAAGGCGGAGGCGGGGGCGGGGTTTGCCACCGTGCGGGGCGTGCTGTCGGACGTGATTGAAGCGGGGACGCAGGATGCGGCGGTGGTGGAGGCGGCGCTGGGGCTGCACCTGTCGGGGCTGCTGGTGGACTCGCTGGCGGCGTTGCCGGGGAGCGAGGAACTGGCGGGTCTGCCGGGGCGGGTGATGTTGCTGCCGCTGGCGGGGGTGGGCGGAGGCGTATCGGCTGAAGGGCCCAGCGGGCAGGAGGCGTGGGCGGCGGCGCTGGCGGCGTTGCCGGGCGGCGGGGAGACGCCGTTTGCGCGTCCGGTGCGGGCGCTGGTGCGGGCGAAGGCGACGGGGGCGGGAGTTGGTGCGAGCACGGAGGCGGTGGAAGGGTTGCTGGACCGGCTGCTGGGGCGGACGCTGCTGGTGCGCGACCTGGACGCGGGGATGATGCTGCTGGCGGGGCCGCTGGCGGGTTTCGCGGGCGATGCGAGCGGGGCGCGGCTGCGGTTTGTGACCGCCGAGGGCGCGGTGCTGGAGGCGGACGGGCGGATCTCCGCAGGGCCCTTGGGCCAGGCCGAGCAGGGCGGCGGCGTGCTGCAGCGGCAGAGTGAACTGGAGGCGTTGGCGGGGCAGCTGGTTGATCTGGAGCAGCGGCTGAGCCAGGAGAAGGCAGCGCTGCAGGCGATTGACGGCGAGGCGGCGCGGCTGGCGGAGGCCCAGGCGCAGAACCGCACGGCGATGGAGCAGCAGCGGCGGACGCTGGCGCAGGAGGAGAGCCGGCTGGAGCAGTTGGGGCGTGACGGCGAGCGGCTGAAGCGCGAGTCGGGCATGCTGGGGCAGGAGATCGGCACGCTGACTGAGCGCAGCGAGGCGCTGGACGCGGAACGCGAGGCGCTGCTGGCGCGGGCGGGGCAGTTGGAGCGGCTGCTGGCCGATGAGCAGGCGGCGGTGCGCGAAATGGAGGCGGCGATTGCCGGGGTGCAGAAGGAGGCCGATGCGCTGGCGGAGAAGGTGACCGCGGCCAAGGTGAGCGCGGGGCGGATGGCCGAGCAGTTGTCGGCCGGGCGGCGTGACCGGCAGCGGGCGGAGTGGCAGGCCGACGAGGCACGCCGGCGGATGACGCAGTTGCAGGAGGCGGTGAAGGGGCGGCAGTTTGCGCTGGTGGAGCACAACACGACCATCAGCACCAGCACACAGATGGCCGAGGAGGCCCGGGCGCTGGCGGCGGCGGCGGCGGAACTGGTGCGGCAGGCGCACGAGGAACTCTCGGCGACGGCGCACCAGAGCACGCAGCTGGCCGAGCAGGTGGCGGCGGCGCGGGAGGCGGCCCGGGCGGTGGAGAAGGCCTTCCACGGGCTGGAGGTGACCAAGCGGGAGATGGAGATCCGGCGTGAGGGCATGCTGGAACGCTGCCAGCAGGAACTGGGCTGCGACCTGTTGGACCTGCACCGCGAGTACGCGGCGATGATGGACTGGGAGGGCGTGGTGGAGGTGGAGGTTCAGGAGGAGGTGGCCGAAGAGGCTGAAGAGGCTGAAGCGGCTGAAGCGGCTGAGGTGGACCAGGCCGATGAGGCTGACAGCGGCGAGGATGATGAGGCGGCGGAGGAGGCTGGGGAGGGTGAGGAGGCCGCGGAGGCTGAAGAAGCCGAGCGGGCGCCGAAGGTGGTCACGCGGATTGTCCGCGAGCCGCTGGTGGTGGTGCCGCTGGATCCGGAGCGTGGCTCGGCGCTGGCGGAGAACATCCGCACGCGGATCAAGGCTTTGGGCAACGTGAATCTGGACGCGATTGATGAGGAGGCGCAGCTGGCGGTCCGCAATGAGGACTTGGCAGCGCAGGTGACCGACTTGGACACCGCCTCGCGGCAGCTCGTGGACTTGATCGAGAAGCTCAAGGAGGCCTCGCGCGAGCGGTTCCGGCGGACGTTCCAGACCATCAGCGAGCACTTTGCCGGGGATGCGGGCATGTTCCGCAAGCTGTTTGGCGGCGGCAAGGCCGAGGTGCGGCTGATGCCGCTGGTGCGCGACGGGGTGGAGACCGAAGAGGTGGATTGGCTGGAGTCGGGGATCGAGATCATCGCGCGGCCGCCGGGCAAGCAGCCGCGGTCGATCTCGCAGCTCTCGGGCGGTGAGAAGGCGATGACCGCGGTGGCGCTGCTGATGGCGATCTTCCGCTCCAAGCCGTCGTGCTTCTGCGTGCTGGACGAAGTGGACGCAGCGCTGGACGACGCCAACGTGGAGCGGTTCTGCGGCGTGGTGAAGGACTTCACCAGCTTCAGCCACTTCATTGTGATCACCCACCACAAGCGGACGATGCACGCGGCGGATCAGCTGTATGGCGTGACCATGCAGGAGCGTGGCGTGAGCAAGCGCGTCTCGGTGCGGATCGACGAGATCGGCGCCGACGGGAGCATCAAGCCGGCGGGCGAGACGTCGGTGACGGCACGCCGGCTGGGTGCGGCGGGGACGACGGTGGAGGAGGCGGTGCGGCAGTCGGCCGGCGGGGCGGGCGGGGGCGGGGCTGGTGGTGTTGCGGCCGAGCCGGTGGTTGCCGACGCGGCGGCGGTTGGCGCATCTGCGCCGGCACCGGGCGAGCAGCCGGGCGATCTGCGGCGCGGGCTGGCGGGGATGACGCGGAAGCGCAAGTCCGCCAAGGCGGGGGCGGGGGGTGGAGAGGGGGAAGGCGGGGGCGATGGGGTGGCGGCGCAGCGGGCGAACTGATGTCTTGGCCGCGCGAGAGAGCCGCCCGACTCTTGGCGGCGCGACCGCAAGTGATGCAGGCGTCGGCAAACGTTGAGGATCACCCGGTTTGGGTGATGGGCTGGGTGAGTGATCAGAAAAGGTGGCTTTTTTTCTGACGATCTGAGCAGTCGGTTGGCCGATGTCAGAAAAACGGCTATGTTTTTCTGACAACCGCATGAACACCGAACGGAGCCACATCCTCGACCGCATTCGCCAGGCCGGACCCGGCAGGGTGTTCACGCCCAAGGACTTCTTGGACGTGGTCAATCGCGACGCGGCTGACCAGGCACTCTCGCGGCTGGCACGCAGTGGTGCCATCAAGCGGCTCGCCCGCGGGCTCTACTCCACGCCGAAGCGCAACCCTCGACTCGGTATCGATGTGCCGCCCGATCTGGACGAGATCGCGGCGGCCTTGGGGCGGCAGACCGGCAGCCGAATCGTGCCGTCAGGAGCCGTGGCGGCGAATCAACTTGGGCTGTCGACACAAGTCCCCGCGAAACCGGTGTACTTCAGCGACGGTCGGTCACGAACCGTCCGCGTCGGCCAGTACACCGTGCAGATCAAGCACGCTCAGCCGAAAGACCTTCCGGCAGGGACGCCCAAGACTGCCCTTGTCGTCCAGGCACTCCGCTTTCTCGGCAAGGACGCCATCACGGACCAGGTCATCCAGAGCATCCAGAATGTGTTGACCATGGACGAGCGGAAGCAACTCCTTGACGACGCCAAGTACGCGACGGACTGGCTCTGCCAGGCGGTGAGACGCATCTCGCTCGCAAATGAGCACACCACCGATGGATGACGTGGCGCGGCTACCACCAACTGACCGGGCAGACCTCTTTCGCAGTGTCGCCGCGAAGCGAGGACTGTCCGATGCCATCATCGAGAAGGACTTCTGGGTCTGTTGGGTTTTAAAGCGAGTCTTCTCCCTCGCGAATCCACCGGCGGGGATTCTCTTCAAGGGCGGCACATCTCTCTCCAAGGTCTACAGACTCATTGAGCGCTTCTCGGAAGACGTGGACCTGTCGTTCGACCGAGCGGGGCTCGGGTTCGGCGGAGATGCCGACCCGATGAAGGCTCCGTCACGCAAGCGAAGAGAGGCGGCAGTCGAAGAGCTTGCCAAGGCTTGCCAGGTCGCCGTGCGCGAGAGGCTCAAACCGCAGCTCGCGGAGTCGTTTGAAGTCGCACTGGGGACGAAGGAAGGCTGGTCGCTTGGATCGGCAGCGGATGACGCGGATGACGCCACGCTGCTCTTTGCGTATCCATCCTCCCCCGTTGGGCGAATCGACTACATCAAGCCGCTTGTGCGGCTGGAGATTGGCGCCCGGGCCGACCACTGGCCGGCGGAGTCCGGGACCGTTCTCCCCTTTGCAGCCGAAGACTACCCCAACCTCTTCAAGAGCCCGTCGTGTGAGGTCAAAGTGCTCGCCGCCGAGCGAACCTTCTGGGAGAAAGCAACGCTCCTCCACAAGTGGCACCACGCGGGGTCCGACAAGCGGTTCCCCGACAGACAAGCCAGGCACTACTACGACCTCTACAGGCTCTCACGGAGCCCGGTCCGAGAGAAGGCCATCAGTCAGATCTCGCTTTTGACCTCGGTCGCTCAGCACAAACAGATCTTCTTCGCCCAAGGCTGGGCGAAGTACGAGACAGCCAGGCCGGGCACCCTTCGACTCGTGCCGCCCGCTGAACGCATCAGGGAGCTGGAACGGGACTACGCGGCCATGCAGCAGATGATGTACAGCGCGGCACCAAGCCTCGGGGTCATTCTTGAAGGACTCGGCGAACTTGAGGGCGAAGTCAACAAGATGGCCTCGCCGTAAGCCGCTTGCCGGGAACACCGGCCTCCGCGTCGTCCTTCAGCCCTTCTCGGTCGATCACGACGCCAACATCTGCCAAGGACCGCCGCGCCCGCTCAGGCCTTGGGCGCGGTGCGGCCGGTGGCGGCCCAGCGTCGCTTGGTGACCTGGTAGCGCCAGTTGACCAGCGCGGCGAGCGCGACGACCACGGCGATGCCGCCGATGAGGCTCCAGGGGTTGTCGGCGTTCACGACGTTGTGCCGCTGCAGTTCGCTGGCGAACAGGTAGACGATCAGGGTGCTGATCAGCGAGCCGGCGACGACGGCGCTGAGGGTGCCCCAGCGGCTGATGCCCAGCAGGCGGCCGACGATCGAGCCGCCGACCGAACCGGTGGCGGCGAAGGGGAAGGTGACGAACGCGACCAGCCCCAGCCAGGCGAAGCGGCGGAACCACGGGTGGCGGGAGAGGATGAACTGGCCGTCTTCCTGCACGGCGAGCATGGCGGGGCCGACCTTGGGGATGCGGTAGATGAACGAGGCGTGGAAGACCATGATGAAGGCCACCAGGGTGTCCATCCAGATGATCAGGATGGAGAGTTCGACCGTGGTCATGCCGGCGGCGAACTTCTGCCAGGTGGGCAGGTTCTCCGGGAGGGTGGAGCCGTCGCGCCCGAGCAGCAGCACGGCGCGGCCCAGGCCGAAGAACATCATCACGGCGGAGATGGCCAGGTTGACCATGAACTCCCAGCCGCGGACCAGCCAAGCGGCGGTCAGCGCCAGCAGCGTGAAGCCGGCGGGGCCGAGCAGGGTGCCCCACCAGAGGGTGGGGTTGGTGGCCTTGAGGTTCTCGCCATAGTGGACCTCTTCGGAGATCAGGCGTTCGGGGGGCTGGGGGGCGAGGGCAGCGGCGAGGTCGGGGGCCGCATCGGGCGTTGGCCCGGCGTGGGCGGGCTGTGGGGCGGCCGCGGAGGCGGAGGGTGCCGCGGGTGAAGCCGTTGGCGGGGGCGACGGGGCCGGGGAGGGCGGGGGCGGGGGCGGGGGCGGGTTGGCGGCAACAGGCTCGGGCACGGGAGGATGGTATCGGCAGCGGCCCGGAGGCGGCACAGCGGCGGATGTTCGGGGCGATACGCTTGGCCGCCGTTGGGGGGAACGACCCAGCGGCGGCGTTGGCCGACGCGGGTGCCCGGTGCCCGAACGGCTCCCGATTGTTTGGCTGTGCGTTTGACGCCGACCGTCCCGGAATTCCGCCACTGCGAGAGCATCGCCATGACCACCCCGGCCACCCCCACGACGCCCACCCCCACCGGCTCCTCGCCGACGCCTTCTCAGCCGCTTGCCAAGTTGATCGCTGACGCCTGCGTGCTGCGCGGACAGTTCACGCTGCGTTCGGGGCGGACGAGTTCGTACTACATTGACAAGTACCTGTTCTCCACGCGGCCTGAAGTGCTGCGGCCGTTGTCGGAGTTGTTTGCGCAGCGGGTGGCGCAGGTGGCACGTGAGGCGGGCAAGCCGGTGGCGCGGCTGGCGGGGGCGGAACTGGGCGGCATTCCGCTGGTGACGGTGGCGAGCCTGGCGACGGGGCTGCCGTGCATCTTTGTTCGCAACGCCAAGAAGGAGTACGGCACGGCCAAGCAGATGGAGGGGAAGCTGGAGCGGGGCGAGGCGGTGGTGTTTGTGGAGGATGTGGCGACCACCGGCGGGCAGGCGCTGGAGGCTGTGAAGGTGCTGGCGGATGCGGGGGCGGACGTTCTGGCGATCATCGCGACGATTGACCGGCAGGAGGGGGCGCGGGAGAACGTGAACCGGGCGGGGATTCGGTTTGAGGCGCTGTTCACCAAGAGCGATTTGGGGATCAGCGAGTGAGGGCCGCTCACAGCGTCGTCGGCTTGCCGAACAGCAGGCCGATCAGCGGCTCGTCGCCGGGCTTGCAGAAGACGTACACATGGTCGCCGGGCTGC
>JAJTDF010000165.1 GCA_021294835.1 Planctomycetaceae bacterium
GTGTCGCCGGCCCACAGCGTGTCCAGATACGCCCCCGCCGGCACCCGCTCGGCCCATTCGGCCTGCAGGTCCTTGCGGCGTTCCTCCGGGTCGCGGATGTCCCACACCCGGGCCGACCCGCCCTCCAGGTGAATGATCAGCCGTGTGCCGTCACCGGTCATCTGAAGGTTGGTGACTGGGGCTGGCGTACGAAACACCGCAACCTCGCGGTAAACGCCCCCGGGATGCTCGGCTGTTGCGGGGAGCGTGGGCTTGCCGTCCTTCGCTTCGTAGAAGCGGACGGTCATGTCACTCGCACCCACTATGCGGCGTGTGCCGTCGGGGGTGGTGATGGTAAGGCCGGAGGGGCCATTAGGTGAGGAGGCGAGGATGGCGGCGGTACGGAGACGTACCTGATCACGCCACTCACTCTCGGGTGACCACCCTTTATGAACATCGATCACTGACACATGGTCGCGCTCGTACGACACCACACCATGTGCATGCACGAGAAGCCAACGACCATCAGCGCTTAATGACAGGCCGCCGAACATCACCCCCGGCATCTCCAGCATGGGTACCTGACTGCGAACATCGAAAAGGCGTACGTGGCGATTGCGCCATGCGAGCGCGATTGCCTGGTTGCCGAGCTGGCTGAGGAAGTACTGCGAGTCGAATCGATAGCGATCCCCCACTGCTTCTGCAATCGAGGACGATGACATGGCAACCGGCAACCACCCGCTATGTTGTTCGCTGCTCAGACCAGACGACTCAGTGAACGAGAACACTTGCTCAGCTGCCAGAGTGAGTGAGCGGGAGCGTGTCTCGGGAGGCCCAAACTCGATGTTCTCGACGGTGAGGACTCCCGCCGGTGACAACTGGGCACCCGTCCAGTAGCCAGGGACCATGACGACGATGCTCACACTTGCCCGATCTAGAAATTCGGCCTCCCACCCCCGCTTGCGTTCTGGCGCTTCGGAAAGCCGTTTGCGAGCTTCGGGGTAGTTGCCAGTACCCATCGCCGCCTGTGCCAGGGCGAGATTGGCCGCGTAGGCACTCCACTCGGCGTCGTCCTGCGCCAGAAGCGCTCTCGCTGCGTTCTGGCCGGCAACCAACGCCTGGCGCTCGGCTGCCAGCAGCCCCCACGTCGTCCCCGCAATCCCCACCACCAGCGTCGCCGCGATCGCCGCACCGGCCCCCACCGCCCCCCTGTTCCTCCTCACAAACTTCCGCACCCGATACGCCCGGCTCACCGGCGCCGCCACCACCGGCTCCCCCGCCAGGTGCCGCTTCACATCCTCCGCCAGCGCGCTGGCCGTCTCATAGCGCCGCGCCCGCTCCTTCTCCAAGGCCTTGAGCACAATCCAGTCCAGTTCCCCCCGCACCAGCGCGCTCAGTTTGCCCGGCTCGGCCCGGCGGGCCGCGGCCGTGCCGGCCAGCTTCTCCAGCGAGCGCGACAGCTTCATGCTCGGCGCCAGCGGCTCCTCCTCGCGGATGATCCGCTGCATCTCGCCGTACGCGGCGCTGCGCAGGCGGGCGCTCTCAATCGGCGTGCTGCCGGTCAGCAGTTCATACAGCAGCACCCCCAGGGCATACACATCGGTCCGCGTGTCAATGTCCTGGCTGCCCTCGGCCTGCTCCGGGCTCATGTATTCCGGCGTGCCGATCAGTTGGCGGTGCTCGGTGAACAGCGTCTTGTCGGTCAGGTGCCCGGCCCCGCCGCCGCCGGTGGCCTTGGCGATGCCGAAGTCGATCACCTTGGCAAACGGCTTGTCGTCCACCATGCTCACCAGCACGTTGCCGGGCTTGAGGTCGCGATGGATGATGCCCTTGGTGTGCGCGTGCTGCACGGCCGAGCACACCTGCCCGAACAGGTCCAGCCGCTGGGCGATGTTCAGCGCGTGAGCGTCGGCAAACGTGGTGATGGCGTCGCCCACCACGTACTCCATCACGAAGTATGGCCGGCCGCCACCCCCTTCAAACGCCGGGGTCGCCCCGCCATCCAGCACCCGCGCGATGTGCGGGTGGTCCATCATCGCCAGCGCCTGCCGCTCGGCCTCAAAGCGGGCCACCACCTGCCGCGTGTCCATGCCCAACTTGATGATCTTCAGCGCCACCCGCCGCCGCACCGGCGCGGTCTGCTCGGCCAGAAACACCGTGCCAAAGCCGCCCTCGCCGATCAGTTGCAGCAACTTGTACGGGCCGATGACCACGCCCGGCCGCTCGGTGATGCGTCCCGGAGCGGTGGTAAACCCGGCAGTGGGAGCGGGCGCAGAAGCGGCCGAGGCCGCCGCGTCCTCCCCCCCCTCCGCCCGTGCCGGCCCCTGCGAGGCCAGAAAACCCCCCGCGTTCTCCACTGCCGCCAGCAACTGCTCAATCGCCGCCCGCACCGCCGGGTGGCCGGCGCACGCCGCCGCCACATACGCGCTCCGCTCGGCCACCGGCAGCGTGCGGGCGTGATGGAAGATCGCCTCGGCATCCGGGCCAGAGCCCGCCGGTGGCATGGATTCACGATCGGGGTTGGTGTCAGACATGGCAAAGTCTCCGGAAGGTGTCCGGTTCAATGCGGAGGATCAACACCCCGGGCATCACCCATCCGCCGATTTTCTCCACCAAGCCTTGGCCCCGCACCCGCGGCACGCCCGGCCGGTGCCCGTCAGGGTGCGGACATCAAGCGGTGTCACCCGGCACGCCCCCAACCCCGAAACCCCCACCCCCCACCCCCTACACC
>JAJTDF010000166.1 GCA_021294835.1 Planctomycetaceae bacterium
CCGACCCCCGCCGCCCCCACCCATCTCGCCCCCCCATCCGCAACTGCACCATCCGGTCCAACTTCGAGCCACTCCCAAGCTCCTTCCGCGCGATCATCCCCCGCACCACCTCGTCCAGCCACCGCTCCGCCGCCTTCTCATCCCGCAGCCACCACACCGACCCCGCCACCAGCCCCATCCGCGCCGCATCATCGCCCGACTTCGCCACCGCCACCAACGCCGCCTCCACCTCCGCCGGCGGCTTGCCCGCCAGCCCCGCCCGATCCAGCACCTCCATGCTCCGTGACACCAGCCCCATCCGCTGATCAAACGTCAGCCCCGGCAACCCATCCCTCCGCAGCAACGCCAGCATCTCCCCCGCCACCCCCGCCGCCTCCCGCTCCCACAGCCACGAGAAGTCCGGCAACCCGGCCACCTCGCTCGCCGGTGCGGACCGCACCCACGCCACCACGAACGACGCCACACCCGCCCGCAGCGCCTCGTTCCCCGTCGCCGCCTGCAGCAGCAGCCGCACATCCTCCACGCCCACCTTTGCCCGCATCAGCCGCAGCACCGCCAGCCCATCCGCATCCCCCGTCGCCACCACCCGCGCCACCGCCTCCCGCACCATCCGCGCCTCATCCCGCACACCCCCTTCACCGCCCAGCACCCACGCCAACGCCGCGCCGCCGTCTCCGGCACCGCCATCTCCTCGCCCACCCACCAGCACCGCCGCGGCCCCCACCAGCACACCCACCACCAGCCCGCACCCCGCCGCCACCGCCCACCCGCGCCCGCCAGCCCCGCGAACCCCGCCCTGCGTGTCGTGCATCCCGTACATGTTCGTGCCCCTTGCCAATGCCACCCGCACCTCGCCACAACCTCACCAGACTGCCAGCGAGCCATCCCGACCACGGAACAGCCCCCAAGCCTACCCCGCCTCCCACCCGTGGAATCTCCCCTTCGCCGCCCCAGCCGCCCACGATCAGCCGCTTCACCCGCCACCATTCCCCCAACCAGCACCCGCAGCCGCGCGGCACAACCCGCCTCCTTCAGGAGGGGCTGCCGGGGAACCTTGGTTCCCCGGCACTGGCGACGCACCCACCTCACCTGCCGCCGCGTCCGGAGCGCATTTCTCACCCGGCAGTGTCATCATGGCGAAAGTCCATCCGCGACGCTGTGCCGCTGACTGGTCGGTTGGGGTACCAGTCAATCTCGCTGTCCGGTCGCAGGCGGTGTACTTAATAGTCGGGTGAGCAGCTGTTCAACCGCGCGATATCCCAGCAATGCATCGCGTTCGAGCGCGCTGTCGGACGGCTCCGGCTCCTCGTAGTCAATCTTGTTTGGGTCGACGTCTGAGTACTGCACCCGCCATGCTCGCCGTGACAGTTCACAGCGGCGGACAAAGGGCGGCATCGGCCACTCCGAACGCTTCCACGAAGCACCCTCGCCGATGATCGGCCACTTGCCGCGAATGAGTGCCAGATCGCCGATTTGGACAACCTGGATTGCGTCTCTCGGCCGGAGCCGTTCCACTTCTTCCAGCGCCGGCACGCCGTTGCTTCGCGGGCCGAAGAAGTAGCACAAGATGACCTTTCCCTTCGAGGTGGCTCTTGCGACGACGCCGATCCCGAAGCCGCCCCCTTCAAGCGGAACGGCGAACCAGGTTCCTTCGTGGTATGGCAGCTTCACGGATGGCCGCTCCTAAGCAATTTATCGTCCGGTTTCTGCCGACCACGATTGGGAGACAAGCCAATGATTCCTAGCTGGCCGGGAACGCTGCGCAACGCACTCGAGCACTAGGTGGTTCTCGTGTGTTCGGCATCGTCTTTGTAAGAGATTGAAAACACCACTTTGTCAAATGCCGTTTCAAAGCCGCTGTCATTACATCTATATCTTCTCCTGCCATCCTGCTCATCCACAAGCATCCCGGAGGACAGCAGCTGTGACTCACGCCGGCCATTTCGTTCCCAGATATTGTATACCCACAGCACGCCATTGGAAGTATGGCACACGATATCGACGGACTCACCGTCCGCACCCTTCCATACGTCCATGCTCTGGGCCTTTTGCCCGTCAAGAACGATGCACGTATCTGTAGCAAGCCAGACTCCCTGCCGCCATTGAGAGCCGGCTGCATGGAATGTCAGTCGGACGGACTGCCCGTCAGTAATCGGAATGACGTCGATCTTGACGACCTCCGGTCTTCCCCGCTCGGTAAACGCCTTACTCATCACGCGGATCGGCTTGAGCAGCATAGGGTGTTCCTTAAAAACCGGGCGGCCTTGGTCCACGATACCTTCGATGCTTATCAATTTGCTCGTGCTCCCACGGCCACACTTCCAGGAGGTTGGATGGATCATTTGAACCGCCCTCACGGCGAGGCTTGATGTGGTGAAGCTCCATCGGAACCCCATACTCGTCATGGAGTGGCGGCTTGCCCTCACTCATGCGTCGGAGGTTATCTGCCGTGAAGTCGTCGGGAGAGGCGGTCTTGGCTCGCTGCTTCCAGTATTCTCGACGCGCGGTCGTCCAACTCGTTGACGCCCGTGCAGCTGGCCCCGGCCCCACCCCACTGGTCACCGCCAGCAGCACCCCCTGCAGCACGTTCCCCTGCGAGAACGCACCGTACGCCGCGTACAGCCCCTGCCCCACCTGCACCCCGTTGTACACCTGCCCGGCCGCATACACCCCCCGCGCCGCCGCCGCAAACCGCCCCGCC
>JAJTDF010000021.1 GCA_021294835.1 Planctomycetaceae bacterium
ATCTTTCCGGACACCACCGTCGACGTCCCCGCCCTGACCACCCTCACGGATCGCTGGCGTGCGTGCCTGGCTCAGGCCGGCATCAGCCCAGGGTCTCGGGTCATTCTCGCCATGCCCCCCGGTCCCGCCTGGCTGGCCGCGGCACTTGCCTGCTGGTCAGATGGCATCGCCGTTGCTCCTGCGGGTCCGAGCACGTACAACTTCGACGACCTGGTCCGCAGCCTTGACGCCGGACTCATCCTCGGCCCCGTCGACCACCCGCTCGCTGTCGACCCCGAGCCTGACGGCGGCCCTCCCGCAGATCCCGCCCTGGGGCGTGCCGCCGCTGCCCGACCCCTTCCACAGATCGCCCTGGTGCTCCCATCAAGCACACCCCGCGGCCCCTGGCACGGCTACTCCTGGCTGGGCGTCCTTCACGCTGTCGCCGCTCATGCCCCCAGGCTCGCTCTCGCTGGCTCACTCACCGCTACGCGGGGCGACTGGGCACACCCCTTGCACATCATTACCGACGTCCTCGCTCCGCTGCTCTGCGGGGGCAGCGTCTTCCTTGATGCCGACGCCGACGTCCCTACCGGACCAGTCTCCCACCCCGTCATCACCCACCGCAACGGCCTCTGGCCTTTCCCACCTGCCGCCCTGCCCCCAACTCTTGGCGGGCTGATCCTCACCACCGGCAGTTCACCGCCTGCCCCTTCCATCCTGCCTCCCCGTACCCGCCTGGCGTTCGTCGCCGATGGCATCCTTGGTTCGGCTGCGCTTGCCGCGCCAGCCGAAGTTGCTGACTGGTGTGCTCTCAACGCCAACCGGCCCGACGCGCCACCTTCCCGCTGGCTCGGCCGTCCGCTGGCCGGTCAGTTTCTGATCACCGCCGACGGCGGCGAAACCCTCTTCCGCTCCTTGGCCTGCAGTGTTGCAACCTTCCTTGGCGAGAAGATCGCTCTCCGCCCCGATGCCTCTGCGTTGGGCACCGGCCTCCGACTGGAGACGGTTATCGACAACACCGCCTCCCAGCCCGCGTGGATCTCTCGAGGTCGAACCGACGGGCTGGTGCACACCGCCGACGGCCGACAGATCGCCCCTGACACCCTCCGCCACGCACTGGTGCACAGCCTGAACGGTGTCGCCGACGCTCACGTCTGGGTCGACGCCCACGGCAAAGTCCATATCCTTCTGGCCACACATCAGGCCGCCGCACCTTCATTCGAGCAGGTTGGGCGTGCAATCGGCCCCGCCAGTCAAGTCCTCGGCATGCTTTTGGCCCGCCCGTTGCTCTCACTTCCGCGGACCCCCGAGGGCCGCCTGGACGGCGCAAAGGCTGCGCAGATGCTCGCGCAGTTTGCGACCGACGGGCACAGCCGCTCGGCGACTTCCGCCCATCCATGAGCATGCCCACAGCCCAAGCCTCCTCGTCCCTTCCCGCAACCCACCTCGCGCAGGCCCAAGGCGTCGCAACTGCCAAGCGTCGGCGCGCCGCTGACGGCCACGTTCTGGTTGGTCGCGAGATTTGCCTCACTTGCGACACCGTGAGTCGCTTTGCGGCTACCCAGAGCCATCTGGGCTTCACTCCCCAGGCCGAGCGGGCCATGAGACAGTCCGCGCACTGGCTGCACGCGGCGCAACAGCGGGGCGAGCCCATCTACGGTCTTACCACCGGCTTCGGCCCGCATGTCAAATACTGCGCCTCACCGAATGCCGTCACTCAAGGGGCCGGGCTCATCGCCCATCTGGCCGCCGGCTGGGGACGTCCCGCCGGAGTGGACATCATCAGAGCCACCGCCCTCCTCCGCGCTCACACCTTGGGTCTGGGCTTCTCCGGCATCGATCCGGCCGCCGCCCGCACCCTGGCCGAACTGGTCAATCAGCAGGTCTACCCGGTCATTCCCGAGATCGGCTCCGTGGGTGCCAGCGGTGACCTCATCCCCCTCTCACATCTTGCCCGCGTACTCATGGGCGACGGATGGGTCCTCGGCCACGGCGGAGCCACCTGCCCCGCCGGCCCCATCCTCGCCGCCAAGGGCATCACTCCCGTCCAACTGACCGGGCGCGACGCCCTCGCCCTGGTCAACGGTACCGCCTTTATGTCCGCCTATGCGGCCCTCGCTGTCGCCCGGGCCCAACGGCTCGTTGAGCGGGCCGAGGCGATCACGGGCTGGCTCTACCGCCTCTTGGGTGCCCGCTCCCAGGCCTTGGAACCCCGGCTGCACGCTGTCCGGGGCCACGAAGGCCAGATGCTCAGCGCCGCCGAAATCGCACGCGAAGCCGGTCGCGTCGGCCCCTGGGAAGACCTCTCCCGTCCGTTGCAGGAGGTCTACTCGATCCGATGCGCTCCCCAGATCCTCGGAGCATGCCGCGAGAACCTCGCTTACGCCCGTCGCATTGTCGAAATCGAGATCAACGGCGTCAACGACAACCCCGTCGTCCATGACGGCGAGCCCGGCGGCGTCATCCACGGTGGCAACTTCCAGGGCCAGCAGATCGCCTTCGCCGCCGATGCCGTCAACGCGGCTCTTGTTCAAGCCGCGGTGCTCGCCGAGCGCCAACTCGACGTCCTTTGCAACCCCGAGCTCAGCGGCGGAACACTTCTGCTCGCCTGGGAGCCCGGAGCAACCAGCGGCTTTGCCGGCGCCCAGATTACCGCAACCGCCTTGATCGCCGAAATGCGCATGCACGGCGGCCCCGCCGCGACCAGCAGTATTCCCACCAACGGCCGGAATCAGGACGTAGTCTCCATGGGCACCATGGCCGCCCGCCTCGCTCTCGAGCAGACTGCGCGGTTCGCCGCCGTACTCGCGGTCACCTCGATGGCCGCTGAGCAACTCTCCTTCCTGCGCGAAAACGGCCGCGCACATGGCAAGCCAGTCTCCAAGCCCGACTGGATGCCCGCCTTCACCCCTCTCACCGAAGACCGCACGCTTCGTGACGACATCTCCCGTATCGGCGACACCTGGCTGGCCGCCTGACCTGCGGGCCGATACCCGCCCCGCCGTCACCCGCCAAACAGCCCCGGTCCGGCCTCCCCCTCGCTGCTTGAACGCCGCCGGACCATCCTCGGCTTGCCCAACGCCGCCGTGAGTCCGCCGGTCACCACCGATGTGACTTTCCCGTCCGCCAACCGCGTCGTCAGCGCCTGGCCCGTCTGCACCTGCGCCACCGACGCCACCACCCGTCCCTCCGCATCGGTCGTCACCGAGAACCCCCGCCGCAACACCGCCAGCGGGCCGACCAGTTCAAGCTGCTTGCCGGCGCTCACCATCGCCTGCCGGCGCGCCGCCAGACCGTGCCTGACAGCCGTCGCGATCGTCGCCGCCGCCGCGTCCAGCGAATGCCTGCATGCCCGCAGCCTCGACTGCATAGACGCCGCCAGTTCATGCTCCAGTCGGGCAAGAACCGTCCGTCTTGCTGAATACACCTGCACCGGGCGGTGCCGCTGCAGCCGGGTTTCCAGTTGGCCTATCGCACGCCCCTGCGACATCAGCCACCCGCGCACCGAAGTCCCGGATGCCTTACCCAACTGCTCGACCTTGGATCGCTGTTCCCCGAGCGTCCGCCGGATCGCTCCCACCAGCCGCTGCGCTGCCACCGTCTGCTGCTCGCCAAGCGCTGCCCGGTCCGGCGTCAGCTGCATCGCCGCCTGCGTCGGTGTGGCGCACCGTTCGTCGGCCACCAGTTCCGCCAGCGTCGTGTCGGTCTCGTGGCCGATCGCCGCCGCCACCGGAATCGGACACATCACGATCGCCTCCGCCACCGCCTTGTCGTTGAAAGCCCACAGATCCTCCATAGAGCCGCCGCCCCGCGTCACGATCAAGGCGTCGATCCCCAGCCGCTCATGCTCGCTGGCCACCCGCCCGATTGCCGCCACCACCGACGGTGCCGCCTCCGCGCCCTGCACCAGCGCGTCCACCAGCACCACATCCACCGCCGGGCACCGCTTGGCCATCGTCGACAGCACATCCTGCAGCGCCGCCCCTGTCCGCGAGGTCACCACCGCGACGCGCCGCGGGAACATCGGCAGCGGTCGCTTCCGCTCCGGATCCAGCCAGCCCAGCGTCCGGCACTCCTCAACCAGCCGCCGCAACTGCTCTTCAAGCGCACCCGTCCCCACCGGCTCAATCCGCTCCACGTAGAACGTGATCTGCCCCCTGGGCGTGTAGAACTCCACCCGCCCCGTCACCACCACCTGCTGTCCGTTCAACGGACGGGGCGATGCCCGGGCTCGCGAAGCGAACATCACGCACGGCAGCGATGCTTCCGCCTCCTTGATCGCAAAGTACCAATGCTGCCGGTCTGTGAAGTTGCTTACCTCGCCCACCACCGAGATGCTCAGTGGCAGCCCTTTCCGCAACGCCTGATCAATCAGCGTCGCCACCTGCGCCACCCCCAGCGGCTTGGGGCGTCCTGGCTTGGCCCCGCTGCCGGCCGCACCACCCGCAGCCGCGTCCCCCGTCGGCTTGCCGCCTCGCCCCGGTTCAGCCTGTCCGCCAAACAGCGAGTGGCTCATCGATCCATCCCCCGCCGCATCCGCTCCCCCGCTCCGGATTCCATCGCAACAGGCAATCGACCGACCACCCGGTCGTACACCGCCAGGAGAGCCTTCACCTGCGTACTGGCCAACCGTTCGCCCGCCACCCACCGCCGCGCCTCTGCCGCGCGAGACTGTCGCATCGGCACATCGTCAACGAACTGCACAAACGCGCTCGCCCACTGGGCCGGCCCCGCCGGAGCCTCCACCACCCCGCACCGCGTCGGGTGCAGCGGGTCCGCCTGCGGATCATCCACCACCAGCACGCCCCGCTCCGCCGCCATCGCCTCCAGCACCAGGCTCCGCTGCTCGCCGATCGCCTCCGGCAGCAGCAAGGCGTCCGCCTGCAGCACCATGTCCCGCCGCCCTTCCAGGTCCGCCACCACTGACAGCCGCTCAGCGATACCCGCCTTGCGGCACCACTTCCACAGCGGCAACGATCTGGCCAGTTCCGCGTCCGCCAACAGCATCAGTTCAGGACGACTGAGCACCGCGGCAGCGATACCGGTCACCATCGCTCGTACCGCCTCCGGCTGCCGTCCCGACGCGATGATCGCTATCGCGTTCACCGCCTTCGGCCGCGCATACTCGGCCGCATCGGGCACGTGCACGCCCCACGGCACCCCGGCCACCTCATCTCCCCGCAGGCCTCTGGCCAGCCTCGCCCGCAGGGGCTCGTCGGCCGCCACCGCCACCGTTCCAGGCACCCGCCGCCCTGCCGGCCGATCCCGGTTGGTGCGAATGAACACCGCCGCCGCCGCCGCCGTGTCCGCGTCAAACGCCTCCAAGGCCAGAGCCGCCCCCACAGCGCGGGCCGCAACGGCTCCCAGCCGCCAGCTTCCCTTGCCGTAACAGTGCACCACATCAAACAGCCGCTCGCCCTGCTCCACCGGGGCCGCCGCATCGATCGCCTCAAGCAAATCCGCAGCCCGCCATGAAGTCGAGAACGGCACGCCATGATCGGCATAGGCCAAAGCGGTCGAAAACACCCCTGACAACTCGGTCGCCGGCGTGCTTGCCGGCCGGGCATGCAGCACCCGAACCCCCTCATCCGCCAGACCGATCTCCAGCCGCGCAAGCATCGCCCGCTCACGCAGGGCAAACTGGCGATCTGGAAGGATCAGCGCTCGCACAGGGGTTTATCCGTAAGCCAGCCTCCGCCGCATCACACTCGCCCCGCCACGCCCCCACGCGACGGGTCGTCGGAAATCCGATAATCCAGATCAGGCGGCCGGCTCTCGTGGTCCGCCACAGCCTTGGTCCGCCACACACCCACCCAGTGGTTGGGCCGCACTTCTTGCAGGAAGTAGTCCCCCGCCGGTTCCGGCCTGGCCGCCAGATCCGCCGGCGGCTGGTGCCAGGGCCACCAGGGCCGCACCCCCTGCTCCGCCCCCGGCAGCTTGCGGAACTCCGCGTCGTTGTCCACCACCTCGCGGATGGTCACCAGCCGGTCGATCTTCTCCCGCGTCTTGGGAATGCTCGCCAGCAGCCCCCGCGTGTACGGGTGCATCGGCCGGTCGAACAGGTCAAACACATTGGCGTACTCCACCACCCGCCCGGCGTACATCACGCACACCACATCCGCGTTCTCCGCTACCACACCCAGCGCGTGGGTGATCAGCATGATCCCCATCTGCCGCTGCCGCTGGATCTCCCGCAGCAGTTCCAGAATCTGCGCCTGAATCGTCACGTCCAGCGCCGTCGTCGGCTCGTCGGCCAGCAGCAGTTTCGGCTGGCATGCCAGCGCCATGGCGATCATCACCCGCTGCCGCATGCCGCCGGAGAACTGGTGCGGGTAGGCCTTCAGCCGCTGCTCCGGGTTGGGGATGCCCACCTCCCGCATGGACTGCACCGCGATCTGCTGCGCCTCGCTGAAGCTCACCTTCTGGTGCAGCAGAATCGCCTCGATGATCTGGTCGCCGATGGTGTACACCGGGTTCAGCGAGGTCATCGGCTCCTGGAAGATCATCGCGATCTCGTTGCCCCGCAGCGAGCGGATCTCCGGCTCGCTCAGCGTCACCAGGTCCCGCTCCCCCGCGTCGGACTGGAACAGGATCCGGCCCCGGTCAAAGCGGCCCGGCGGACGGGGCACCAGGTGCAGCGTGCTCATCGCCGTCACCGATTTCCCGCAGCCCGATTCCCCCACCACCGCCAGCGTCTGCCGCGGATAGATCGTCATCCGCACGCCGTCCACGGCCTGAATCCGGGGGCCGCCCCGGTTGTCGAAGCTCACCGCCAGGTCCTGAACGCGCAGCAGCGGCTTCTTCTCATCCAGCGACTTGTGCACCTTGCGGCTGGCGGGCGCAGCGACGGACCCGTTGGGTGCGGACGGCGTGTTGGCGGCGGCAAGCGTGGTCATGGCGTGGTCACGTCTCGGTCACACTCGATTCAGACTCGAGCCTTCTTGAGCTTCGGATCAATCGCGTCGCGGAGCGCTTCGCCCACAAGGTTGTAGCTCAGCACCGTCAGGAAGATGGCGATCCCCGGGAACACCGCCAGCCACCACTTGAACTCACCCTCAGAACTCACCGCCGAGGCCAGCAGTTTGCCCCACGAGGCCTGATCGATCGGCCCCAGGTTCAGGTACGACAGCACCGCCTCCACCGTGATCGCCGAGGCGATCGCAAAGCTGGTGTCCACCAGCACCGGCGCCACCCCGTTGGGCAGCATGTGCTTGAACAGCACCGACCGCAGCGGAAGCCCGACCGACCGCGCCGATTGCACAAAGTCCTGATTGCGCAGCTTCAGGAACTCCGCCCGCGTGAACCGGGCCATCCCCGTCCACGTGAAGCACCCGATGATCGCCATCATCGTGTACGTCGTTCGCAGTTCCGGCGGCAGCACCGCCGCCGCCACAATCAGCAGGAACAGCACCGGCACCGCCATGAAGATCTCGACCACCCGGTACAGCAGCAGATCCACCCACCCGCCGAAGTACCCCATGATGGCGCCCAGTGTCACGCCGATCAGCAGCGCGATCCCCGTCGACACCAGCCCGATCGAGATCGACAGCCGGCACGCGTGCAGCATCTGGCTCAGCACGTCCGCCCCGAACGCGTCCGTCCCCAGCACGAAGCTGCGGTCGTGGGCCGGATGCTCCGCCGGCAGATTCTGGCTCGGCCCCAACTGCGTGCCCGGGGCCACACGGCTCAACTCGCTGAACCGCTGCGACGGCGAGAACGGCACCACCGAGTACGAAGCCTTCGCACCCGCCGCTTCCTGCCGAACGTAATCAAACCGCTCGATCGACGGCCGATCCCACCCCAGGTGCACCGCCCCCGCCGCCACCACCACCGCGAACACCACCGCCGTCAGCCGCCGCACCAGTTTGGACGCGAACGGCAACGCGGCGAACACCCCGCCGACCAGCACCGCCACCGCCCCACCCACCATCAGCCCGCCCACCTCAGAGTTCCGCGTCGGCAGCAGCCACGCCGGCGGCGTCCGCGAGTCCAGGCTCCCCCGCAGCAGCGAGGCGATCACCACCGAGATGCCGGCCACCACCAGCCCGCCCAGCAGCCAGCGGATCCGCGCCGCCCGCCCCGCCGCCGGCCCGGCGAAGTACGCCGCCGGCACCGACAGGCCGACCGCGAGCAGATACCAGTCCACCGCCGTCAGGGCCGCCAGCATGGGCCAGGTGGTCCGCCCCTCCGGCGTGGTCAGCATGATCGGGTGCCCGCTGGCCAGCACCGGCGAGAAGATGGCGAAGAAGGCCACCACGGTGATCCAGCACAGGCCCGCCACCGCCCCCGGCCGCTTGAGCACGCTGGACCACGCGTCCGCCCAGAAGCCCTTGGCGGGGGCATGGCCGATGCCCTGCATCAATTGCACGCCGGTGACCACGGCAGGAACGGGCTGGTTGGTGGAGGATGGTGGCATCGGGGTTCGGCAGCAGCAGGAATCAGAATCAACGCAACGTCGCGGCAGGGCAGATCGCACCGATCACGAGTACGCCACCCGCGGATCGGCAAGGGCGTACAGAATGTCCGCCACCAGCAGCGCCACCAGGTTCACCACGGCGATCATCACCGTGTTGGCCAGAATGACCTCAAAGTCGCGGTTGTTGATCGCCTCGATCATCAGGCTCCCCATCCCTGGAATGGTGAAGATCCGCTCCACCACCACCGACCCCGCCAGCATCCCCGGGAACACCGTCACGAAGATCGTGATCAGCGGGATCAGGCTGTTGCGGAACACGTGCTTGAAGATCACGTCCTTGTTGCTCACGCCCTTGGCCTTGGCCGTCCGCACGTAGTCGGCGTTGAAGTTCTCCAGCATCGCCGCCCGCGTCTGCTTGGAGAGCACGGCGAAGCCGGTGTACACCAGGCACATCACTGGCAGGCCCATGTGCCACAGCATGTCCACCAGCCAGCCCCGCTCCCACTGCCCGCCTTCGCCATAGGCCGGCAGGAACCGCATCTGGGACGCCTCGTTGGCGTGCAGCCCGGCCACCGGGAACCAGCCCAGGTACTGCTGGTTGGCCAGGAAGCCGATCGCCAGCACGCCCGCCAGCACCACCGGGAACGAGTACAGCGCGATGTACACCGACCCGATCCCTACATCAAACAGCGAGCCCCGCCGAACCGCCGCGAGGATGCCGCTGGGGATCGCCACCATGTAAATGATGGGAATCGCAACCAGGTTCAGCGTCAGAGTCGTCGCCATCGCCGGCGGAATCAGATCCATCACCGGCCTGCCCGACGAGAACGCCGTGCCGAAGTCCGGCCACGCGATCGACAGCACGCCGGGCAGCAGCGCCACCCCGTACCCCTCGAACGGTCGCTGATCGAAGAACCCTGCCAGTTCCGCCTGCGCCGCCAACCCCGCCGTGTAGGCCTCCAGCACCGCCTTGCCCTTGGCCTCCAGCACCACCCACTCGGTGCTGCTGCGGTCGGGCTGCAGATTCTGGAAAAACTCCACGATCGGCGTGCCGTCCGGGTTCACCCCCGCCTCCAACCCCCGCTCCCGGGCGTACACCGTCAGTTGGCTGCGGAACTCGGTGATCCTCGCCACCGTGTTGAAACGCCCCTCGATGTACTGCCGCTCCAGCCGGCGATACATCCGCACCCGATCCTCTTCAGACAGGTCCTTGATCGCCGCAGCCTCCACCTTCGGCAGTGTCGGCAGCCCCTGGCTGTACCACGTCGCCAGCGGCGGCTGCGGAATCGGCCGGGGCGTGCGGATCACCTCGCCGCTGGGCAACTGCTGCGCCTGCGACCCCAACTTCACCGGGCTGATCCGCCCCAGCCACCGGAAGTACTGGAAGATCACCGGGTCGCTCAGGCCGTACCGGTCCTCCAGATACGCCCGCTGCTGTGCCACGCCGCTGTTGGCGGTCATGGCGCCGCCGGCCTGCGCCAGCACCGCCGCGCCGATGCCGCCCGGCGCCGACGCGACGATCATGAACACCAGGAACGTGATCCCGATCAGCGTCGGGATCATCAGCAACAGTCTGCGAAGCAGGTACGTGGTCATCGGCCGGTGCCCCAGAGCGGTGGACGCGGGTCAGTTCTTGATCGGCAACGCGGTCGGGCTGCGGAAGAACTCCAAATAGTCCAGCCCCTTGGGGTACTGCCGGGCGTTCCCGATCGTCGGCTTGATGATCCGCGTCTCCGGGGCCAGCCGGATCCACGTGTACGGCTGCTCGTCGTGCATCACCCGGTCGAACTCGCGCCAGTGCTGCATCCGCTTGTCAAAGTCGATCTCCCGCCGCAAAGCGTCGATCGCCTTGTCGGCCCCGGGCGAGTTCCACTGCCCGAAGTTGTCTCCCTGGTCCTTGATCGAGTCGGAGTGGAAGATCTGCTTGGGGTCGGATTCCGGAGCGTTGGCGCCCCACGACATGATCATCGCGTCAAAGTCCCGCTGCTTGCGGATCGGATCACCCACCGACCAGTCCACGCCACGCAGAATCACCCGGATCCCCGCGTCCTTCATCGCGTCCTGCACGAACGTCGCGATCCGCTGGGCGATCTCGCCCCCGGTGAAGAACGTGAACTCAAACACGAATTCCTGCCCGCCCGCGTTCTCCAGCACGCCGTTGCCGTCGCGATCCTCCCAGCCCGCCTCCTTCAGCAACGCCTTGGCCGCCGCCGGGTCATACGGCCACGCCTTGATCGTCGGATCACTCCCCGCGAAGTTCGGGTTCATGAACCCCTTGGCCACCTGACCCACCCCGCGCCAGATGTCCCGGATCATCTTCTCCCGGTCCAGCAGCATCGTCATCGCCCGCCGCACCCGCTTGTCGGTGAACGGCGTCGGCTTGCCCAGCCGCTCCCCGCAGTTCCAGATGATCCCGCCCCGGGCCGACCGCATCGTGATCGTCGAGAGCATCTGGTTCACGTTCGCGAACGCCGCGTCGTTCTTCAGGCTCACAAACTGCGTCGCCGCCGGCGTGATCATGTCCGCCTCGTTGTTGCGGTACGCCGTCAGCCGCGCCAGTTCATCGGTGATGTCGCGGAAGCGGATCCGGTCCAGCGGCGGCTTCGGCCCCCAGTACTGGTCGTTGCGCACCAGTTCGATCGGCTGCCCCGGAGCCCACTGGTTCTCCGGGTCCACCCGCTCAAGCTTGAACGGGCCCGAACCCAGCAGCAGGCCCGTCGCCTTGTTGATCTCCGCCGGAGCGAACTTCGAATAGAAGTGCTTGGGCAGGGCGTACATCGTCAACGCCGTGTCCAGGTTGCTGAACAGCACCTGCTTGAACCGGATCTCTACCACCCGCTCGGAGATCACCGTCACCTTGTCAACCTGGTCCGCCAGGATCGACCGCGTCCGCTGCGCCTCGATCTGCGGGTTCATGATGAACTCGTGGAACGACCAGCGGAAGTCCTCGGCCGTCACCGGCTGCCCGTCAGAGAACCTCGCATCATCGCGGATCTTCGCCCGCACCCACATGCCCTGGGGGTCCATCTGCCACGCCTCGGCCAGCACGCCCCGCAGCTTCAGCGACACCGGGTCGTACGCCCCCAGCGTGTCCACCACCAGGTCCACCGCCCGCCGGCCATAGACATCCGTCTGGATGTACGGCACGATCTTCGCCGGCCGCGCTTCGAACAACTCGGTGAACGTCCCGCCCTCAGAGAACCCCGCCTGCGACCGCGGATCGGTCGTGAAGTTCCACGGCTGCTGCCACTCCACCGGCACACCCGGCACCGCCCACGACTCATCCTTTGCCCCCGCACGCCCGGGCGTCGTCGCCGCGGTGCTCGCCCCGCCGCCCTGGCCGGCCCCGCCCGGCCGCACCGCCACACCCGCCGACAGCGTCGACTCCACATTGGCCAGCCGCTGCTGAATCTCCCCAACCCCGCGGCTCAACTCCCCCAGCCGGTCGAACTGCCGGTTCTGCTCCGCCATGCGGCCCTGCAGTTCAGTCACGCTGGACTTGATCTCCCGCAGGTTGTCCCACTCGCGGTTGGACTTGACCATCCCCAGCCACACCGACAGGCCCACCGCCGCCACCAGCACCAGCAGGAAAAAGTCCTTCAGACCGAAGCGGTTCTGCATACGCGTACCTTCCCAGGGGACCTGACGCCGGCTGGAATGCCGATTCCGCCGACGCCCGTACGTCCGGGGAGCCCCGGACCGTCAAGACTGCGTGAGTGTAGCGAGCCAGAAACGAAGACCGCATCCCCAGACCTCTTGGTCCACCCCGAAACCGGTCCTAACGGCGGGCCGAACGCCGCGGGTCAAACGCCTCCCGCAGCCCCTCCCCCACAAAGTTCAGGGCCAGCAGCGTGCTCCCGAGCAGCAGACACGGGAACAGCAGCAGCCACCAGTGGCTCTGCACCAGATTCAGCTGGTCCAGCCCATCGGCCGCCAGATTCCCCCAGCTCGGCAGGGGCGGTTTCACCCCGATGCCCAGAAAGCTCAGGAACGACTCCTGCAGAATCGCCTGCGGCACCGTCAGCGTCGCATACACGATGATCGGCCCCAGCAGGTTCGGCAGCAGGTGCCGCAGGAAGATCCGCCTCCGCCCGCACCCCACCGCCCGGGCCGCCTCCACGAACGGCTGGTTCTTCAGGCTCAGCACCTGCCCCCGGATCACCCGCGCCATCGTCAGCCAACTCACCCCGCCGATGGCCACCAGAAGCGTCACCACGTCATACACCGTCCGGGCCGTCTCGCTGACCTCCCCCCGCTTGAGCGATGGTTCGGTATCCGCTCGGGCTGCCAGTTCGGCCCGCAAAGCTGGCTCGGTTGCCAGTGCCTTCCGCACCGCCGCCGTGTCGTGCGGTTGCTGCCGCTCCTTGAGCACCAGGGCCGCCTGCTCGCCGATCCAGGCCTCCCGGGCCCGGCTCTTGGAGATGTACTCGTCCAGCACCGCATCACTCGCCACCGCCAGCAGCACCACCAGCAGGATGTACGGAAGCCCGTACAGAATGTCGACGATCCGCATCATCACCCCGTCCACCCGACCACCCACGTATCCCGCCACCGCCCCGTACAGCGTTCCGATCACCACAGAGATCAATGCCGCACACAGCCCGATCGCCAGTGAAATCCCCCCTCCCGCGGCACACCTGGCCAGCAGATCCCGCCCCAAGAGGTCCGTCCCCAGCACCGGTCGGGGCCGCGCCGCCTCCAGTTGTTCCTCCGACGGCACAAACCCGCCCGCCCCCAGCGCGTCAACCGAGATCCCCCGCGCGTCGGCCTCATCGGCCACCGCCCGGGTGCGGGCTGCGGTGTCCGACCGCTGCTGCTGCGGTTCGGTCGCCGTCCACCAGAAGGGCGGCAGATGCCGGGCATCGCGGTTCTGCGCGTCGTACGCCGGCGCCGTCGGCCGCTGGGCCTCGGGCAGATGGGCCGAACCGGGCAGGGGCCTGCCCGTCAGCGTGAACGGGAGCGTCGCGACGCAGATCAGGAACACCAGCGACAGGTACCCCAGCCCAATCACCGCCGGCGTGGAGCGCACGAACGCCCGCACCGGGCTGATGGGCACCACGCGGGCCTGAGCGGCCGGAACAGACACGGGCTGGCTTCCGGAAACGGTGGACATCGCTCAGCACAGCACGCCCGCCCCATCAAGAGGCCGAGCGTAGGCCCGACGCCCCCCTCCCCACGATCACGGGGTCGGCCGGGGCACGTGCTGATCGAGCAGGATGACGTTGCCGTCCGGGTCCGCCAGCATCAGACTGGCCGGCCCGTTGGAGGCCGGATCGGCCGTGGTCGTCAGCGCCAATCCGCGGGCCTGCATCTCCCGCTGCAGGTCGCGGATGTCAGTGAAGCCGGGCACGGTGGCGCAGGTGTGGTCCCACCCGGGGTTGAAGGTCAGGAAGTTCGACGGGATCATCCCCTCAAACAGCCCGATGGTGGTGGTGCCGTTCTGCATGATCAGGTACCGCCGCTCCTGCTGGCCGCCGACGTTTCGAAACCCGAGTTTCTCGTAGAACGACCGCGACGCCGCCAGGTTCTTGACGTTCAGGCTCACCGAGAAGTTGCCCAGTTGCATGGATGAGGCTCCGAGAGGCGAATCCCCGGTCGCAGGCCGGCTCGTCCGATGGTCGCCGCTGCTCCCCGCTGCGCACCCCGCCGTCATCAGCGCCGCCAACGACCAGCCCGCCAGGCACGCTCCACGACTGGACCGCCAAGGCATGGTGAGCATCTGCGTCTCCTTCTGGCCGCCACTGCCTGCAGGGCGTCACGCCCGCATGCAGATGTGCCCGCGGGCAGGTTCTCACATTGGGATCAGCAATCCGGCCACCCACCGGCCCCCCGATGGGGCCGGGCACACAGGCCAAAGAAGTCAGGGCGACTGGATTTGAACCAGCGACCTCGAGGACCCAAACCCCGCGCTCTACCAAGCTGAGCTACGCCCTGAACGTGTCCAAACGTAGGCGCCGCCGCTGCCCACCGCCCCGCCCGGTCGCACCGTAAAAGCGACAGAGCCCCACCAGCGAGGGCGGGGCTCTGCCTGCATCACAGGGGGCGGCGGGCGGGCGGTCCGACACGTGTGCCGGCCGCCCGAATCGCTGTCCCCTCAGGGAGGGTCGCACATGCGCAGGTCAGTTCACCGGAACTTCCTGCATCAGCAGCACGCGGGGCTTCTGGCCCACCTGTGTGACTTCCGAACGGTCCAGGATCATCAGGAACCGCCGACGTATCGACGGCACCATGGGCGTGCTGACCGTCGGGTCGTCCAGCGAGGCCTGCAACACCACATCACCGACGTTGTTGGGGATCAGCGGTGCCAGCCCCTCCACGTCCGAGGGCGTGTAGCCATGCACCAGGTACCACACCGCAAACACATCGCTCCGCACGCCGCTGACGCCCAGGATGCTGTTGGCGATGGCCAACTGCTCTTCGCTGCCGTCCACGGTGCGTGATCCGAACGGGCCGTGGGTCGGCTGCGTCGTGTCGTCCTGCCGGGCGTTCCAGCCCCGGGCCAGAGACGAGTTGGAAAGCAGGCCCACCGGCTCGCCGGCACGCAGGTCGGGCACCCGCGAGGCCGGCACGCTGCCGTCCACAAACGCCGGCTCGATCGCCGGATCCAGCGGGAAGCCGTCGCGGCCCAGCCGGTCGATGCTCAGGAACACCCGCTGCGCCAGCGGCATCGCCGAGGCACTGGCAAACGTGCTGGCGACCGGCTGGCCGGAGGCAGCCGCCGGCGTCCCCAGGCTCTGGGGCGCGTCGGCCAACCTGGCCAGCAGCACCTCGCCGGGCGACTGGAAGCCCGGGGCCTGGCGAATGCCGGGGATGCCCGTCGCCCAGCGCCGGCCCTTCTGGTCATACCGGCCCCAGTTGCTGTCCACGTCACGAACCACCACTTCGATGTTGTCATCGCGGAAGTCAATCGGGAACGGCCGCCCGCCGTTCACGTTGCTCGCCGGACGCGACCAGGCCAGGCCCCGGTCGCGGTAGGCCATGATCGTCGAGGCGATGTCCCACACCTCATCAGCCGGGGCGTACAGCGCCTCGCTCACCGAGGTGGCCCCCGGGAAGTCGCGCACCAGCCGCGTCTGCGGCAGCCAGCCGTCCGGGTCGGGCGTCGCCATCGGCAGCATCGCCAGCACCGCCCACGGGGCCGTGTTCAGGTTCACCCGGCCCTGCTCCCCCACCGTCAGGCTGCCATAGCCCGAGGTGCGGAACTGCGAGAGCAGGTTGAGCGCCAGCGGCACGCCGTGCCCGCGGTGCGGGTCGGCGTTCCGGCCGAACTGATCGAAACGCCCGTTGCCGTTGCTGTCGTTGAACGGCACCGAGATGTCCGTCCGCAGCCGACCCCGCACAAACTGCGGCTGCAGCACCTGGCTCGGCTGGCTCTGGCTCAGCACCGTGCCGGCCACGCGCCAGTACGCATCCTCGCGGCTGGCCGGGCTGTCAAAGTCGGTCACCAGCGCCGCCGCTTCTGACAAGGTGGTGAACCGCTGGTCCGGGTTGCGGTCCGGAAGCGGCGTGCCGCCGCTCGGGTCCGGCTGTACCGGCACCTCGTAGGGGCCAATCGCCAGCGTGGTCAGCAGGTCCGTCGGCCGCAGGGGCGGCGGCGGCAGATTGCTCGGCGTCGGCCGGGCCAGGTTCATCTCCACGTACCGATCCACATTGTCGGTGATGTCGGCCAGCGGAACCCCGGAGAGGTTGTTGAGGAACCGGGGGGTCGGGTTGTTACGGGGTTCCCGCTGCCAGGGCTGCTGACCAAGCACGGTGCTTACACGGTTGTTCCGCAGCGAATTCAGCAGAGCGCCCAGCGTTCTGCCTGCCCCGTTTGCCGCCGGCGACGGGAAGTCCGCCTGCCGCAATTGCACCGTGTTCCACGTGATGTTCCGATCCGTTCGACCGCTGTTGAAGTCGTTGTTTGCCCGGCCGTTGGTCGCGTCGCGCAGCGGCGAGGTCCGCCACTCGTTCAGGCTGTCAACGATCTGCCGCCGCTCCGTGGTGCCGCCGGCCTCGGTGTCCCGAGCGGACGACTTCACCTCCATGAGGTACGCGGGCATCACGCCCACCGGAACGTCCGCCCCGCGCGGATCCGGAGCACGATTGATCATGCTCCAAAGCAGCAGCGACACGCCCTGGCTGAAGTCGGGGTAGTTCTCGTCGCTCTCCAGTTCAATCTCGGTCTCGCCGTTCTCCAGGCGGGGGTTCAGCGAGATGTGCCGAACCTCGTCGCTGGCGGGCACACCGGGCGATGGCGGGGCCGCCGGGTCGCGCAGCACATCCACCAGCATGTCGTTGGTCAGCACGTTGACCGAGTTTGCCACCCCGGACAGACTCTCGCCCTGGGCTTGGTTGAACCGCCACAGCCGCACGGCACGGTTGGTCGGCCCGGGCTGCTCGGTGTCCGAGTTGATCCAGGCCTGGCTCTGCCCGCCAAACAATGCGAAGTACTGGTTCTCGGGCACATTCTCCGCCGGGCCGAATTGGTCGGTGGCGAGCCCCGCGATCCCCGTGCCGGGGTACCGCTGCATCGACACCGGCTGAATCCGCATCAGACGGACCGGATCCCTCGTCGGGAAGGCACCCGCCGGCGGGTTCAGCGTCACCGGGTTCATTGACAGTTGCCGGTTGATAAAGTCCGTGAAGGGGCCGGTGTTGGTCTGGTCATCCTGCGTGCCAGTCACACCGCCCGGCCCGGCCACCCGCCGCCACCGCTCCACGATGTCCGCGGGGTCCTGCGCTGCGACGTAGAACCACCGCGTCTCCCCCGCATTGAGCACAAGTCGACGCGCTTCATAGCCGCTGCCGCCACCCGCACCCGACCTGCGCTCTTCAACCAGGGCGTAGAACTTGCCGGCGAACTCGATGTAGTACGCCAGATCAGAAAGTGCGTTGTTGGCCCCCAACCCGATGGTGCCGCCCTCCACAGGAGTGGCGTCGCCGAACTCGCGATTCGTCGCAGCACCCGGTGCCGCCGCCGGCTGAGACAGCGCAATCGGCCGGTCGAATGGGTTGTGCAACTGGAACGCGACGACCTGGCACAGGAAGTCCGAGTTGCCCTCGGAAATGGTGCCGTTGATCTTCACCTGCCTGTCGCCGCCCTGAGCACTGTTCGGGTCATCCCCGTACAGCGTGAAGGTCACCGCCGCCGTCAGGAACGGCTGCGGCTTGACGCCGTACACGTTGATCGCCGGCGGAGTGCGCGGGCTCCACTGCGGCTCGGGCAGCAGCTTCTCATCACCCACGTCCACCACGGTCGACAGCCGGGGTTGTGACGGGGCCGTCGCCTCACGCACGTTGGGGATCTGCGTGATCACCTGGCCGTTCTGACGAACCGGGTTTGCATCCACCCACGCCTCAAAGTCCGGCACGCCGTCGTTGTTGAAGTCAAAGTTCCGCGACCGCCCCAGGCTGCGGAACGGCTCGCTCAGCAGCACCGTCACCCGCGACGGCCGATCCGACAGATCGCGACCGTCCACCAGATTGGCGAACAGATGGGCCGAGGTCCGCAGGGCAAACTCGGCCGAGTTGCCCAGGAACGAGTTGTTGGCCCCCGTGTTGCCCGCCACCGGTTCTCCCGGCAGGCGGGGCGTCCGCGAGCCGTAATGCAGCACCTGCAGCCGCCTCGCCTGCGGATTCCACGACCACGACCACGTGCTGCTGTCGCTCAGGCTGAACGCTGAGTTCAGCGACGAGCGGATCCCCAGGTCCGGAGCCAGCCCGCCCACGATGCCCTGGAACAGCGAGAACGCCGCGACGTTGCGGTCGTCATCGTCCGCTTCCGGAGCCATGGTGTTCAGCAGCGTGTTCAGGTCGGGCCGAACCTCCGAACCACTGAGCGCGGGCGGCGCACTGGTGACTTGCCGAAACTGCTGCTCAGGCCGCTGTCCATCGGTCAGCGTCGCCGTGCCGACCGACGCCAGCGGACTGGCCACATCGGTCGTCAGTGGACGCTGGGCGTTCACGGTGGTCACCAGCCCGCGAAGGCTCGTCGCCGACTGCAGCAGCGCATCTTCCGCCACTCGCGATGAGCCCCGCTCCACCTCAGCGCTGCGATTGCTCCGCAGCGGGCCGAACGCCGGACTGGTCTGGTTCCGTGCGTCCAGCGTCATCTCCAGACGAGACACCGCTGAATCGTCATTGAGCCCCTGATACACCCGCAGGTCCAACTCGTCGGCAATCCCGAACGGGCTGGCGAACGTCACGCGGTTGGCCGCGGTGTTCCCCGGACCGGTTACCGAGAAGTCCGGTGTCAGCGACGCCCCCAGCGGGTTGCGACCGATCGCGTTGTACAGGTCCTTCCGCGCCGCCGCCACCAGCCGCTGCGTGGTCCCCAGCAGAGGCTGGGACAGCTCAGTCACATACCCCGTCTGCGGTGTGAAGGCCCCCGGGCCGAGCGCAAAGCCGTTGATCCGCGTCAGCAGCAAGGCGCCGAACGCCGACGAGCCGATCTCATCGGCCCGGCTCCGGTTGTAATCCGTATAAGTCGCCGCGCTGGTGACTGCCGGCTGCGGATACTGGTCGTACCCCGGCAACGCCAGCGTGCCCGCCGCCCCGTCGGTGTACACATGGCCGAACCGCAGCAGCCGCCGCAGGTCAATGTCCGCCGGGGTGGCCCCGGCGGCGGCCGACCGCGTCGGCGGCTGATCGAACGACAGCGCGGTGTTCAGATTGATCAGGCCCGACAGGTCGATCGCGCGGGCGGCGACGAAGAACCGCACGTTGCTCGAGGTCGGCAGCACCGACCGCAGAACGTTGGGGTCCGACGCGTCGACCAGTTCGGTCCAGCGTGCGTCCGGCACGCCGTCGCCATCGGCATCCGCCCACTGGTTGTCGGCGTTGCGCACATCGCCGGCCGGGTACCGCCGGTCCGGGCCGACGCGGTGCACGCCGACCTGGTTGGTGAAGAAGTCCGCCGGCCGGAACCAGTAGTTGGTCGCGTTGAAGCTGATCGGCTCGCCAACGGACGGATTGGGATCTGCCCCGGGCAGGTTCTGGCTTGGCACCCAGTTACCCGGATTAAGCCGGGCTGCGCGGCTCGAGCCCGCCGCCGGTCTCAGCCGCTCAATCGTCAGATAGTCGCTGCTGCGGAAACTCAGCGGCTGTGTCGCCGCCGGCCGAGTGGGCGACACGCCCGGCGCCAGGTTGAAGTTCCCGCGCAGCAGCGCCAGGTTCACCGCCCGACCGTCGGGCGCGAAGTTCGAAATCGCCCGCCAGTCGCGCTTGTCCAGGTGACGGTCGCCCCACGGGCCGTTCCCGCCGGTGTCGAGGTTCGCACCCTCAAGGTTGATCCACGACATCTCCGTGGACGCCAGCCAGGGGTCCAACCCGATCCGCGGATCGGTAAACACGCCCAGAGCCGGCGGGGTACCGCCCGGGTTGCCGCCCAGCAGGTTCTGATCAATCGGCCAGGCCCCCACGATCGCCCCGGTCGGCGTGAACACACGCCAGGGCTGCTCGTTGGCCGGACGGGCCGGGTCCAGCACCGTCGAGCGCACCTCCGGGTCCACACCCGGCATCGTCCACGTCCGCCGGTACACGCGGTCGACATAACGATCAATGCCAAGCGGGCCGCTCAATCCCGGACGATCGTCCGCAATCACCCGCTGCGTCACCGTTGCAACCGCCGAGTCCGCCACCACCGACGCGAGGTAGTTGCCGATCGCCTGGCTCTGGTCCTCAAGCTTGCGCGTCTCCACCAGCGCCGCCGCCGAGCGACGGTCCCCCTGACCGACGGTGGCGTACACCAGCACGATGATGCCCATCAGTGCCAGCACGCCGACCACCAGCACCAGCACCGAGCCCCTGCGGGCCTGAAGGACGCGGCGATCAACCGTGGTTCCAGCCGCGAGAAGCACCGGCGTGACAGGCTGTTTGGAAGCGCTCATGGTGTCCTGCTCCCGGACCGGACGAAGCTCCGCCGGTCCGTTTGATGTGCTCGTTGCTCTCGCCGCCGACCTGCGGTCAGTCGGCGGGGCGGATCATGCTCCGCCAGTGGTGCGTGCCCGAACCCTCGCTCAGAACTCGCCGGATTCACCAACCGGCGGCAGTCGAAGGATGAACTGGAAGGTCTGTTCGATCCGCGGATCGGCCGGATCCGCCAGCGTCACCGTGATGCGCAGCATCGTCGGCCAGGGCCAGGGCAGGTTCTCCGGGCTGCGGATCACATCGCCCTGGTCCGCGTCATAGCGGCCGTTGCGGTTCACATCCACCAGCAGTTCACTCCGCAGCACGTTCGGTTCGTTGAGATCCAGCGAATACGTCGGGTCGACGTACCCGAAATACGAGTACTGCACACGGTCGCGGTCGGGCCCGGGAGTCTCGGGGTTGATCAGCCCCGCATCCACGTTCCGCAACACGGCGGCCAGCGGCTCGCCGGCCGCACGTCGGGGCTGATACGCGACCTGCAGCGTCCGCGTCTGGGCGTTGTAGAACGGCGATGTCACACCGGCGAACGGCACCAGCGTCCAGGCGGTGCCGGAGAGCCGGGACATCTGCGGAATGCGATTGATGAACGACAGATCTCTCGCCGGATCGAACCTCGGCTGCACCTCAGGCTGGGGGTTCACTTCGCCGAACGGCAACACAATTTCATCGAGGCCTGGCCCGCCCGTGAGATTGATCTGACGACGAAGCCCGTGCCAGACGGTTCGGTCGGCGCTGGCAACCTGGCCCGGACTGCCACCGCTCGGAGTCGTCACGCCGAACGACCACTCCACGATGAACTCCGTACACCGGGGCAGGAACGCACTGCCCGCCAGCGTGTACTGGTCGGCCCGCTGGTCCGCCGTCGCCGGCCCAGTCCATCCCGGCCCCACGCCAAGGTAATTCGGCGGAGACGCCGCCGTCCGGATCCGCTGCCCGGCGTCCGAATCGGCCGGCAGCGAGTCCCTCATCAGCGCGTGAACGTTCAGCACCGTCTGCGCCGTTCCCGACGGAAACTGCGTCGCCGTCTGATAGTTCGGATCAACCGGGCGAGCCGTGAGAATCACCGACCTGATCGCAGACAGATCCGTCGCGGCGATATCCACCACGCCCGACGAAAACGCCGGACGGACGCCGGCCCTTCTCGCTTCTGCTGCTGCCGGCGGGTTCAGCCCCAGCGCCAGCGTGCGGAACAGATCGGCAACTGACGGCTGCTGGGCGATCTGCCAGGGGCCATCGCGCTCGCGAGGCTCTTCCTCCGCCAACTGTGGTCCGGAACCGGTGTACCGGACCACCGATTCGGTGGTATTGCTCGGCTGACGCAGCAGCGTCACATGCCGCACCAGCGTCCAGTTCGAGGCGTAGCGGTTGGGGTTGTCGCCCAGTTCACCAAAGAACGGCGCGTCACTGTTGTCATCATCCAGCCGGATCGGCCGCGAACCGATCTCCGTCGGCTGCTGAAGGCCGTGCCCGTAATAGATCCGCGCCGCGCCCGCCGAGGCCACCCGGGTCGGGTTGACGGTCGGGCGGATCGTCCGGAAGTCGCCCTTGGCGAAAAACTGCAGTTCGTCCACCCGCACCTGCCTGGGCGAGGTGTCATCCGGGAACCGCTGCACCAGCCGGTTCGGCCGGGTCAGTTCGTTGCGGATCACCAGGAAGCCCTCGCGGGTCAGCGAGCCCAGATCGGCCCGCAACTGCCGCTCAAGCAGGTTCGCATAGCTGGTGATATTGCTCAACCGCCTGCCCGCGGACACGGTGCGGCCTGTCAGGCTGAAGATCTGCGCCAGCCCGACCGCCAGCAGCGCCACCGCCGCGATCGCCACCAGCAACTCCACCAGCGTGAAGCCAGGACGGACCTGGTCGCCGGCGCGGGACACCTGTCCCGGATCCGAGGGTTGGGTCGTCATGGGGGTGGTCCTCATTGGTTCACCGTGAAAACACGCACCGCCGCCGGGGGCTGAAGCGTGAACACAACCTGGGTGATCCCGCCGGCCACAACCGATGCAGGTACCGGGGGTGAAATCCGAACGGACAGCGGGCCAGAGTTCTGTGATACGCGAGAATCAACCCCGATGACCGTGTACACGTTGCCGAGATTGTCCACCAGCACCTGATTCGACGCGGCCGCAATCGAACGCAACTGGTCGTCCGGGATGTCGCTGGCGATCGCCGAAGACAAAAGCACCAGACGGTCTCGGGACGGAAGGCTGCTGTCGAACGAAACCCCCATCACCATCGGACGCGAGTATCGAGCGCCCTCAAAGGTGCCGTCCAAACGAGGTCCACGTGCATCCTCGGCTACCGGAAGACGACGGTCTGATGCGCCGAGACCGGCATTGAGCATGGCCGAATACAGCGACTGCCCGCGGGGCGGTCGCACCCCGGAGTCCACTCGGCGGACAAAGACCGCAACCTGCAAAGTGTTCATCTGTCGAGTGATCGGCTTGTCAGGAGCAGTCCCGGTTCGCGCAGGCAGCGCCGTCTGTCGGCGAATCGCCAGATCCCAGACAAAGCTGGGACCCGCCAGGTCGCTCGCGACTGCCGACCCGCCACCCCCCGGAGCGGTCGGATACAGCCGATCCGCCAGCGGCACACGGACTCGAAAATCGTCCTGCGGAGAAACACCGCGATTCACCTCCCCCAGAATCGCTGCACCGGTGTCAGCGTCAACAGTTACCGGAAGCCACGTGGCATCGTCCTGCAGCAACGAGGCGTCGTCCGACAAGTTGCCCCACGTGGCCTGCCCCAGCGTTGCCCAGTAGTTCCAGAAGTCCTGCCCAAACCGGGCATGACCGCGAACGTAGTCCTCGGCGCCGCGGGCCACCAAAACGCCAAAGGTGCTGTCGTTGGCCAGCCGCTGCTCGCGAATCACCGCCGGGAACATCGCACCGATACCCAACAGTGCGATACCCAGAATCAGCACTGCGAAGAGCACCTCCACGAGCGAAAAACCTGCTCGAGTGCGGACTTTCAAGGCCCCGGGCGTTCGGGCCGGCTCGGTGCCGGCACACCGCCGCGCGGGCATCGCTGTAGTGGCAGTTAAGGGGGTCATCAGGGGTTTCCAGTCGACGTTGTGGGAACCGTCATGGGCCGAAGGGCACCCGCGAACCGGTCGATCGTGAAGAGCTCAACCGGGCGATCGGTGGTTGTTGCCTGCGAAGATGGATCGTCCAAGTCCTCCCAGCGTTCGATCCATCGATTGATCCGCCGCGTCGTCTGCGGATTGCCCCGCAACTGGCCGACGTACTGGGGTCGAATGTCGGCATTTCCGCCCGTCGCCGGCGCCTGCGCCAGCCATGCCGTCTCGTCGATGGCGTAAATCGTGTCCGACACGCGGTCCACATTCACACCCAAAGCCTGGGCCAGAGCCTGCTCGTCATACAACGCCAGTTCGGTCAGCGAGCGGGCAAGCACCGTGTCGCTGGAACGGTCGCCCAGCAGACGAATCCGCCGGTTGGCCGTCTCCACGGCCGTTTCCGCGGCAGGATCACTCGAGAGCAGCCAAGGCCGAGCCAAGATGCCGGAAACCGCATTCCGCAGATTGGCGGCCTCGTCAAGGCGGTACACGCTCCACAAGTTGGATCGGTCAACAACGCCCGAGGGACCACGCCCGGAGCTGGAAGGCCGAGGCAGCACCACCACCGCCGGGAACCGCTCGCCCGTCACAATGTTGCCGCTGCCGCCCTGGAACCGCACCATGAACGTCTGCCGCGAGAAGCCCGTGTCGGTGCCCGACGGGTTCTGCACGTTGCGGGAGTAAAAGCCCGTCTCCGGGAACACCCAGGCCGGAGCCCCGAGACCGTACCGCGTTTCACCGGAAGTCGGTTCGTACCACTCACCGTCAATCAGGTTGTCGCCGGCGTACCCCCTGACCATCCAGCCCCGAGGAAGCTCCACAGGCTTGGAAACGCCCACCGGCACAAACACCTCGCGAACGATGTTGGGCACAGCCGTCGGCGAGACGGTCCAGTCGCGATCCGCCAACTGCCCGACTTTCACCGCTGTCACGATCGTCAGTCGACCGCCGGGGCTCTGACCGCCGCCGCCGGCAGGTTCGAAAATGAACACTGCCGCTGCGTCCTCCCCCGGGCCAGATCGCACGGCGGTCTCCCGTGCCGCCGCCAAAGCGCCCTGTAAACGCGACTCCGCTGCAGTGCGCTCCTGCGAGGCCAGCATGCCGCTGAAGGCCGGAACCGCCGCCGCGATCAGGATCACGACGATCGTCGTGACCACCACGATCTCCACCAGCGTAAAGCCGCGAACTTGGCCGATTGGGCGATGCATCAGAGACCTCCGCCCGCGTTGGGGTTGGGGTTGGAGTACCGGACCGCCTTGTCGCTGTAAGGTACCACCGAGCCGTCCTCGGCGATCACGACGTTGTCGGCGTTGCCCGCATCCGACGGGTCATCGTCGTTGATCAGCCGATCAGCACCTGCCGAGACGATCGCCCACTTGCTCGACCGCAGCGCCGCGTGCAGGTTGAGCCGGGGATCACCCAATGCGCTGGGCACGTTGTAGTCGCGGATCTCGCCGAGTTGGCGGTCGTCATTTGGAGGCGAGTTCGGGCGTCCGGGCGCTTCACTCCCCCTGGCGACGTGCCGGGTCGGCTCCCAGCGGTAGTACCGGATGGCCTGACGGTACCGGTCGTGAATCTCGGGGTAGAACTCGGCCGGCGAACGGCCCGGCGTGTTCACGATGGCGCTCGTCCGGTTCTTCAGGTCCACCATGGCCTTGCGGGCCGATGAAGACCGCGAGAACGACCCGTCCGCCGACGGCGTGCCGAAGCCCGGGCCGTCCACGCCGTCCACCCGCTGGGGCAGCAGCCCGAGCACGTAGTACGGCAGCGACCGCACGCTGAAGCGGGGCTGATCCTGGTCCACTTCCATCCGCACATACCGCAGCGGCCGCGCCGGGTCGGTGAGCCCGGCGGACTCCCCGGCGATCCGCACCCGCGGATTGATCGGCAGGTTGGTCGTCGCGTCAATCGGGCCGCCTGACGCGTTGTCGTCCACCAGCGGCACGGCAAAGCCGAGCTGCTGGCTGAACTGTTCAGCGCCAGTGTTCAGAGCGCGGAGGAAACTCTCCTCACTGCTCTTGCGCGCCTGACGGACCACCGCGCCGCCGGCCACCACCACAAACGCAGCCAGCAACGAGACGATGACCACCACCACCATCACCTCCACAAGGGTGAAGGCCGATCGGGATGTCACGCGGGTGCTTCGCACTCGATACTCCGGCAAGGGGTGAACTCGAACAGACCAGACTCACACCGGTGAACGCTCAGGCCCGGCCTCTGCCGGCCGACCGGATCACAGACCGCCCGACTGCAGCTTCTCGATGATGGCGATCAGCGGGAGGAACATGGCGATCACGATGCCGCCGACCACCACACCCAGGAACAGCACCAGCAGCGGCTCGATCAGCTTCACCAGCGACTGCACCGCAACGTCGACCTCTTCGTCGTAGTTGTCGGCCACCTTCATCAGCATGGCGTCCAGGTCGCCGGTCTCCTCACCGACGTCGATCATGTTCACCACGATCGAGTCCACGACCTTGGCCTCACGCAGCGGCGTGGCGAACGTCTCGCCCTCGCGGATCGAGTCGTGCACCTTGTTCAGCGCCCGCTCGAACACGTAGTTGCCCGAGGTGTCGCGGGTGATCGCGATCGCTTCCAGGATCGGCACACCGGCGTTGATCAGCGTGCCCAGCGTCCGGGTGAACTTGGCCACCGTGGTCTTCCGCAGCAACTGCCCCAGGATGGGCACCCACAGGATCACCGTGTCGGTCACCGCACGCCCGGGAGTCGCCTTCCGGGCCACCTTCCAGACGATCACCAGACCGGGCGCCAGCAGGAACCAGAACGCACCCGGGAACGCCTGCCCGGGCACCGTGCCCGCCAGCCAGCTCGATGTGTCGATCAGGAACGTCGTCAGCGCCGGCATCTTCACGCCGAACTCGGCGAAGATCTCTTTGAACTTCGGCACGATGCCGATCATGATGAACAGCACGATGCCGATGGCGACGGTCATGACGACCACCGGGTACACCATGGCGCCGATGACCTTCCGCTTCAACCGCTCCGCCTTCTCCATGAACTCGGCCAGACGCTGCAGGATGATGTCCAGCACGCCGCCGATCTCGCCGGCAGCCACCATCTTCACATACAGCCGGTCGAACGCCGCCGGGTGACGCGCGAAGCTCTCCGACAGGCTCGTGCCGCCCTCCACGTCCTCGCACACCTGCTGCAGGATGTTCTTCAGCTTGCCCGGCTTCTGCTGCTCCTCCAGGATCTGCAGCGAACGCAGCAGCGGAAGACCGGCGTCCTGCAGCGTGCTCAACTGCCGCGTGAACAGCGTCAGATGCTTGGTGCTCACGCCGCCGATGCTGAACCCGGTGCCCTTGCGCTTCTTCGGCGCCGCCTCGGCAGCCGCGGCGGCGTCCTTCTTGGCCGCCTTCTGCTCGCGGACCGAGGTCGGGAAGAAGCCCTGCTGCTTGATGCGCTGGATGGCCTCTTCGCTCGAGGTGGCCTCGATGCTGCCCTTTTGAGCCTTGCCCGCCGCGTTAAGCGCTTCGTACGTGAACGTCGCCATAGGTCGTGACTCCAACCAGATTCAGTGCGCACAGAGAGTCAACGTCTCCGCCCGTCGTCGCCTGCCCCCTGCCCCCACCCTCCGTCCCCCCCCGCTCTCCCCCTTGAAGATCAATCCTCCTCGGCCAGCGTCTCGCGAACCACCTCGTCGATGGTCGTCTGACCGTCGTAGATGCTCAGCAGCCCGCACTCACGCAGCGAACGCATGCCGTTCCGCCGCGCCAGGCCCTTGAGGATGTTCGTCGACGCCTTCTTCATGATCTGATCGCGGATCTCGTCCGTGAACGCCATGATCTCAAACAGCGCCGACCGGCCCCGATAGCCCGAGCGGTAGCAGTTGTCGCACCCGGCGCCGCGGTAGAAGCTCCGCCCCCGCACGTCGTCCGGCGTGAGCGCGAGCTCCATCAGCTCCTCTTCCTTGGGCGTGTACGACTCCTTGCACTTCGGGCAGATGCACCGCACCAGCCGCTGCGCCACCACGCCCTCCATGGTCGCGGTCAGAAGGAACGGCTCCAGCCCCAGGTCCACCAGACGAATCACCGAGCTCGGCGCGTCGTTGGTGTGCAGGGTGGTCAGCACAAGGTGGCCCGTCAGCGAGGCCTGTACGGCGATTTCCGCCGTCTCCAGGTCGCGGATTTCGCCCACCAGGATGATGTCCGGGTCCTGACGCAGGAACGACCGCAGGGCCCGCGCGAACGTCAGATCAGCGTCGTGGTTCACCTGCACCTGGCACAGCCCGTCGATGTCGTATTCGACGGGATCCTCGGCCGTCAGGATCTTGGTCTCGATGTCGTTCAGCGCCGCCAGCGCTGCGTACAGCGTGGTTGTCTTGCCCGAGCCCGTCGGCCCGGTCACCACCACGATGCCGTTCGGCTTGTTGATCAGCCGCTTGAACAGTTCCAGATCGTCATCCCGCATCCCGATGCGGTCGATCGACAGCTGCACGTTGCTGCGGTCCAGCACACGCATGACCACGCTCTCGCCGTGCATCGTCGGCAGAACGCTGATACGCAGGTCCACCGGAGCCCCGCCGATCTGAAGCTCAATGCGGCCGTCCTGCGGCAACCGCCGCTCGGCGATGTCCAGCTTCCCCATGACCTTCACGCGGCTGGTGATCGCCGGCCCCAGCTGCTTCGGCGGCGCTTCCATCTCGTACAGAACGCCGTCGATGCGGTACCGCATCTTGAACTCGTCCTCAAACGGCTCGAAGTGGATGTCCGAGGCGCGATCGTTGATAGCCTGCATCAGCACCATGTTCAGCAGCTTGATGACCCGGTTGTCCTCCGCAGCGTCCACCGCCGCGTCCAGATCGATCGAAGCCCCCGCCTTGCCCGTCGAGAGCTTGTTGAACTTGTCGTCCGACGCCAGGTCCTTGATGACGTCCTTGACCACCTCACCCTTGGAGAAGAACTTCTTGATCAGCGCATCAATCGCCGCCGGGTCGGCGACCACCGCCTCCACGTTCAACCCCATCAGCTGCCGCAGGTCGTCCTTGGCCCGGAAGTTGTCCGGGCTCTTGATGGCAATCTTGACCTTCTTGCTCGCTGGGTTGAACGCCACCGGAACGCACTGATACGCCTGGACCGACTGCACGGTCAGGGCTGTACGGGCCTCGTTCGGAATCTCGAACGAGGGCGAAAGGTCCATATAAGCAAGTCCGGCTTGCGCCGCCAAGCCCGCGTCGATGTCCTTCTGTTGGCAGTACCCCAGTTCCACCAGCAACTGCCCAATCCGGACCTTGCGGGTCTTCTGGATCGCCAGCGCCTCGTGCACCCGTTCCCGGGTCGTCTTCCCCAGCTTCGCCAGAATGCGGCCAAGCTTCACACCCTTCAACTGAGCGAGATCTGCTTCGGTCAGGGACATGCGTTCGCGTCTCCGATCTGCTCGCGGCCCGACTCACTGACCAGAAGGAAGGGAAGCTTCCGGTCCGCCGACCGCCACTGAGAGCCCGCACAGGCGGGCCCCAGAATAATCGCAAGAATGCACCACGGTGTTCCCACTCACCAGCGATCCTATCGAGGATTTTGGTTACGACACCGCTTCTTTTAAGATATCCGACACCGCCTGGGCCGTCGCCCCCGCCCCGGATCCGCCCCACCGGAAGGCCCGAGCCATCGCGGCGCTCACTGCTTTGCGGGGGCCTCCTCGGCCTCGTCCAGTTCCACGCGGCCCACAGTCCGACCCATCCGGTGCACCTTGTCCGTCAGGTCGCCGGGGTTCTTGGACTTGTCGACCATCTCCTCGGCGGAGATCTTGCCAGCCATGTACAGCGACCACAGGTGGTCGTCCAGCAGCTGCATACCGAACTTCTTCCCAGTCTGGATGCTGGAGTCGATTCGGTAGGTCTTTCCTTCACGGATCAGGTTGGCGATCGCGGGGGTGACCACCAGGAACTCATATGCGGCCACCATGCCGGGCTGGTCCACCCGGGCGAGCAGCTGCTGGGAGAGCACGCAGATCAGAGCCGTCGACAACTGCACGCGGATTTGGTTCTGCTGGCTCACCGGGAAGGCGTCCACCACGCGGTCGATGGTCTTGGCGGCACCCGTTGTGTGCAACGTCGCGAACACCAAGTGGCCCGTTTCGGCAGCCCGGATGGCCGCCTCGATCGTCTCCAGGTCACGCATTTCGCCAACCAGGATCACGTCCGGGTCCGACCGCAGCACGCGGCGCAGGGCCTCGGCGAACGACGGCACATCCGTGCCCACCTCACGCTGGTTCACGATCGACTTCTTGTGGAAGTGGTAGTACTCGATCGGGTCTTCCATGGTCACGATGTGCCGGTCCATCGTCTGGTTGATGTAGTCCAGCATCGTCGCCAGCGAAGTGGTCTTGCCCGACCCCGTCGGCCCGGTCACCAGGAACATGCCGCGCGGACGGCGGATCAGCTCGCGGCAGATCTCCGGCAGACCGATCTGCTCGAACGTCAGTAGTTTGTTCGGAATTCGGCGAAGCACCATCGCGATGTCGCCACGCTGCTTGAAGATCGACACACGGAAGCGGGCCTGATCGCCGAACGAGAAGCCGAAGTCGCAGCCGCCGCCCTCGGCCAGTTCCTGCTGCTTCTGCTCAGGCGTGATCGACTTCATCAGACCGACCATGTCCTCCGAGTCCAGCACCTTGGTCTGCAGGTCCTTCAGGTGGCTGTGGTGACGCAGCGTCGGCCGACGGCCGACGGTCAGGTGCAGGTCGCTGGCAGCCAGCTTCACAACAGTGTCCAGCAGACGGTCCATCTGAATCGACATGGGGCGTTCCTCGGTCTTGACAGGTCAGGGCGGTTGGCAGTTGCAGGGGCGAACGGACAGTCAGAATCATCACAGCGGGCGATCAGGGGGGCTCAACTCAGGCCCTCCACCTGCGCCACGCGAGCGATCTCGTCGGGCGTGGTGATGCCCTTGAGCACCTTGAGCTTGCCGTCCTCCATCAGCGTCCGCATGCCGTTGGCGATCGCCGCCTGCCGGATCTTCACCAGCGGCTCCTGCTTGAAGGCCAGTTCGCGGATCTCAGCGTTCATCAGCATCATCTCGTAGATGCCCTTCCGGCCGCGATAGCCCACGCTGTTGCAGTTCGAGCAGCCGACCGGCATGTACACCCGACCGGCCGCCTCCTCCTTGGAGACGTTGATCAGCGAGCAGTACTTCTCGTCCGGCTCAGGGTTGATCTGCTTGCACTGGCCGCACAGCGTGCGGACCAGCCGCTGGGCCATGATCGCCTGGATGGCCGAGGCCACCAGGAACGGCTTCACGCCCATGTCGATCAAACGGGTGATCGCGCCCGGAGCGTCGTTGGTGTGCAGCGTGCTGAACACCAGGTGGCCCGTCAGCGCCGCCTGAATCGCGATCTCGGCCACTTCCCGGTCGCGGATTTCGCCGACCAGGATGATGTTCGGCGCCTGGCGGAGCATGGTCTTGAGGATCACCTGGAACGTCAGGCCGATCTTGTCTCGCACCTGGCACTGGTTGATGCCGCGGAAGTTGTACTCGATCGGGTCCTCGGCCGTGATGATCTTCTTGTCCGGCCGGTTGAGCACGTCCAGCGCTGAGTACAGCGTCGTCGTCTTGCCTGAACCGGTCGGCCCGGTCACCAGGAAGATGCCGTTGGGCTTGCGGATGATCTTGTTGAAGACCGCCAGGCTGTCCTCTTCAAAGCCCAGGTTCACCAGACCGATCTTCACCGAGTCCGGCCGCAGAATACGGAGCACCACGCTCTCGCCGTGGTAGCACGGGCACGCCGACACGCGGAAGTCGATCGTCGTTTCGTCCACCGTGATCTTGATGCGGCCGTCCTGCGGCACCCGCTTCTCGGCGATGTTCATGCCGGCCATCAGCTTCACGCGTGACAGCACCGAGTTCTGCATGCGCTTGGGCAGATTGTCGCGCTCCATGCACACGCCGTCGATGCGGTACCGCAGCCGCACCCGGTCGGCCATCGGCTCAATGTGAATATCCGACGCCCGCATCTTCACCGCTTCGGCCAGAATGCGCTGCACCAGACGCACGATCGGCGCGTCCTCGCCGGTGATGTCGATCGACTTGTCCATCGACTTGTCGACGGACTTGTCCACCGACTTGTCGATCGACTCGGAAACCAGCGACTGATTCGGGTCCACCAGCTTGGTCGTCTTCGCCGAGGCGTTCTCGATGAACTTGCGGATCTGGCTCCGGCTGCTCAGCCGCAACTCCAGATCCGTGCTCAGCCGGAACCGCAACGTGTCGAACAACTCCAGATTCCCAGGATCGTGCACGATCAACTGCAGCGTGCGGCCGTTCTTGGCCATCGGAAGAATCAGGTGCTTCTTCACCAGTTCCTCCGGAATCAACTTCATGTTCACCTGGGCCGCCACCCCGTTGCTCGACAGGTCCACATATTCCAGGCCGAACTGGTTGGCCAGTGCCTTGGCGATCTGCTCCTCCGGGACCCCCGCCTCCATCAGCGCATCGCCCAGCTTCTTCCCGCTGGTCTTGGCCTTCCCCGCGGCAGCCTCGACCTGGTCCTGCGTGACCACGCCCCACCCCACAAGGATCTCACCCAACTTCTTCTTTGATCGTGCCATAGCAATCCGTGTTCAAGACAAATGATCAGGTCGATCCAGCCGCCGCCTCGGCTGGGTCGCCGGGGAACGTGAAGGATAACCGCCCCCGTCCACAGGTCGAACACCCATGACCAACACCTCGCCACTTTCCCAAACTTCACGTCCCGGAACCCCCGCCCGCCCCCGCAGGCTCCTCATCACCGCGGGCCCCACCCACGAGCCGATCGACAGCGTGCGGTTCATCGGCAACCGGTCTTCAGGCAAACTGGGCATAGCCATCGCGCAGGCCGCTGCCCGCCGGGGCGACCGCGTCACGCTGCTCCTCGGCCCCGTCGGGACCGAAACCACCGCGCTGGCCGATACGGGCGTGGTCACCCGTCGGTTCCGCACCAGTGCCGATCTCCAGACGCTTCTTGTCCGGCACTTTCGCTCCTGTGATCTGCTGATCATGGCCGCAGCCGTCGCCGACTTCCGCCCCAAACGGCCCCCGGCAGCCGGTGAAAAGCTCAAACGCTCCGCCCAGGGCCTCACCCTCCGACTCGAGCCCACCCCCGACCTGGTCGCCGCCTGCGCTGCCGCCCGCCGCACCCGGCACCCCCAACAGATCGTGGGATTCGCGCTCGAGCCTGCGTCCCGCCTTGCCTGGTCCGCCAAGGAAAAGCTGATCCGCAAGCGCCTCAACGCCGTTGTTGCCAACCCGCTTGAAACCATGGATTCCGACCGCATCCACGCCACCGTCTACGGCTTTGATGACGGTCGCCCCACTGCCTTGGCCGCCACCGGCTCCCGCCTCGCCAAGGCCGCCTTCGGCCCCTGGCTCCTCCGCGTCATTGATCAGTTGCCCCCCCACGCCAGCCCCGAGGGGCCAATCAGCCGCCCCAAGGGGTCATCTCGCAGACCCGTCCGCCCCCCAGCCCGCTAGGCTTCAGCCCATGCCTCCCCCTGATCGCCGACGGCCCGGCAAGCCCGCATTCCGTCCCAAAGTCCGCCGCGGGCCGTCCGACACCCCGCCCTACGACCGCGCCGCCAAGCCCGAGCGTCGCTCCGGCCCTTCCGGGCCCCCTGGCCGATCTGTATCCCCCGGCTCCCCCGGCTCCCCCGGCCCCAGCGACACCCAGGGGCCCCGCCCGGGCCCGCCCGGCCGTCGTCCCCGCGCTGCTGACGACCGCTCCGCCCCCCGAACAGGCCCCTCCCGTGCCGGCCCGTTGCCCCGTGCCCCTCGACCGGCCGGGCCCGGCGCCTTCCCGCAAGACCGCCCGCCCCCCCGCCGCTGGCTTGATCGCACCGACCGGCCCGACCGCGCCGAGTCCGGGCTGAACGTCATCGCCCAGGACCCCGATCTGATCATCGTCGACAAGCCCGCCGGCCTGCTCACCGCCGCGGTCCCCGGCAGCGACGCCCCATCGCTCTTCGGCTTGGTCAAGCAGCACATCCGCGCCGGCCTCGTCCCCGGGGTGGAGCGTCGACGCCGCGCTCGAGGCGGCGAAGCCGGCGAAGACGGCCCCGGCCGTCGCCCCGCGCCGCCCGTCGGCGTGATCCACCGGCTTGACCGCGAAGCCTCCGGCCTGCTCGTCTTCAGCCTCTCCGAACGTGGCTTCGACTGGCTCAAGAACGACCTCAAGGCCAAACGCATCCACCGGCTCTACCTCGCCGTGGTCGAGGGGGAAATGGGCAAGGCCGGCGACCAGGGCACCATCCAGTCCTTCCTGGCCGAATCCCGCGACGGCCGCGTTGTCAGCACCGACTCCGCGGAGGTCGCTCGTGCATCGGTGGGCCGCAGCCGCGACGGCGGATCCCTCGGCGATGAGGACGCCGCCGGAGCCGCCCTCCGACCCGCCGTCACGCACTACCGCATCGTCGCCGTCGGCAACGGCCGCACCGTCGTCCAGGTCCGCCTGGAGACCGGCCGGAAGCACCAGATCCGTGTCCACCTCGCCGGCAAGGGCTTTCCCATCCTGGGTGATGACCGCTACGGCGCTCGCACCTCGCCCCTGGGCCGCGTCTGCCTTCATGCGGCCGAACTGGGCATCTCCCACCCGGCCGACGGCCAGTCGCGTCGCTACTTCAGCCCCGCCCCCGACGAGTTCTATCGCCTCGCCGGGGCCGTGCCGCCCCCCCGCCCCACCGTTGTCGCCCCCCCGCCCCCGGCCCGTTCAACCGCCGGCCGCGCCAGCGACACCGCCTGGGAGGACGTCGCCGGCTGGTACGACGACCTCATCGACGAGAAACGCAACGACCACTACGCCCAGGTCATCATCCCCGGCACGCTGCGGCTGGTCGCCCCCACCCCCGGCGAGAACGTCCTGGACGTCGCCTGCGGTCAGGGTGTCATGAGCCGCGCCCTCGCGGATCTCGGCTGCACTGTCACCGGCGTCGACGCCGCCCCCAGCCTCATTCAGGCCGCACAGCGTCGCACCACTGACAACACCCGCTACCTCGTCGGCGACGCCACCAAGCTCGACCAACTCGACCTTGCCCCCGAGTTCGACGCCGCCGTCTGCGTCATGGCCCTCGCCAATATCGAGCCGCTGGGCCCCTGCCTCAGCGGCATCGCCTCCCTGCTCAAGCCCGGAGGCCGTCTGGTCTGGGTCGTCACTCATCCGGCGTTCCGGGGGCACGGCCAGACCTCCTGGGGTTGGGATCCGCAAACCAAGGTGCAGTACCGCCGGGTCGACGGCTACCTCAGCAACGGCTTCAAGGCCATCTCCATGCACCCCGGTTCGGCCCCCAGCGTCACCACGCTCTCCTTCCACCGGCCCCTGCAGTACTACATGCAGCACCTCGCTGAAGCCGGCCTGGCCATCACCTCGCTTGAGGAATGGCCCGCCCAGCGCGTCAGTGAGCCCGGTCCGCGTGCCGACGCCGAGAACCGCGCCCGCCGCGAGATCCCCTTGTTCCTTGCGGTCCGCTGCCTGAAACTCCCCTCCGCCTGAGCCCGGGCCGCACCCGCCCCGCATCGGCCGGCACCATCTCGGCGCAGAAAAACACCCGGGTCCGAGGTCTTCGGCCCGGGTGTCGTGGTTCAATCAAGCAGCCCCGGTCGGGTTCGCGTCGGTCAGCCGGCCCCGCGGGTGGTCGCTTACGGGCAACCGGCTGCGAAAGCGGCGATGAACGCATTGAAGTCGTCGCCGGTCAGCAGGCCGTCCGGCTCGCTGGGCGGACCGCCGATGCCCGTCACGTCCGCCAGCAGGTCGTTCGCTGCGAACGCGCCGATGAACGCGTTGAAGTCATCGCCGGTCAGCAGGCCGTCCGGCGGGCTGGGAGCACCGCCGATGCCCGTTACGTCCGCGACGCTGCAGGCCAGTGACCCGCCAAGCGTCAGCGTCGCCGAGTCCATCAGCACCGGCTCGCTCTTGCCCCACTTGAGCCACTGGGCGTACACAATCTGCCCCAGCGGCATGTTCTGTGGATTGGGCACCACAAAGCCCGGCGGCAGCGTCCACTGCACGATCGGCTGCCCGGAGACCGGGTCAATCCGCTCAGACTGCGGCACAAAGCCGCTCACATCCGTCGCGTTGTCCCTCAGAAACTCGATGTAGTCCCGCGTGGTGGTCTGGTGGAACACCCGCACCTGCACGCTCGCCGCTCCGCTCGGAACGGTGAACAGCGTGTCATCCCAGAACTGACCGTCCGCGTAGGAGTAGTCGACCGGCGGGCTCTGGATGGCCTCGAAGTTCGCGTTGGTGAACCCGCGGGGCGGAATGCGGTTGTCCGCATACACCTTGTTGTTCAGGTCAAGATGGAACGACGGGCCCAGGGGCAGGTTGGCCAGCGAGGACATCACCGCGTCTAGCCCCTGCTTCATGCGATAGACCTTCGTGTCACCCTCAGAGAGCAGCGCTGTCGTCGGGTCGTATGCCCCCCGCTCGGCCACCAGGTTGCCGTTGCTGTCCAGGAATCGCACGTTCACCCACATCCGCCGCCCCTCGCTGAAGCCCGCCGGCAGCTTGTGCCCGGTCTGGTTGATGATCCTCACCCGCAGGCTCGAACCCTCCTGGGTCACCTCCAGGTCGCTGGCCTTGGTCAGCATCGACTTGTTGCGGTCGATCGACTCCAGCACGCCCTGCTCGAACTCCATCCCGCTGTCGCCCCCATACAGGTCAAAGACCGACCGCAGCACCCAGGAGTTGGCCCCGGCGAAGTTGTGCACCGGCACGTTCGGCCGCACCGGCGGAGCCAGTTCGCAGCCCTGCCCCTCAGCCGGCGGCTGGTGGCAGTCCTGGCAGCTCTGATAGCTGGTCTCGCTGTTGAAGATCACCAGCGGCCCCGGCCCGCCGCCCGGGGCCGTCCCACGGGTCACGCCGTCGTAGGAATACCGCCCAACCTGGCCCGGGCCCCCGTTGGGGTTCGGCACCGTGAGCGTCACGCCCGCCGGGTTGTTCGCCGGGTTGAATGAGGACTTGGACCACTCGCTGTACGTCCGGTCCAGCGGGAACATGTCGTACTTGTTCCCCGTCGGGTGCGGCTGGTTCAACGCGTTGGGCGCGTAGGTGCCGTCGGGCTGACGGCTGAACACCGGATTGGATACGTCATGGCAGCTGGCGCACAGCCCGCTGTCTTTGTGGAAGTCGGACTGGATCCAGTTGTGATACGGCATGAAGCCCAGGTCAAACGGCCCCCGCCGCCGATCCTTCGGATCGATCACGTACCCGTTGGCCGCCAGCTCCCCGCCATTGGCAAACGCCGGCGGACGGTTCACCCCCAAAGATGCGAGGATCTGCTCGTCGGTGTTCTCGTTGAAGCTCTCCGGCGGGCCGCCCACCGTCGGCCGCGGACCCTGCGGAGCCCGCGGATCCACCATCCGGTGGCAGGTGATGCAGTTCACGCCCTGAGTATCCAACGGCTCCAGCGACGAGCCGTTGGTGTTGGTCGCCCGGTTCTGGATCCACCCCATTGGCGCGTGGCAGCGAAGGCACAGGTCACCCGAAAAACTCGCGTCCTTCTCCGCAATCTGAAACTGCGCTTGGAACACCGGGTCCCGGTACGCCTGTGACATCATCGTGTATGACCACCGGTTGTACGGCGCTGTGTAGTTGTTGGGATGTTCCCCAGAGAAGTCCTGATGGCATCCGGCGCAAAATTGCGCCTCCAGCAGCGGCTCCAGCGTGCCGCCCTCCAGCGTCGTCGGTGAGGGCTGCGTGCCATACATGTAGAAGTCGGCCCGCGTCGTCGCCACCCGGGGCGTCTGCGCCAGCACCACGCCGAAGCCGATGCCCAAAAGGCCCAGCCACGCGACCGCCCACCGCTGCGCTCCACCAACTCGCTTTCCGCGCATCCGCCGTTCTCCCATGACACGATGACCGAATCAAGCCCCCGGCAAGTCGCCTCACCTCGGTCGGCCCGCCGCACAGCGACAGACACCGCGCTCAAGGAACAGACGACCGCCTCCCGCACGATTATTCGGCCCCCCTGCCACGAAGTTCCGTCTCTCGGGGTGAATCGGCTCCCCCAAACCCTTTCCGGTTCACATTCCCTCGGAACAGGGGAAGCTCCGCCTTGACGGTTATTGGACAATCCGACGCCTCACTGGCCGTTCCCGCCCGGCCCGGGTGAAGGCCTCAGCATCTTCGCTTCCCCCAATGGCGCGATCAGACCCGCCTCGGCCCCGCGTTGCAGCAGCAGCCGAATCGCCCGCTCCCCCGCCTCCCCGCAGTCCACTGTCCAGCGGCTCACGTACGTGTCAATGTACCGGCTCAGCGACAGATCATCCTTCAGCGGACTGAACAACCGGGCATAGTCCAGCGACCGCGACCGGTGCTTCAGCGCATGTTGCACCGACGCATCCAGAAGGTCCACCACCTGCTGCAGGCCGCCCGGACCAAACCTCGCGTCCAGATCCCGTCGCACCACGTTGGCCCCCAGCGGTAACGGCAGCCCCGTCGCCGCCTTCCACGTCACCCCCATGTCCGCAACCTCCGCCAGCCCCATTCCCGCGAATGTGAACTGCGCCTCGTGGATCAGCAACCCCATGTTCACCCCGTCCACCCCGCTCGCCACCGTCTCCATGATGCGGTCGAAGCTCGTCACTACCACCGGCGCCTCAGCCGCGCGAAACAACCCTCGGAACGCCAGATACGCCGTGGTCTCCCGACCAGGAATCGCCACCACCGGCCTGGCCTGCGCGATCGCGCTCGCCAGCGTCTCACCCGTCGGCCGCGAGGCGAACAGGTCATCCCGCCAGCCCGCCCGCCGCACCAACTTCGGCCCCCAGTCATCGCCAAAGCTCGAGCCGAAGCTCGTCGGCGCGTACCGCTCCGCCACCGCAGGCCAGTGCGCAAACGAGATCGCCGTGATGTCCAGATCCCCCACCTCTCGTGCTCGCCGGTTCAGCACCGCGATGTCCTCCGGGATCCCCCGGAAGCTGAACCGCCCCGTGTCGATCGCCGGCGGCGCCAGCAGCCGCTGCGGATTCGCCGGATCCAGCATCCCCGTCACCGGCCACCACATGAACACATCATCCGCGTCCGCAGAGTGCGCCAGCGTCAGCGTGATCGCATCGCTCATCGCTCCACCTCCGCCCCGGCTCCCGCCGCCGGCTGCCCGTGCCACGGCATGTTGTCAATCAGCCGCACCGCCCCGAACCTGGCCGCCACCAGCGCCCGCTTGGCCACCGGGGCAGCCCCATCACCCTCGCCCAGCCGCCCCAGGTCCGCCGCCCGCCGCACCACGGCGTACTCCACCTCGCCCACCGCCCGGCTGATCCGATCGGCCATCCCCGCTTCGGCCACCTCCGCCGAGGCCGCACCGGCAAACTCCCGCAACGCCGCTGAAATCGCCACCGCAGCCCGCCGCTCCGAAGGTGTCAGAAATCGGTTCCGGCTGCTCATCGCCAGCCCGTCCTGCTCCCGCACCGTCGCCGAAGGCACGATCTCAATATCCTGCCCAGACGCGGCCACCATTGCCGCGATCACCGCCAACTGCTGCCAGTCCTTCTCGCCGAACACCGCGTGCGTTGGCCGCACCAGATCAAACAGCCGCTGCACCACCTGGCACACCCCGGCGAAGTGCCCCGGCCGGTGCCGATCCTCCAGTCCCGGCTCGGTCGCCACCTTCGGCAACGCCGGCACCCGAGGCGTCTGCCCCGGCGGATACACATCCTCCACCGCCGGCGCGTACACCACGTCCGCCCCCGCCGCCCGACACAACTGCAAGTCCGCGTCCAGCGTCTTGGGGTACCGGGCGAAATCCGCCAGGTCGTTGAACTGCGTGGGGTTCACGAAGATGCTCACCACCACCGGCCCGTTGAGCAGCCGCTCCCGCCGCAACGCCGCTGCGTGCCGCACCAGCGCAGCGTGCCCCTCGTGCAACGCCCCCATCGTGGGCACGAACACGCCGCGGTTGGCCGGCAGCAGCGAAGCCTTGGTAAGCAACTCCACGGCCAACCGTCCGCCGCCCGCCACCACTTGTCAACTGCCGCACGCGTGCGATCCTTCCCCCCGCTGCCCCGGCCTCATTCCCGAACCGACGCCATAATCCCTCCGCGTGTCCGCCGCCCCCGGCCATCCCGTCCATGTGGTCATCCCCACACACACCACCCGCCATCTCGCGGCCTGTCTGGCCAGCATGGCCTGGCAACGCGTCCCGCCCGCCAGCGTCATCCTCACCACCGATACCGACGCCCCCGACATCGCCCGCCTGGTTGACGACTGGTGGCCCCGCATCGCCGCCGCCATCCGCGACCGCACCGGCCGGGCCTGCCCGCTCCGGCATGTCGCCCGCCCGCACCAGGGCGAAGCGCGGCTAAACCAGGTCCGCAACAACGGCCTCCGCGTGCTGCTCTCCGGCGTCCGCGAAGGCTGGGCCTCGCCCGAGGATCTGGTGGTCATCCTCGACGGCGACACCCTGCTCGATCCCGACGCCGTCGCTGGCCACGCCGCCCTGGCCGCCTCCGGCCGCGACCTGATCATCCCCTTCCGCGTCATGCTCACCGAGCAGCAAACCCACGCATGGACCGCCGAGTCGGCGCTCAGCGGTCAGCCCGAGCCGGCGTGGCTCACCCCCGGCGTCCGCAACGCCCTCCGCCAGCGCCAGCGCCGCTACACCCGCCAACTCTGGCTCAAACGCTTCGGCCTGACCAAGCCCCACAAGCCCAAGGTCCTCGGCGGGCACCACGCCGTCCGCCTCCGGGCTCTGCTGGCCGTCAACGGCTACGACGAGCTCTACACCGGCTACGGCTTTGACGATGACGACCTCTGCCGTCGGCTCTTCGCCCGCGCCGGCCAGCCCGCCGCCGTCGCGCCGTCGCGTGTCGCCATCGCCTGCACCAGCCTTCTCGCCTACCACCTCTGGCACCCCACCCGCGCCGCCCCCCGCATCGAGGACACCTCAGGCTTCGCCCGCTTCTCCAGAACCGATCTGCCCATCCGCTGCGAGCGGGGCATCGACAACCCCCTCGCGCAGCCTGAGCCCTCGCTCCGGTTCATCCCCGGCTGAGCCAAACGCCCCCGCGTTCACTCTCACTGCCCCGCCCCGCTCAGCCCCGCGCGTGCTCGCGGGCGCTGCTGTTCGCAGGCCGCAGCCACCGAGACAGCGCCGGGTCATGCTGCAGATCGGCCCGCTTCACGTCCGTCGTGCCGTACTTGCGCATCACCGCCGCCGCGATCAGCCCCATGAACAGCGGCTGAGGCCGCAGCGGCCGCCCCGTCAACTCAGGGTGGAACTGCGCCGCGACGAAGTACGGGTGCGACTGCTCGACGCCCGACTCCAGGCCCGGCAGTTCCAGCACCTGCATGATCGGCTGCGTCGGATGCCGCCCGCTGAAGATCAGCCCGCCCTGCTCAAGCCGGGGGATGTACGCCGGCTCCACCTCGTAGCGGTGACGGAACCGCTCCCGCACCGACAGCCGCCGGTTGTACAGGTGCGAAGCCAGCGACCCCTCGGTCAACAGCACGTCCTGCGCCCCCAGCCGCATCGAACCGCCCAGCCCCTCGATCTTCTTCTGCTCCGGCAACTCGCTGATCAGCGGGTGCGGACACCGCGGGTCAAACTCCGTGCTGTTCGCGTCAACCAGCCCCAGCACGTTGCGGGCAAACTCGATCACCGCCACCTGGAACCCCAGACAGATGCCCAGATACGGGATCTTCTGCTCCCGGCACACCCGCACCGCCGCGATCTTCCCTTCCACCCCGCGAGAGCCGAACCCGCCCGGCACGATCACCGCGTCCATGTTCCGCAGCAGGTCGTTGGCCGCCGTTTCGGTCAACTCCGTCGTGTCCATCCAGTGGAGCTTCACGTCGGTGTCCAGATGGGCGCCGCAGTGCTCCACCGCCTTGTCGATCGACGCGTACGCGTCCCGCAGGTGCGCGTACTTGCCGGTGATGCCCACGTTGATCTGCCGCGGCCGCTGGCTGGTCAGCTTCCGCACAAAGTTCGCCCACCGGTCCCGCGCCCGATCCTCGTGC
>JAJTDF010000093.1 GCA_021294835.1 Planctomycetaceae bacterium
CAAGGACGGCATCAAGTAAGCCCGCCCGACGGTCCCTCCAGACCCTTCTCCGCGGCCGCCCGGGCACACCCCCGGGCGGCCGTCGGTGTTTTTGGAGCGGGGTACACTTGGCCCATGAATCGCACCAACGCTCGCCCCGGCGCATCCAAAGCCCCCCTGCTGGTCGTTGCCATCGTCCTTCTGGGCATCGGCGGATTTCTGATCTTCAACAACTCCGCCAAGAACGCCAAGATCGAAGCCCAGACCAAGGCCTTCGACGCCGCCCAGTCCATCCGCCAGCTGATCACCCGCGATCTCAACAAGCAGCCCGACCGCTTCAACCGCATCGCCACCTCGGTGCCCCCGGTGCCCGACAACCCCGAGATCCAGCCCGAACTGATCGTCGAGGGCACCGTGCCCGATCAGACCACGCTCGACGAGCTCCGCAAGCGGATCGACTCGGTCATCGCCGGCTCGGAACTCAAGACCCTCAAGGTCAACTTCACCGTCACCGTCAAGGCCCCGCCGCCCCCGCAGTGAGCCACGCCGCCTGACCGGCCCGCTTTCCGGCATGCCGCTCAGCGGACCTTGATCTTCTTCACATCCACGTGCGGCTTGGGGTACTGGATCTTCAGCGACTCCACCGTCTCAGCGATCACCTGGCTCACGCACAGGTTCCTGAACCACTTGCGATCTGAAGGCACGATGAACCACGGGGCCTCCGCGGTGCTCGTCGCCCCCATCGCGTCCTCGTACGCCCGCTGATACTCGTCCCACTTGCGCCGCTCGGCCAGGTCCCCCTCTTCAAACTTCCAGTTCTTCGTCGGGTCCGCCAGCCGCTCCTCCAGCCGGGCCTTCTGCTCATCTTTGCTGATGTGCAGGAAGAACTTCAGCACCATCACCCCCGAGTCCGCCAGCAGCGACTCAAACGCCCGAATGTGCTCGTACCGCCGCCGGCACGTCCGCATGTCAATCAGCCCGTGCACCCGCACCACCAGCACGTCCTCATAGTGCGAGCGGTTGAACACGCCGATCTCCCCCTTGCCGGGCGCCTGCGCGTGCACCCGCCACAGGAAATCGTGGTCCAGTTCCTTCTCCGTCGGCCGCTTGAAGCTCACCACCTTCACGCCCGACGGGTCCAGCCCCGTCATGCAGTGCCGGATCGTCCCGTCCTTGCCGCTGGTGTCCATCCCCTGCAGCACAATCAGCAGCGCCCGCTTGTTCTCCGCCCACAGCCGCCGCTGCGCATCAAACAGCCGCTTGACGTTGCCCTCAATGTGCTTGGCCGCTGCGTCCTTGTCGCTGAACCCGAAGGTCTCACGCGGATCAATGCGGGTCAGGTCCACCCGGCTTCCGGGCTTGACAATGAACGCTGAACGGGCTTCTTTGACTGGCATGGTGCCAGTCTAAGCCCGCGATCAATCTCGAGCCCGCCGCCGCACTTCACACCAGTTTGAGCTTCGGCGCCCCGCCCGGCCGGATCACAAAGTGCAGTTCAATGAACCTCGCCACATAATCCACGATGCTCTTGGCATCGGGAATCTCCGGGTTGCTCGTCTCCCCCATCGGCTCAAACCGCATCCCCTTGAACCGCGCCACCGACTCCTCCACCGTCAGCCCGTACTGCATCGCCAGCGAGAACGCACGGCAGAACGCCTGGCACATCCCGCTCATCGTCGAGCCGTCCTTGGAGATCTTGATGAAGATCTCCCCGGGACGCCCGTCCGAGTGCAGCCCGATCGTCAGGTATCCCTCATGGCCGTCCACCACAAACTTGTGCGTGATCGAATTGCGGGTCTGGGGCAGAGACTGGCGATAGGCCGTCATGCAGCGTCCTCACTGACACCCGGCCGACCACTCGCCGCCGTCGGTGCTGCATCGCACCGCCCTGCACGCGTTCCGGCCCGGGAGCGAACATTATCGTCCTCCCCCTGCTCCGGGCTCCACAACCCGTTGAGAACGCCGCCCACCGCCCCCACAACCACTTGGGACAGCCCCCGACCTGCCCGCATATTCCAAACACAATCCAACCAGCCTCCCACCCCGCCGCTCTCGCCCCATCTTCCCACTCCCACCGAACCGCCCCCCACCCGCATGCCGTTATAGTTCCGTCCGCTCGATGCGCCGGTTCGCCCGCCCTCGGTCGATCCCCCGCCCCGCTTCCCCCATGACCGTCCCCGCAGCCAACCTGACCCTCCCTGCCCACCGACCCGGGCAACTCCCCGGCTTCGCCGTTGCGCTGCTCATCGCCATCACCCTCTCCGCCGGCGGTGGCCTCGCCGCCGCCGACTGGGCCACGCCCTTCAAGCTCGACACCCCGGGGCTCCGCGTCATCGCCACCGCCCCGGCCCTCCGCCAGGTCCGCCAGAGCCAGCACCAGCAGGACCGGCCCCTGCCCGCCGCCGCCCACCTGACCAACTTCCGCGCCACTGCGGTTCCGCCGGCCCGGACGCTCACCCCGCCCCCCGCACCCCTGCGGGTGGACCACGGCTTGCTCGCCGTTCACACCGGGCTGCCCCCGCCCGCGCACCGGGCCTGAGTCCCCTCAGCCCATCCGCGTCGCCCTGCGCCCGCTCTCCGCCGGCGCACCACCCATCATGCCCCGGCCCAGATCCGGCATCGGCCCGGCGTCTACGCCCCACGCGTGCACGCCCCTGCCGCAGCCCCTCGTCCCTCGCCGGGGCGGCCCGTCCCCATCCCGCAGACCGATTTCCCGCACGCCCGGCCACCCGCCGGCGCGAGGTTCCCCATGAGCAAGCAAGACATCCCCCTGATCGGCCCCATCCTCAACCGCATCATCGGCACCCGCAACGACCGATTCGTCAAGCGGTACCTCGCCCGCGTTGAGGTGATCGGCAAGCTCGAGCCGCGCTTCCGCACCATGACCGACGCCCAGCTCCGCGACCAGACCCGTCTGTTCCGCGAGCGGCTGGACAAGGGCGAGAAGCCCGAGGACCTCATGAACGAGGCCTTCGCCGCCGCCCGCGAAGCCATGGACCGCGCCGTCGGCATCCGCAACGTCCTCAACCCCGACAAGAACTTCGACCCCTCCGCCCTCCCGGCCGACGCCCGCGCCACCTACGACGACCTGATGGCCAAGGCCGCCGCCCTGCCCCCCGCCCCGCCCGACGGCGAGTTCCTCGGCTGCGAGGATGCCCAGCCCGGCTGGCGGCAGGTCGAGGTCCCGCCCGCCTTCTACGAGGCCGTTCGGGCCCTGTACCCCGAATCCCGCCCGCCGTTCCGCGCCCGCCCCTTCGACGTGCAGCTCATCGGCGCCATGGTCCTCTCCCAGGGCCGCATCTCGGAAATGAAGACCGGTGAGGGCAAGACCATCGTCGCCCCCCTGGCCTGCTACCTGGCCGCCCTGGAGCGGATGAAGATCCACGTCGTCACCGTCAACGACTACCTCGTCCAGCGCGACCGCGACTGGGTCTTCCCCTTCTTCCACGCCCTTGGCCTGACCGTCGGCGCCATCCACCCCATGCACATGCAGGGCGAGGACGTCAAGCGCCGCATGTACCTCTGCGACGTCGTCTACGGCACCACCGCCGAGTTCGGCTTCGACTACCTCCGCGACAACATGAAGCGCTCCGTCGAGCAGCAGGTCCAGCGCCGCCGCGACTTCGCCATCGTCGACGAGGTGGACTCCATCCTCATCGACGAGGCCCGCACCCCGCTGATCATCTCCGGCTCCGCCCACGAGGACCGCCCCCGCTACGAGATGGCCGACCGCCTCGCCCGCCACCTGGTCGACAAGCAAAAGCCCTGGCAGGCCGCCGAGGACGCCTTCGAAGAGTGCCAGCGCCTCATCAAGGGCCTGGAAGGCGACATCCGCAACAGCCGCGACAAGGCCAAGATCCCCGCCCTGCAGGAACGCCTCAAGGAGGCCAAGGGCCGCCTGCCCTCCCTGGAAGCCGAGAAGCGCAAGCACATCCAGTTCTACGAGACCAAGCTCGAGCGCAAGAGCGTCCACCTCACCCACGACGGCGTCGCCGAGGCCCAGCGCGTCGCCGCCCTCGGCTCGTTCTATGTCGGCGAGAACATGGACCTGCCCCACCTCCTCGAGCAGTCCCTCCGCGCCCACGTCGTCTACCAGCGCGACCGCGACTACATCGTCGCCCCCGCCGAGAACCCCAACTCCGGCCGCGTCGAGCCCTCCATCATCATCGTCGACGTCTCCACCGGCCGCCCCATGGTCGGCCGCCAGTGGTCCGACGGCCTCCATCAGGCCTGCGAGGCCAAGGAAGGCGTGCCGATCAAGCAGGAAAACCAGACCGTCGCCACCATCACCATCCAGAACTTCTTCAAGATGTACAAGCGGCTCGCCGGCATGACCGGCACCGCCGACACCGAGGCCCAGGAGTTCCACGACATCTACCGCCTCGACGTGGTCTCCATCCCCACCAACCGCCCCGTCTCCCGCGTCGATCGCAACGACCTGATCTTCCTCACCGCCAGAGACAAGTGGGAGGCCATCGTCGACGAGATCAAGAACTTCCACGACGTCGGCCGCCCCGTCCTCGTCGGCACCACCTCCGTCGAAAAGTCCGAGCAGCTCGGCCAGCAGCTCGCCCGCAAGTACCAGATCAAGCACGAGATCCTCAACGCCAAGCAGCACGAACGCGAGGCCCACATCGTTGAGAACGCCGGCCAGCTCGGCGCCGTCATGATCGCCACCAACATGGCCGGCCGCGGCACCGACATCAAGCTCGGCAAAATCTCCCGCGAAGCCCTCCGCGACCACTGGCTCCGCCGCGAGATCGCCCCCGCAACCGTCAGCATCGACGACACCGACGAGCAGCTCCGCGAGAAGATCTACCGCAAGATCGCCCCCAAGCATCTTGAGATCAACAAGCGCGAGGTCGAGTCCATGCCCTTCGCCGAGCTGGAACTCCAGCTCCTCCGCCGCTGGGCGCTGCTGGCCACCTGGCTCAGCGAGAAGGACGTCGCCCGCCTGGACGCCGAGGGCCTCCGCAAGCAGATCGACGCCCAGGGCCGCTTCCTCCTCCACCGCATCCGCTGGTTCGCCACCATCGAGGAACTCGGCGGCCTCCACGTCATCGGCACCGAACGCCACGAATCCCGCCGCATCGACAACCAGTTGCGCGGCCGCTCCGGCCGCCAGGGCGACAAGGGCTCCAGCCGCTTCTTCATCTCCCTTGAAGACGACCTCATGAAGCTCTTCGCCGGCGAGACGCAGATGCGCGTGCTCTCCGCCCTGGGCATGAAAGAGGGCGACGCCATCGAGCACCCCATCCTCTCCAAGTCCGTCGAGAACGCCCAGCGCAAGGTCGAAGAGATCAACTTCCAGCGCCGCAAGAACATCCTCGAGTACGACGAGGTCATGGAGCACCAGCGCCGCGGGTTCTACGGGCTCCGCCAGCGCGTCCTGGAAGGCCGCGACCTCAAGGGCCTGATCTTCTCCTACATCTCCGACGCCTCCAAGGACGCCGTCTCCACCTACCTCAGCCCCGACTACCCGGCCACCTGCGCCGCCGAGTTCGCCAACCAGACCCTCGACTGCACCATCAACCCGCAGCGGCTCCGCGGCATGGAGCCCGACGAGATGATCGTCGTCATCCGCACCGAGGCCAAGCAGGAGATCGGCTCCTCCATCCGCATGCACCTCGGCGAGTTCATCCCTGATGACCGCAGCGAGTTCCAGGTGGACTTCGACGGCGAAGGCCTCGCCCGCTGGGCACGCTCCCGCTTCGGCGTCGAGCTCGACCCGTCCATCCTCAAGGACCCCGGCCCGGGGATGCGCCGCCAGATCTCCGAGCAGCTCACCGTCGCCGCCGAGGAAAAGGTCGAGCAGGCCGACCTCGCGCCCATCTCCCGCTTCACCGCCAAGGGCTACGGCGCCGGCGAACTGTGCGCCTGGGCCCGCAACAAGTTTGATCTGGACCTCGACCCCGCCGAAGTCTCCAAACGCTTCGCCGACGGCGGCAAGGAATCGGTCAACAAGCTCATCCTCGAGGCCACCGCCAAGGCCTACCGCAAGCGCGAGATCGAGTACCCCATCAGCTTCATGATGGACATGACCAAGGCCCTCGTCCGCCAGAACCCCCAGCAGGCCATGGCCCAGTTCATCAACTGGGCCAACACCCGCTACGACATGGGCTGGTCCGAGGAGACCATCCGCACCGTCAATCCTGACAAGGCCCGCGAGGCCCTGCTCGCCAAGGCCGAGCAGACCGTCGACGATTCCCGCATGGAGAAGGCCGTCCAGGCCGCCCTCGCCTGCGGCACTGACGACGCCCTGGAGCAGCACCTCCGCACCACCTACAAGCTCGACCTCCCCCTCCACATGCGCCGCCTCTCCGGCGAGGAGCGCGCCAACGCCATCCGCGCCAAGGTCGAGTCCATCCTCCGTGCCGAACTGATCATGTTCGAGCGCACCATGCTGCTCGATGTGCTCGACTCGCTCTGGAAGGGCCACCTCTACGCCATGGACCAGCTCCGCGACGGCATCAACTTCCGCGCCTACAGCCAGCAGGACCCCCGCATCGAGTACAAGCGCGAGGGCTCCCGCATGTACAGCGAGATGATGCAGGACGTCCGCGAGCGCATCACCGACTACGTCTTCCGCATGCGCCTGGCACCGCAGGTCAGCCCCATGCCCTTCTCCCCGGCCCCCGCCCCCATGGCCCCGCCCCCTGCTGCACCCGCGTCCGCTGCCCCTTATGGCGGCGTCCTCGCAGGCCCCGGCATGGGCTCCTCCGCGGATCTCTACCCCGCCCCGCGCCCGCCCCAGTCCCAGCCCCAGCCCCCCACCGCCTGAGCCGACCGCTCACGCTCGGGCACATCCCATGTTCGCACCAGGCCCGGCCCCAGCGCCGGGCCTTTTTCATCCCCGTACGGTTCCCTCTCCCATGCCCAGCCTGTCCGTCGCATCCCTCCTGACCCCAGCGCCCGCAGCCGCCGCGGTCAGCGCTGCGTCCCTCTCCGTGCCCATCCTCGCCGGCATCGCCGTCCTCGGCCTGCTCGCCGGCGTGCTCGGCGGCCTCGCCGGCGTCGGCGGGTCCATGGTCATGCTCCCCGGCCTCCACGCCCTCCTCGGCGACGAACCGCCCGCCATCCACCACCTCTACATGGCCGCCGCCATGGTCGTCAACGTCGCCGTCGCCCTCCCCGCCGCCCGTCGGCACGCCCAGGCCGGTGCCGTCCGCAAAGACCTCCTCCCCCCGCTCCTGCTCTCCACCGTCATCAGCGTCCTCGTCGGCGTCGTCGTTTCCAATCAGGTCGGCGGCGACGGCCTCCGCATCGCCCTGGCCGCCTTCATCGGCGGTTACTGCCTCTGGAACCTCATCCGCCTCGCCCGCAACACCCCCGAGCACCCGCCCGAAGCCCAGCGCACCGAACGCTGGCGCCTCGCCCTCAGCGGTGCCGCCACCGGCTTTGTCGGGGGCCTCCTGGGCCTCGGCGGCGGCGTGCTGCTCGTGCCCATGCTCCAACTGTGGTGCCGGCTTGATCTCCGCGCCAGCATCGCCACCAGTTCCTCAGTCATCTGGATCAGCGCCCTGGTCGGCTGCTCGCTCAAACTCGCCACCCTTCACCAGCACGACCAGTCCATCTGGCTCGCCCTGCTGCTGGCCGCGCTCCTCGCCCCCACCGCCATCCTCGGCGCCCGCTGGGGCGCCGCCCTCACCCACAGCCTCCCCCTCCGCGCTGTCCGCGCCGCCATCACCAGCATCCTGCTGGTCGCCGCCCTGCGGCTCGCCGGGGTGATCTGATCTTCTTCGCTTTGCAGCCGCCCCCAGGCCCCCGCCGTCCCGTTCACACCGTGCGGTAGTTCCGCATCATGCCCATGTCCTCATGCGGCAGGTTGTGGCAGTGATACACAAACAGCCCCTTGTAGTCCGTCCACTTCATCAAGAACCGCACCGTCTCCCCGGGCATGATCAGGAACGTGTCCTTCCAGCCCGCGTCCACCAGCCCGTCCTTCACCGTGTTGTAGTTGGTCAGATACGCCCCCGTCCCGTTCATCGTCCGCGACAGGATCTGGAACTGCCGCCCGTGCCAGTGCATCGGGTGCGCTGTTGACCGGGGCACCGGCAACGCCGGGTTCACCAGATCGACGACCTCCAGCGCCCCCGCAGGCACCACCTCGTTGGCCGCCGTCGCCTCCATCTCAAACATCGCGTTGTTCAGGTGATACCCCATCCCCGCCATAAAGCTGATCGGATACGTCCGCGGATTGCTCTGATTCACCGCGTCCGCCAGCCGGTACGGGTCGATCCGGCTCAGCGTGCTCGGCAGCGTCAGGCTCTCCGGCTCCTGCCGCGTCACATCAAACCGCACCAGATTGATGTTCGCCGACCCCTGCCCCGAGCCCGCGCCGCTGAACGTCGTGCTCCGCAGCGTCACCGACGAGCCCACCGTCTGGTTCCGCAAGTCCGCCCACAGTTCCACACGCTCCCCGGGCGCGAGCATCACATACGGGTACGTCCGGGGCTCGGCCAGCAGCCCGCCGTCATTGCCGATCACCACCATCGGCACCGGCGAACTCCCCCCGGTGAACTGCAACTTGTAGATCCGCGACGCCGACCCGTTGAGGATCCGCAGCCGGTGCACCCGCGTGCCAACCTGCCGCACCATGTTCTGCACCCCGTTGACGAACACGTTTGTCCCCCAAAAGCCGTTGACCATGTCCGCCGTGTACAGAAACTGGTTGTCCGGATCGAACCGCCGGTCCTGAATCACCAGCGGAATGTCCCGCTCCCCCCGGGGCAACGCCAGCACCTGCTCCTCGTCGTCCTCCACGATGAACAAACCCGCCAGCCCCATGTTCACCTGCGCCCCGGTCCGCATGTCCGGGTGCGGGTGATACCAGTACGTCCCCGCCCGGTTCAGCACGCTGAACACCACGTCCTGGCTCTGCCCCGGCCCGAACGCAAACCGCGGGTGCCCATCAACCGTATCCGGCACATCCAGCCCGTGGTAGTGCGTGATCGTCGGTTCGGCCAGGTTGTTCACCGTGCGGATGCGGATCGTCTGCCCCCGCTTCGCCCGCACAATCGGCCCCAGCCACGACCCCACCGGGCTGACCATCTCCGCCGGCCCCTGCCGCACCGTCACGCCGTACCGCCACACCGTCGTCGGCGGCCCAGCCAGCACCTGCTCGCTGTCTGGGCTCAGCGTGAACTCCAAACTCGCCGAGTGCCACGGATCGGTCTCTCGCAACTCCAACCGCTTGCGCGGGCTGGCCGCAACGCTGCCCAGCAGCGGGCCGCCCAGCACGCCCACGCCCAGCCCCACGCCGGCCGCCGCACTGCGACGAAGCAATTCCCGACGCGACAGGGCGACCTGCTCTTGTGACGGTCTCTTCACGCGTGGCTCTCAGAACTCCCGCCGCCGCGGCCCAACGCGGCAACCGCGCCCGGCCGTCTCCTGCAAGATACCGCCCCGCATCGCATGCAGCCCGACGATCCCAGCGTTTCCCCGCAAAATCCCCAGATCCGGGCAAACCTCGCCGGAGCGCCCCGCCGCTGCTTCTCGGACACACGCGCAGCCCGAAGCATCCGGCGTCGAAAGCCGGACCCGCCCCATTGCCCGCTTGCTACCCTCTTCGTCGTGGGTTGGGATCTTCACCGCATGCTGCCCGATGCTCTGCTTCCCAAGCCGCCCTACGCCAACGTCCGCCCGAGGCCGCCCGCTCGCGCTCCGGCGCCCGCGTTCACGCTGATTGAAGTCCTGGTGGTGATTGCGGTGATCGCCATCCTCGTCGGTGTGCTCCTGCCGGCCCTCCGCAGCGCCCGCGAGGCCGCCCGCTCAACGCAGTGCCTGAGCAACCTCCGCCAGACCTTTCTCATCTGCCGCTCCTACGCCGATGAAAACCGCGGCCTCGGCCCAGCCATCGGCCAGCCCTACGCCGCCCTCCCCAACTGGGCCCTGGTGGTCCAGCAGAACGCCGGACGACAGGGCACCACCGGCAACGATCTGTACGTCGCCAATGCCATCGTCGTCTGCCCCTCCAGCCGCGCGTTCTACGGCCTGGAGATGACCCGCACCTACGCCATGAACGCCACCGGTCACGCCGGCCGCCCCGGCGACATCGGCAACTTCGACGCCCCCGCCCAGCAGGCCCACATCCGCTTTGATCGCGTGCAGGACACCTCCGCCGCCGTCCTCCTGCTCGACTCGGCCGCCCCCGCCCCCGGCCCCGCCCAGCCGCCCGCCACCCGCACCTCCAGCGTGATCGACTTCCGCGATGACGACCACGTCCGCCTCCGCGTGGGCCGGGTGCACGGCGCCAGCCGCGCCGGCGTGCTCGACGGCGGCTTCAACGCCGCCCGCTTCGACGGGTCAGCCGGTTCCTACCGCGAGATTCCCACAACGTGGGTCAAGCCCCTGCCCTGACCGGCCAGGCCTCTCGCCCGGTTCGCCCGCCGTCAATCACGACGAGCCTTCGCGCATCCGCGTCACGCCCTCCGGGAACGGATAGCACGGGAACACGCCCACGTGCCCCAGCTTCCACATCCGCGGAGCCGGGTACACGTCACCCCTGAATCCCGCGGCATACATCGTGCCCAGAACTGCCTCAAAGCTCGGCTCGCGGCCGTCCGGGCCGGACAGCCGGTTGGCATGGGCGTTCAAGAACGACACGCTGGCGATCGGCAGCCGCTCCTTGCGGTCCTGCACCATCCGCGTCACGGTCGAGAACCCACGATGCAGGTCATCCAGCGTGAAGTGGTCTCGCCCGTGCGGACGCAGCATCGCCAGGATCAGCACGCTGTCCAGATCGAACTTCAGCACATACGGCTCGCGATCGCGAGCGGCATGGATCGAGACCGACTCCTGAAACATCCGGGCGTAGTTGGTGACCGCGTTCACCGTCCACTGCGACGTGCTGACGGTGCCCACGAGTTGGGCGATGATGCCGTGGCTGTTGTCGGCGTCGTTCACGCCGACGACGATGGCCCGGTAGCGGCCATCCAGCACGTCACGGAACATGTCCTGGCCCCACATGATCCGCAGTCGCTCGCGAGCGGACACGGTGGCCATGGCCGCGGGGTCGGTCTTGCCGGCCGGCAGCAGCGTGAGCCGCTCGGGCGCGTGGTCGGCGGCGAGCAGGTGCTCGGCGTCGCCTTCGTAAAGACGGATGGGCGGAATCGGTGTCGGACCGGACGCGGCAGGGCGGGCAGCGGCCATGATCGGATCCTCCGGGGCGGAACGCCGCTGCACCTACAGCCGGGCAGCGAAACTCGCTGCTTCAGCATATCGGGCCATGGCACAGCAAGCCAACAGCGGTCCGCCGGGGCGGGCCTGACCAGACGTGCGCAGGCCTCAAGGCCCGCGACGCGAGGCGGCAGGCGCGACGTGTCAGCGGCGTTCCGGTGCCGGCTAGACGGCAGCGCGAAATCAGGCCCGCGGACCGGCTCAGGGCAGCGATACCCGCCAAAGCCGGCAAGCCGAAACGGCCCCGCCGAAGCAGGACAAGCCCATGAGATGCGAGGAAATGGCCCCTGGGATCAGAAGTTCGATCCACACCACCCACCCAGCCGCCCAGCACACTGGCCCAATGCGGGGAGAACCAGCACGTCCCTAGCGTGGGGCGGATCAACCAGCCCCACCAACGAGAACGGGCCGACCCAGACGGCAGCCAGGTGCGACCGAACTCAACAAACCAATCTGAAGCGAAGCCCACCTGAGCACCCCAACCACGCCACCCAACCCTGGAGGCCCTGGAGGCGGTACCAACCCCAACACCCAGAGCCCCTCCGAACCCCACTGATCCTCACGAAACAAAAAGAAAAGAACCCCATCAGGTTTACCTGACGGGGTTCAAAATCCGGCGACGACCTACTTTCCCGCTGAGCAGTATCATCGGCACCGCTGGCTTAACTGCTGTGTTCGGGATGGGAACAGGTGTTGCCCAGCGGTTGTGGTCACCGAAAAAACTGGCGATCGCCGTTAGGCGAGCGCCGGTCAATTGACCGGTGCGGACGGAAGAATGCTGAAGACGAACTACTGAGACGACTCTTTGATGGAGCCTGTCAAATCGGTGCCGTTGAACACGGCACAGGATTGACGGCCGACCTTTGACCGTTCGTACCACTCCACTGAGGGCCTCTCAGCCCTTGCATGCGTGGCCGATCAACCTGGTGGTCTACCAGGGGTCTCACGTCTTACGACAAGCAAACCTTGTTTTGAGGGGGGCTTCCCGCTTAGATGCTTTCAGCGGTTATCCCTGCCGTACGTAGCTACCCAGCGGTGCACCTAGCGGCGCAACTGGATCACCAGGGGTACGTCCAACTCAATCCTCTCGTACTAAAGTTGACTCCTCTCAAGTTTGCAACACCCACAACAGATAGGGACCGACCTGGCTCACGCCGGTCTGAACCCAGCTCGCGTACCACTTTAATCGGCGAACAGCCGAACCCTTGGGACC
>JAJTDF010000167.1 GCA_021294835.1 Planctomycetaceae bacterium
GGCACCCATGCCCTCCCCCCGGCGCTGCCGTTCCGCCGCCACCTCCCGACGGTGGACGTCCTCCACCACCCCCAGCCAGTGCCACAGCCGATTCTCCGCCAGCGTCTTGTCGGCCCGCACCACCACAACGAACACATTCCGTCGGCTCGCCAAAAAGAACCTGTGCAGCCCCTGCAAGTGCTTCTGCCCCCCAAAGTCAAACAGCCGCACCTGGGGCGGCATGGCCCCCGCCGCCTCTGCTGGCCCCAGCGTCACCACATGCACATCGAACGCCCGCGTCGGGTCATGCCACTCCGGTGGTTCCTCGCCCCGCAAGCACGCCGCCAGCGACGTCTTTCCGGCCTCACCCTCACCCAGCAAAACCACCTTCATCAGCGGCAACTCCGCCGTCGCTCCCCTCCACGCCCGCAACCACACCCGCCAATCCTCGTCGCGCAGCACTTCTTTGGGCAGCGGAATGTTGTTGGAATCGATCTTTATCCGGCCCGAAAACTGCGCCGGGACCTCGCCCAGCCAATCCAACGAGTCAATGCCGTTGCCCCTCACATCCAGCGTCTGCAACCCCGGCACATCCTTGAGCCCTCCCGCCAAGACCGCCGCACCCGCATCGCCAACGTCGTTGCTCCCCACACTCAGCGTCTGCAACCCCGCCAACGCCGCCGCACCCGCATCGCCGATGCCGTTGCGCGCCACATCCAGCGCCTGCAACCCCGGCACATGCTTGAGCGCTCCAGCCAACGCCGCCGCACCCGCATAGCCGATGTCGTTGCCACTTACACTCAGCGTCTGCAACCTCGGCACACCGACCAGCCCTCCCGCCAACGCCGCCGCACCCGCATCGCTGATGCTGGTGTCCTCCACATCCAGCGTCTCCAACCCCGGCACATCCTTGAGCCCTCCCGCCAAGACCGCCGCACCCGCATCGCCAACGTCGTTGCTCCCCACACTCAGCGTCTGCAACCCCTACTTGAGCGCTCCAGCCAACGCCGCCGCACCGACATCACCGATGCCGTTCCACCCCACATAAAGCCCCTGCAACCCCGGCACAACCTTCAACGCTCCCGCCAACGCCGCCGCACCCGCATCGCCGATGTAGTTGGCCTCCACATTCAGCGTCTGCAACCCCGGCACACCGGCCAACGCTCCCGCCAACGCCGCCGCGCCCGCAGCGCCGATTTCGTTGTCCTCCATGTTCAGCGTCTGCAACCCCGGCACACCGGCCAGTGCTCCCGCCAACGCCGCCACGCCCGCATCGCCGATGCCGTTGTTCCCCACCTTCAGCGTCTGCAACCCCGGCACACCGGCCAGCGCACCCGCCAACGCCGCCGCGCCAACCGCGCCGATGCTGTTGTTCCCCACATCCAGCGTCTGCAACCCCGGCACACCGGCCAGCCCTCCCGCCAACGCCTTCGCACCCGCATCGCCGATGTCGTTGGCCCCCACAGCCAGCGTCTGCAACCCCGGCACACCGGCCAGCGCTCCCGCCAACGCCGCCGCGCCGGCATCGCCGATGCCATTGCCCCCCACGTACAGCGTCTGCAACCCCGGCACACCGGCCAGCGCTCCCGCCAACGCCGCCGCGCCCGCGTCGCCGATGCCGTTGTTCCGCACCTTCAGCGTCTGCAATCCCGGCACACCGGCCAGCGCGCCCGCCAACGCCGCCGCGCCCGCCGCGCCGATGCCGTTCCGTGCCACATCCAGCGTTTGCAACCTCGGCACACTGGCCATCGCTCCCGCCAACGCCGCCGCGCCCGCCTTGCCGATGCGGTTCGCCGCCACCCCCAGCGTCTGCAACCCCGGCACAGCCTTCTGCTTCAGCGCCTCAGCCAAAGCCGCCGCCCCCGCCTCGCCGAGGGGCCGCAAGCTCCCGCGCACCTCGCGTCGCTCATCATCCCGCCTCCCCAGAGCCAACACCCTCACCTCGCGCACCGCCTGCGCCGCGCGAATCACCTCCACCACCTGCTCCACCGTCAGGTCATACCGCCACAACTCCAGCACGCCATCCCCGCCCTGCCGGTAGTCCGCCAACACCTCATTCACCACGTCCGCCATACCGCCTCCTACTCACGCCCTCCGCCCACCGCACCATATCCCCCGGCCCACAGCCCCCTCAGTCCGCCGCCTCGTCACCCGCAGCGCCCACCACCAACGCCCGCTCAGCCGCAATCACCTCCCCCTCGGTCGTCTTCAACACCCGCGCCGTCTCCGCACGGCCCCACCCCTCGGCAAACCGCATCTGCGCCACCTCACGCAACCGTCCCGCTGCCAACCCAGCAAGTTCACCCGGCAGGCTCGGGGGCGTCACCCGTCGCATCACCCACCGCACCCACCGCTGCGCATGCCCCTCCGCCGTCCGCACCTGCGACACGCTGAGCCCCAGGACTCCAGCCGTCTCCGCCAGCGTGCGCCCAGCCAGCCGCTGCTCCAGCACCCGCGCCCATCGCCCCCCATCAAACACCGCCAGGTCCTCCAGCGCCTCCGCCGCCCGCTCCGCCGCCCCGCCGTCGCCCGCCCCGCTCCCAGCGGCCCGCTGCTCCGCCGAACGCGCCAGCTCCACGTTGGCCGCGGCCCCCTTCTCCCCACCCCCGCGTTTGTCCGCCCCCCGCTTGGCCAAACGATCCAGCAAGTCCCGCTCGGCCGTCGTCTTCGCCCAGCGGACCACCAGCGGTCGCACCACCTCATCCCACTCCGGCAAAGTCACGCCACCACCGATCCCGCGGGCAATCAGCCCCGGCAAGTCCCCCCACGCACTCCCCTCCCCCGCTTGCTGCGCCGACGTCACCACCACCATCATCGCCATCATCGCCTTCTGCGCGAAATCATCAGCCTGATACGTGTGCTCCGGCCGCACCTCCGGGCGCGTCCGCCCGAACGCCGCCGACCAAACCGTCTTGAACAGCAACTCACCAAACCGCTCGCTGCTGAGCATCTCCGCCCCCGCCACCGCTGCTTTCTCGACCTGCATCCCGTCGGCCATGCGTCATCCTCCTGCCCAAGGCGTGCCCCCTGCGGAGGGAGGCGGCACCTGCACGCCGGTTTGCGATCCGGCGTCCAGATTGTCTCACATTTCTGTCGCTCAGGGGGGACCCCGCTCCGCACAAACACCGGTTTGGCCGCATCCCGTCCCGGCCGGCCACCCGCCCGGCCAACAGCACCGCCAACAACCGTACAAATTCCTATCTCTCCCCTTGCAACTGGCTCGCCTTCATGGTAAGGTATGTGTACGGATGTCCCATCCCTCCGCCCACACTGCGCGCTCGCCGAGTCGCTGCCCCCGCGCCCCCTCCGCGCCCACGCCCAACCGCACCCACCCCCCACCCCCACCCCCGACCACCCCCACTTCTCCACACACACCCCACCCCAAAATCCATGGCGAACGCCCAACACCCACACAACCACCTACAGCACCCGCCACCCAACCCCACCCACCCCTCACTTATCCACACAC
>JAJTDF010000022.1 GCA_021294835.1 Planctomycetaceae bacterium
GGCCGCTTCTCACGCGGCCCGCGGCCGTTTTTGCCCCGCCGCACGCCGCTCGCAGGCTCCCCGTACGCTGCGCACATGGATCAGACCGGGCCCATCGTCCTGACCATCGACGGGGTGGATGAACTGCTCACCGGCGGCCGCCCCGGCCGACCCGCCCGCCCCGGCGTCACGCCCGACGGCTGGGACGATGTCGGCGCCGCCCTCGGCAAGCCCGGCGTCGACCGCCTGGTTCGCATGGCCCACCAGCAGCCCAAGGCCACCGTGCTGCTGCTGCGCCTCACCGATCCGGCCACCAGCATCCCCGATGTGGAAGAGGCCCTCCGCCGCTGGTGCCACGCCAAGACGCTGGCCAACCGCCACACCGTCCGCCAGGTCCGCAGTCTGGGCTGGCGCATCCTCGGCCTGTGCATGATCGCCCTCGCGGTCATCCTGGCCACCGCCTACGCCCTGCGCGAGCCGGATCTGCTCGGCCCCGCCGGCCCGCTCCGGCTGCTGCTCTCTGAAGCCGTGGTCATCGCCGGCTGGGTCGCCCTCTGGCGACCGCTGGAGATGGTGCTGTTCGACCCGGTCGAACCGCTGTACGAGAACCGCGCCCTGCGCCGCATCCTGGCGATGAACTGGCAGGTGCAGCAGGTGCGACCGTCGCCGCTCAGCGCAGACCCGGCGTGAGCACCGCGTCCGCACCGCCCTCGACCTTTGGTCCCTGAATCGCCCGCGTGAAGCCGCCCTGCTCTTCGGTGAGTTCCCGACCGCCGTCGTCCACGCCATCGAACCCGACGCTGTACAGCACGTAGCTCCGCCCGGCCTCGTCGGGCTTCTCCAGCCGCCGATAGCCCAGCGGCTTGCCGGTCACCGGGTCCGTCGGCACCGCCGCCAGCAGCCGCTTGGCCACCACCGCCGCGAGGTCCGCCGGATACGCCCCGGTCGCCCGCTGGTAGCGCTCCACCGCCAGCATCGCCAGCACGCCCTGGCGACGCAACGCGACCTGGTCATCCACCTTGGCCGCGCGTTCCACCGCCGGCAGCAGCAGCCCGACCACCAGCCCCTGCGGGTCCTGCCGCCACCGCTCGCTCACCACGTCCGGGCTGTCCGCCTGGTCGCGCTGCGCGCGGGGCGAGTCCCACCACCGCGCCAACCGCTCATACGCGTCGGTCACCGCCGCCACATTGCCCTCCCGCGTCGCCCGCACCACCACCGGCATGGCCGCCGCCGGCAGTGACGTTTGCGTGATCGCCCCCAGTGCGTTCAGGTCCACCTTGCCGTCCGCGGCGAACGCCACGCGGCACGTGTCCAGCGCCAGCAGCCGCTCGCTGCCCACCGCCAGCCTCGGCGGCGGCAACCGTCCCACCTGCCGCCGGAACACCTCAGCGAGCGCCGCCAGTTCCGCATCGCTCGGCTTGAGCACCCGCACACCGATCATGACCTGGTCGATCGTCAACGCCTGCACCGCTGCACCCAACAGCCGGGCAATCAGGCCGCCCTGATGCGTCGATGCCCGCGCCACCGCCAGCGCATGCTCGGCCGCCCGGGTGAACTCCGCCACATCCCCCGCCGCCCGCGCTTCAGCCATCCGCGCAGCGCTCATCCGCGTCAGAAAGCGGAACAGGCCAAACTCCCTCAAGCCCATGTCCACCAACCGGCCGCTCCACTTCTCCGGTTCCTCTCCGAGCGCTAACCGCTCCTGGCTCACCCGCTCCGGCGTGCCCACCCTGGCCATCGCCATCCGCGGGGCCGCCGCCACCTGATCCAGCAACTCCAGCACGCCCCGCTCACCGGCCGCCTTGAGCACCGCCCGCGCCCGGGCCGAGGCCTCCTCCTTGCTCGGGCCGTCACCCGCCTTCCACGTGCGGTCATACAGCACCGTGAAATCCACCGGAGGGGAACCCGCCGATACCTCGCGCAGGATCGCGCCCGCCCGGATCAGCAGGCCATACCCATTCGCCGCGCCGGGCGCCCGCCCCTCAGGCGTCTGGTACTGGTCAACCAGTTCCTCCAGCAGCGCCGGAAAGTCGGCGGTGGTCACGTCGAACGGCGCGGGCTGCTCGGCAACCGCCGGGGCCGGTGGCGCTGCGGCGGGCGCAGCACCGCCCGGCTCGCCGAGCACCGGTGACATCGCTACGCACACAACAGCCGCACCGAGAACGCCGCATCGCCGCTTGACCATGGCGGATTCTTGACCGCCACCGCCGCCCGGAGTCGCGCCGGGCCCACACATTCACAGCAGATTCGCCGCCAGACTCGCCAGCTCGCTCCGCTCGCTCTTGCCCAGGGTCACGTGGCCGACGATCCGCAGGCCCTTCATCTTCTCAATCGCGTAACTCAATCCGTTGGAGCTCTCGTCCAGATACGGGTTGTCGATCTGCCCGATGTCGCCGGTGAGCACGATCTTGGTCCCCTCGCCGATGCGCGAGACGATGGTCTTGATCTCGTGCGGCGTGAGGTTCTGCGCCTCGTCCACGATCATGAACTGGTGCGGGATCGACCGCCCGCGGATGTACGTCAGCGGCTCGAGCACCAGTTTGCCGTCGGCGATCAGCTTCTGCATCCGCTGCTCGGTGGAGTGGCTCTCGGCGTGCTGGTTGCCGTGGTTGCCGCCCAGCGTCGCCCCGCGCGTGGAGAGCAGGTACGAGAGGTTGTCGAAGATCGGCATCATCCACGCCGCCAGCTTGTCGTCCTTGGTGCCGGGCAGATAGCCGATATCGCGCCCCATGGGCATGATGGGCCGCGCCACCAGCAGTTTGTCGTAGCGCTCTTCGGTGAACACCTTGGCCATGCCCGCCGCCACCGCCAGCAGCGTCTTGCCGGTGCCGGCCGAGCCCAGCAGCGTCACCATCCGCACCTCGTCGTCCATCAGCAGGTCCATCGCCATGGTCTGCTGCACGTTGCGGGCCAGAATGCCGAACGTCGGCTTGCGGGGCCCGGTCACGGGGATCAGGTGGTCGGTGTCGGCCAGACGCCGGGCCAGCCCGGTGTGCCCGTCGTCCTCCGCGTCGCGCAGTTGGATGAACTGGTTGGCGTACACCGGACGCGTCACCGGCGTGCCATCCGCGGCGATGCTGGTCAACTGCTGCTTGATGCGGTCCAGCGGCAGCATGCGGTCGCGGTACAACTCATCGATCAGTTCGCCCGCGGTCTCCACCGCCAGGTGGCCGGAGTACAGCTTGTCCGCGTCGACCTTCTGGTTCTCAAAGTCCTCGGTCGTCAGGCCGAGCATGTCGGCCTTGATCCGCGCGTTGAGGTCCTTGGAGACGAACACCACGTTGCCGATGCCGGCCGTGTGCAGCGCCCAGGCGCTGGCGATGATGTGGTTGTCCGGCTTGTCCTTGGCCAGCATGGGCGGACGCTCGTGGTCCACCACGTCGATCTTCACCACGCCGGTGCCCTCGGGTGGCTTGGCGTTGCTCTGCTCCTGATCCGCCGGCACACCCCAGGCCACCCCGTCCGACAGCCGGCCCATCGCCCGCAGCCGGTCCAACTGGCGGATGCACTCGCGGGCGTTGCGGCCCCGGTCCCCCGCGTCACGCTTGAAGGTGTCCAGTTCCTCGATCACCGTGAACGGCAGGATGACCGTGTGCTCCTGGAACACAAACAGTGCATCGGGGTCGTGCAGCAGCACGTTGGTGTCCAGCACAAAGTGCTTGATGCCGGGCCGGTCATCACGCCGCCGGGCCGGGCCGCTGCGGGCCTGCGCCGCCGGGCCCGTCGCCCCCCGGGCAGCCGCCGCTCCCGGCTCGGCGACCATCGCCGGCCGCCCTGAGGTGATGCCGGACGAACCGCCGCCGGAAGCCGGAGGCCCGCCCGCCGAAGAGGGTGCAGCGCCCGAAGCGCCGCCGCTGGTGTGCGAATGGGAAGGGCCGTAGTGCGGTGTTCTGGCCATCTTCGTGTTCCTGCGGAACCCGGGCCAAGGCGTGTGCCTGTGGAGCGGCCCGGTCCGCCGCGTCCGTGCTGCCCACGCCCCTGATCACCCCACCCGCCGCCTTGACCTCCCCGGCCCCCCCCATCCCTCCATCCCCCCAGCCACCCACTGTTCTATGGGCATCGGACCGTGCCACCGGGTGATTCGCACAAACTGTCCACCCCGGTTGCATCCCGAATCAGAGCATATCACATTCTCGGTCCAAGGGCCGAAAAAGGTGGAAACTTCGCCCACGCTTCACCGCCTCCGGAGTGACTGCCAGGCCTCCTCCGTCGGCCGTCGGCCACCCGCGCCGCCGGCACTCAGATCCAGAACGCGCCCGCGATCAGCACCGCGCCCACCACGCTCGCCACGATCACCTTGATCACCGTCGCCGCCAACCGACCGGCCGCGGCGCCCACGCCCGCGCGAGACGACTCCTCCCACGGCTTGCGCTTGATCCCCCGCTCCGCTGCCACCGCCGCCACACCCGCGCCCACCGCCCCGCCGAGGATGATCCCCACCGGCGGCACGAACGGCGCCCCCAGCAGCCCGCCCACCAGCCCGCCGCCGATCGCCGCCACCGCGCTGGTCTTGCTGCCGCCGGCGCTCCGCGCCCCCACCGCCGCCGCGATGAACTCCGCCACCTCGCCCGACAGCGCAATCGCCGCCGCCGCCCCCAGCGTCCACCACGAATACATCTCCCCGCCCTGCCACCACTGGCACAGCGCCGCCACCGCCAGCATCAGCCAAGCCCCCGGCAGCGCCAGCAGAGCCATGATCAGCCCGATGCCGACCGCCCCGCACACCGCCGCCGCTGACAGCCAGTACTCCATCATCACCCGCTTGTTGGCAACCGCACCACGCCGGTTCCGACCGGCGGATGCACCGAACGCCCCCGCCCCTGCCCGGGCCTTACCCCTCGCCCCCGCTGGTCTTCTCCATCGCCAGCACCCAGCCCTCAAGCTTGGCGTAGCGGTACAAATCCAGCGTCACCGGCGGCCCGCCGTCGCGGGTCACCAGCGTCACGTAGAACTTGTGCCACTTGCGCTTGTCGTACTCGGTGATGTCCGCCGGCGTCAGCGAGCGGCCCCCGGGCAACGTCAGCCGCTGCGCCGCCGGGTCCCACGTGTACACCTTGGACTTCACCCGCAGAATCAGCAGCACCATGTACCCCGCGATGCCCAGACCCACCACGGCATAGAACCAGTGCAGCGGAATGTCGTACGCCGGCAGAGGCCGGGGCGGGTCGGTCTGCTCCCACTTCTTGGTCAGTTCCGCCTGCCGCTCCACCGGCGCGGTGATCGTCGTGTTCTCCGCCTTGAGCGCCCGGGCGCTCGACAGCGCCAGCAGCCACTCCAATTCCGCGTTCTCCAGCAACGCCGCCGCCAGCCGACGCAGCTCCGCGTCGTACTTCGCCTCCCCCGCCTTGCCCGTCAGCCCCGCAAACTCCGCCTCCGCCTTCTCCAGCTCCGCCCGCCGGCCCTGCAGCTCCTTCAGCCGCGCCGCCGGATCAGCGATCGTCGTGCGGTTGGCCTGCCCGCTGCCGATCGCCCGGTCCAGGAAAATCCGCTCGCGGTACGACGCGTAGTCCTTGCCCCGCTGCGGCAGATCGAACGCCAGGTCGTAACACGCCCACAGCCCGAACCCGACCAGCACCACCAGGAACACCATCATCTTGGTGAGCCAGCTGCGGTCGATGTTCGTCCGCTCCAGTTCACCCGACGCCGGCGCACCGGTCGCAGGGGAGGAGGAAGCGGCCGAAGGACTACCCGGGGTGGCGTCGGACAAGGTCGTGCTCCATCTGGCCCCGAGGGTGTACGGCGACCGGCCCGCTGCCAGCGCAGCACAAGCCCGGTCGCCGCCCCGCGGCACCGGTAGTTTATCGGATGAACACGCCCCGGAACCCACATCTGGCAAGATGGGTGCGTTTCCCGGTCCGGCCCACCCCCACCGCACCCCACGGCACCCCCATCCCCTCAGGCGCACCCCCGGCTCAATACCCCGAGGACTCCTCCGCCGCTGCGAACCGCTCCAGCCCGGCCCACGCCAGCGCCGCCGCCGCCGGCACGCCCGCCAGGCCCACCGTCGCGCCGGTCCGCTTCCAGCCCGTCAGCCGGGCCGGCAACAGCCGATCCGCCGCCACCGCCGCCAGCGGCACACCCAACAGCAGCCCCGCGAACACCACCCGCCGCAGGTGCGGCACGCTCAGGTCGGCCAGCGCTGTCGCCTGCAGCAGAATCAGCCCCAGCAGCACCGCCGGCACGTGCACCCCGCCAAAGCCCAGCGAGAAGCCCGGCCTCAGCCACGCGGTCAGCATCGCCGCCCCCGCCGCCGCCGCCACCACGTGCGCCGCCACCGCGCCCTTGAGCGCGAACAGCCCCAGCACCACCGTCTGGCTCACCGCCACCCCCAGAAGCCACGCCACCGTGGGCGCCAGCGCCCCCGTCCGCCGGTCGGCCAGTTTCTCCAGCGCCCACCACGTCGTCAGCGTCCAGATCGTCCCGCCCGCCACATACCCCACCGCCGCCAGCGTCTCCTGCCGACCCAGAAAGTTCCGCAGGCTCAGGTACGCCAGGGCCGCCACCAGCACGCCCCGCACCACCCACCGCACGGCCGCCGGCAGCCGCACCGCCGTCGCCGTCAGGCCCATCACCGCCGCCGCCACCGCCGCCAGGGGCAGCCAGGTGTCGGCGCTGGCCGGGGGCCAGTTCAGCCCCCCAAGCAGCAGATGCGCGCACAGCACAAACGCCCCGCCCATCGCCAGCGGCGCCACCGCGTGCCGCGTCAGCCCGCCGGGCGGTGCGCTGTTCGCTCCCGCTGCCGGCGACCCATCGGCCGTGCCCGCACGCTGCCGTGCCCCCGCTTTCCACCATGTCGCCAGCAGCAGCACGCTCACCAGCCCGCCGGAAATCAGCGCCCCCAGCAGAAACTGCCGCACCGCTGGGTCCATGCCGCCGGCCGGTTGATCCGCCTGCGCCAGCACCAGACCACTCACCCCCGCAAGCCCTGCCAGCACACCGCAAACAACAGACATAACGCGCCGCAAAGGCGTCAGCCGCTGCGGCACAAGTCAATCTTCTCACCGGCGCCGCTGGGGCCGGACGCCGGCCGAAATCACTTGCGACCGCCCTCCAGAGCGATGATCAGTCCGACCTCATCAGAGAGGCCGCCGACCATGTAGTCCATGCCGAAGTCCGTCCGCTTGATGTTGAAGCGGGTCTCCAGGCCGGCCACCTCGCCGCCCCGGCGGCCCGGGCCCTGGCCGGTGTTCTCAACGGTGATGGTCACGGACTTGGTCTTGCCCTTCATCGTCAGGTCGCCGGTCACCTCAAAGGTGGTGTCGCCGGTCTTCTTGAAGGCGGTGCTCTTGAAGGTCAGCGTGGGGTACTCCTGCACCGAGAAGAAGTCGCCCGCGCGCAGGTGCTTGTCGCGGTCCGCGTTGGCGGTGTCGATCGACGACGCATCCACGGTGATGTCGATCACCGACTTGGCCGGGTCCTTGCCGTCAAGCAGGAACGTGCCCGACATCTTGTTGAACCGGCCGTAGTTCCAGGCCACGTTGAGGTGCTTGATGCGGAAGATCACGCTCGAGTGCACGCCGTCCACCGTGAACGGGCCGGTCGCCGCCGGGGCCGAAGCCGCCGGAGCCTGACCGGTGGAAGCCAGATTGGCCGAAGCCGTCCAGCCGCCCATCAGCGACACCGAAGTCAGCCCCGCCAGGGCCAGAACACCAACAACGCCAAAGGAACGCAAGGTCATCAGCAAGTCTCCAAGGGTCAGGTCAGGTGCCGCGGCCCAGCCCGCACAAGCTCAGGCCGGCCCGGCACGTTGAACAACGAACGGTCTTCGCCCATGGTTCTCGGAACCACCGGTGAAGAAGTCATACCGTCGGGGCACCAGGAAGTTCGGTGAATGTGGACGAACGATGCGGAGAGGGCAAGATACTGGTGCTTCCCCGATACTGTGCCGGCGGGCGGGTTGGGCGACCAACGGAGAGACCGTCATGCGAACCAAGTCCTCAAACATCGTACGCACTTTCTTTGTTTCAACAAGTACATGGGTCGCCCCGCTCGCACTCCTGGGGGTTTCCATGGGCTCCCCGGCCCACGCCGACGAACTTGTCCGCACCCCCATCGCCGACGCCACCCTCCTCGAGGATGAGTTCGGTGCCGTCTCCAACGGCGGCGGCGGCTGGCTCTTCGCCGGCAAGACCAGCGGCTTCTTCTCCCGTCGCGCCCTGCTCCGCTTCGACCTCTCGCCCATCCCCCGGGGCTCGATCATCACCCGCGTTCAGCTCCGCCTGCGAATGGACCGCACGCTGGACTTCGCCAACCGCGTCATGTCCCTCCACCGCGTCACCGCCTCGTGGAACGAGGGCGTCGGCAACCCCACCAACAACGAGGGCAGCGGCGTACCCACCGTCGACGGCGACAGCACCTGGCTGCACCGCGTGTTCCCCGATGAACTGTGGACCACCCCGGGGGGCGACTATGTCGCTCAGCCCAGCGGCACCAGCGTGTTCGGCTTCATCGAGCCCCGCTTTGACAACTTCGACTCGAGCCCCACCACCGGCACCTTCGGCAACCCGAACGGCAACCCCGGCCTGATCGCCGACATCACCGCGTGGATCAACGACCCGGCGGCCAACTTCGGCTGGATCCTCCGGGGCTACGAGGACGAGGCCGCCAATGCTCGCCGCTTCGTCTCCCGCACCGGCACCACCGCCAGCCGCCCCACCCTCACCATCACCTACACGCCGCCCGTCGTCGGCTGCAACCTGGCCGACATCACCGGCGTCGGCGGGCCGCCGATCCAGCCCGACGGCCTGCTCACCGGAGACGACTTGAACGCCTTTATCGCCGCCTTCGCCGCCGGCGATCTGCTGGCCGATGTCGTCCGCATCGGCGGCACCACCCCGCCCGATGGCCTGCTGACCGGCGACGACTTCGTCGCCTTCATCGCTGCCTTCACCGCTGGTTGTCCGTAAAGCCGCCCGCCCAGACAAACGATCGGTTCGCCGCCCTCACCCGGTCGCTCAGCGACCGGCCATGGCGCCGTCGGGCCGCTCCGCCGATACGCCCGCCTCGCCCACGCCCCCACCGTTCACGCCGGCATGGCCCGCTGTACCGCCGTCGGCCTGCGCTGCCCTGGCCGCCTTCTCAGCCTGCCGCTCGCTGCGGCTCTTGACCTTCGGCTCCGTCCCCTCCAGCATCCGCTTGAGGTTCGAGCGGTGACGCATCACCACCAGCATCGCCATGATCAGCCCCGCGGTCATGTACGGCCACAAGGGCCAGGTCGGGCCCGGGCCCGCCGCCGGATCTCGCTGGGCGAACAGCCCGATGGCGTTGCCGAACGGGATCACCGCGAAGGTGAACAGCGGCAGCGTGACCGCGGCGATGCACGAACTGAACCCCATGTACCGCGTGGTCTTCACCGAGATCGCCCACACCACGATCGCCGCCAGCGCCGGCAGCGAGAGCAGCGGGAACACCGCCAGCAACGCGCCAAAGCCCGTCGCCACCCCCTTGCCGCCCTTGAACTTCAGGAACGGCGAGTAGAGATGGCCCAAGATTGCCGCGATGCCGAAACTGAGCCAAGCCCAGGCCAGCAGCACCGGCGCGTCCGGCCGGTTCACCGTCCCCAGCGCAAACCCGGCGATGAACACCGGCGCAAACCCCTTCAGCCCGTCCAGCAGGAACGTCAGCACCCCCCACTTGCGACCCAGCGTCCGGCCCACGTTGGAGGCGCCGATGTTCTTCGACCCGTGCTGGCGAACGTCCACCCCCTTGGCCAGCCCAATGAGCAGCCCGAACGGCACCCCGCCCAGCACGTAGGCACCCACAACGCACAAAGCCCAAATCAGCCACTGCTCACTAGTCATGTTCGATCCGCTGAGTGTACCGCCATCCCCCGCACCGCTGCATGGGTCGGCTGTTCTTCGCCCGAACGGCCCACCCGCCCGGGCCGCCGTCCGCTCCCCCGAGTCCGCATAGCAGCAACTGCATATTCAATACCTCGCCCGAGGCCTCGCCCCTGCAACTTCTCTGCCGCCTGACCGTACCCCCCGGGGTGCCCCTTGGTCCTCGTTCCATGCTGAGCCTTGCCGCTGCCGGCACTGTCGGGCTGTTGGCCGCCGCTCCTGCCTGCGCTCAGTCTCCCGCGCCGGCCCCGTCTGCCGCCCGCCCCACCGCCGCACCGACCGTCCGGGCCGATGCCGCCTCGGGCACCCTCAGCGTCCTGACCGCCTCCGGCGCCGTCGTGCACGTGCGTCCCGCGCCGGGCGACCGCCCCGACCGGGTCTACCTCATGGTCTCGCTGGGCCTGCCGGCATCGCTCCGCGATGACTGGCGACTGGCGCCGGCCGCCGCCGCGTGGGGCACCACCGACCGTCCCGTCATCCCCCCGGCCCCCGACGCCAACGGCGACCTGCCCGCCCCGCGCATCGCCATCACGGCCCAGCCCGAACGCGTGGTCATGCGATGGGAGGGCGACCCGGCGGACCTGCCCCGCGCCCTGCACCGCGTCGGCGCCATGCTCCGCCAGCCTGCGGTGGATCAGGACCGCCTCGCCCGCTTCCGCGACGCTGCCGGCCCCCGCCGAAGCGAGCAACTCGCCGGCGGCGGGAACAGCCAACGCCGCAGCCGCCCCGACCAGATCGCCGCCCAGGCCGTGCTGGAACTCATCGGCCGCGTGAGTGGTGACACCGCCCCGCCGGCCGAACCGGCCGATGCCGAGCGTGCCTCGCTCGATGGCGACGCCGTCCTGCGTGTCCTCCGCCGCCTGACCATCGACCCGGCCTCCGGCGAACTGCCCAGCGTCGAGGCCGCCATCACCGGCGCGATGGATCTCGCCGCCGTCGTGCCGCTGGCGGACGCGGTCTTTTCATCGCTGCCGCCCCGCGCCCCACCGGCTCGACGCGCCGCCTCGGCCGACGCTTCCCATGCCGCCCCTGCGCCCCCGCCAACCGTCCCGCTCGAGGCCGGCCTGGACTACACCGAAGTCCGGCGTGACCTCCCTTCCGGCACCGGCTTTGTCGTGTGGGCCTTGCCCGGCCCGGCTCTGGCCGAGATGACCGCCTTCCGCGCCAGCCGCGCCGCCGCCGAGGTGGTCCAGACCCGTCTACGCGCCGCCCTGACCGACGCCGGGCTGGACGCCCCCAGCGTCCGCGTGGTGCCCATGCCCGCCCGCATCGCCGGAGGCGTGGTGCTCACCACCGTCCGCGTCCGCGGCGACGAGGCCCAGGTGCGGGCCGCCGCCCAGTTGGTCACCCACACCTTTCGGAGCCTCAGCGGCTGCCCGACCGCCGACCAGCCCGCCGTCGCCACCGGGCCGATCTCGCCGGATGAAACCACCCCGGTGCTCGCCGCCCTCTCGCGCGAGGCCCGCGAGATGCTCGCCTCGCCGGCCTATTGGGCCGCCGCCCTCTCCTCCGCCCGACAGCAGGGCCTCACCCCGGCCGATCTCGCCGCCGCCCCCGACGCCTACGCCCGCCTTGGCCCGGCCGACCTCACCGCCGCCCTGCGGTCCTGGTGCCGGCCAGACCGTCCCGGCTTCGTGCTGCTCATTCTGCCCGAGGGCGAAAAGCCCGATCAAGCCGCAAAGGGGGGCCTCGGCCTGCCCACCTCCGCCGACGCGCCTTCACTTGATGCTCGGCCCTGAGCCACGATCGCCTCAGGCCGCATCACCAGCGACGCCCCGTTCCGCGGACACCCGTCCGCAGCGTCGCCCCCGCTTGCCTCGGCGGGGCATCCAAGCCGGCCGCTTCCGCGAAAACCCCGAACCATGATCACCCCCGCTTCCTGCCGTTCCTCCCTCCCGCTCGCCGCCGCCCTGCTCACCCTCGCTGGCGGCACCACCGCCGCCGTCCACGCTCAGGACAAGCCCGCGACCGCCGCCGCCCCGGCGACCGCCGCCTCCGCCGCGGACCTCAAGGCCAAGCTCCCCACCGACCCGGCCCTGGTCGTCGGCACCCTGCCCAACGGCCTGAGCTACATCCTCCGCAAGCACGGCAACCCCGAGGGCCGCGTCTCGGTCTGGCTGCACGTCTCCGCCGGCTCGCTCAACGAAAGCGAGAAGACCCGCGGCATCGCCCACTACCTCGAGCACATGGCCTTCAACGGCTCGAAGAACTTCCCGCCCGGCTCGGTGGTGGACTTCTTCCAGAGCCTCGGCCTGCAGTTCGGTCGCGACCAGAACGCCTTCACCAGCTTCGACCAGACCACCTACCAGCTCGCCCTGCCCGACACCAAGGTTGAGACCATCGACAAGGCCCTGCTGTTCTTCTCCGACGTCGGCGGCCGCCTGCTGCTCCGCAACGACGAAATCGAGATGGAGCGGGGCATCATCCTTGAAGAGAAGCGCACCCGCGCCAGCGCCCAGCAGCGCATCCAGGACTACGTCTTCGAGCGCCTCGCCCCCGAGAGCACCTTCGGCCGCCGCCTGCCCATCGGCACCGACGAGACCATCAAGACCGTGCAGCGTCCCGATTTCGAGGGCTACTACAACACCTTCTACGTCCCCAGCAACATGACGCTGATCGTCGTCGGCGATGTCGACCCCGCCGTGGTCATCCCGCGGATCACCGCCGCCTTCGGCGACCTGAAGACCACCCCCCGCCCGGCCGATCTGCCCGTGGGCGTGCAGGCCCCCGCCGCCCCCCGCGCCATCGTCGCCACCGACCCCGAGCAGACCCAGGCCGAGATCTCCATCAACCGCATCGGCCCCTCCAGGGGCGCCACCATCACCGTCGGGGACATGCGTCGCGATCTGGTCGAACTGATCGGCACCTGGGCCTTCAACCGCCGCATCGCCGCCGAGCAGGCCAAGCGCAAGACCCCCTACCTCAGCGCCAGCGCTTCGGCCCAGGATCTGGCCAACGCCATCAACTTCGCCACCATCAGCGCCACCGGCGAGCCGGGCAAGTGGAAGGAGATGCTCGCCGAGGCCGGCGTGGAACTGCAGCGTGCCCGCGTGCACGGCTTCACCGAGCGTGAGATCGCCGACGCCCGCAACGCCCTGATCTCCCAGGCCGAAGAGGGCGTCCAGCGCGAGGCCACCCTCCCCGCCCGCGCCATGCTCGGCCGCATCAACGGCGCCGTCGCCGCTGAAGAGGCCCCCATGTCCGCCGGCCAGCGGCTGGACCTCTACCGCGCCCTGCTCCCCGGCATCACCCCCGCCGAGGTCTCCGCCGCCTTCGCCGAGAACTTCGACCCCGCCAACGCCCTGTTCATCGCCGAACTGCCCGCCTCCGGCGACGCGCCCACCGAGGCCCAGTTGCTCGCCCTCGGCCAGGCCGCCGTCAACGTCCGGCCCGACAAGGTCGCCGAAGAGGCCCGCGCCGCCTCGCTGATGGACAAGGCCCCCACGCCCGGCACGCTCGTCGAGGGCGCCGTCCACGACGCCACCGGCGTGCTCTCCGGATGGTTCAGCAACAACGTCCGCTTCCACCACCGCCAGATGGACGTGCGCAAGAACGAGGCCAGCATCATCATCACCCTCGCCGGCGGCGAGATCCAGGAAACCGCCGCCACCCGGGGCCTCTCCTCCGCCGCCTCCCTCGCCTGGCTGCGCCCCGCCACCAGCACGCTCTCCAGCACCCAGATCCGCGACCTGATGACCGGCAAGAAGGTCTCCGTCCGGGGCGGCGCCGGGGCCGACAACATGGTCCTGACCATCTCCGGCAACCCGCAGGAACTCGAGACCGGCATGCAGCTGGCCCACCTGCTGCTCACCGACCCCAAGATCGAGCCCGCCGCCTTCGAGCAGTGGAAGCTCGCCCAGATGCAGGGCATCAAGGCCCGCCGCAGCACGCCCGAGGGCATCATGGCCGAGAGCGTCGCCGCCGCCATCCTCCCTGCCGCCGAGGTCCGCAGCAAGCCCCTGACCGAGGAGCAGATCAACGCCGTCAAGCTCACCGAGGCTCAGGCCTGGCTCCGCCAGGTGCTCGCCACCTCGCCCATCGAGGTCGCCGTCGTCGGCGACATCGCCCGTCAGGACGCCGAGCGGCTGGTCGGCACCTACGTCGCCTCCCTGCCCAAGCGCGAGCGCATCAGCGACCGCACCTACCAGGACATCCGCAAGATCGACCGCACCCCCGGCCCCATCGTCGTCGACAAGTCCATGGCCACCAAGACCGACAAGGCCGTGGTCATGGACGGCTTCTTCGGCGCCGACATCCAGAACGTCCGCGACGTCCGCCTCCTCCAGCTCGCCTCCCGCGTGCTCTCCACCCGGCTGATCAAGGTCATCCGCGAAGAGAAGCAGCTCGTCTACTCCATCGGCGCCTCCTCCCGCCCCGCCGCCGAGTACCCCGGCCTGGGCATGTTCATGGCCCAGGCCCCCACCGACCCCGCCAAGGCCTCCGCCCTCCCGGCGGCGCTCGAAGAGGTCTACTCCGCCTTCGCCCAGAACGGCCCCACCGATGACGAGCTCTCCGTCGCCACCCTTCAGCTCATCAAGAGCCTGGAAGAGACCATGCGCGAGCCCGACTTCTGGACCGCCCGCCTCGCCAGCCTCACCTACCGGGGCCTCAAGCTCGACGACGTCGTCACCGCCGTCGACTTCTACAAGGCCGTCAAGCCCGCCGAGGTCAAGGAGACCTTCGCCAAGTACTACATCCCCGCCAACCGCTTCCGCTTCGTCGTGCGGCCCGAAGCCGCCGCCCCGGCCGCGGCCGAGCCCGCCCCCTCGAAGTAACCCTTCCCGCCTGCCCTGACCGGCGGGCCAACCACGCCTGACTCACCCGCGGGGCGGCGCACCAGCGCCGCCCCGCGGTGTGTTTTTGGGTGGAGGGCTCGCAAGCGGCCTCCGGGGTTGCCGCTCCGGCACCACTACACTCGCCCACAGGGAACAAGGCCCACGCAGCCTTCGCACCCGCCCACACCGCCCGCGCGGGTGCCCGTCAAGGACACACGGGATGGCCGAGCAATTTCGATTCACCAACCTCTCCGCCGTGCCGGACTACGAGATCCGCCAGTGGCTGACGATCAGCGGCGCGATCCGCGTCGCCCGCCGGGTGGTCAGCCTGCCCGACACCTGCCCCGGCAAGAGCCCGCTGCCCACCGGCACCGCACTGCTCACCAGCGATCCGTCCTGGCGTCGCTTTGCGCTCTCCGATGTGGGCTGCGGCATGGCCGTCGTCCGCACACCCCTGCGCGAGGCCGACACCCGAACCGAGAACTTCCGCCGCACGTGGGACGGCCTGTGCAGCGCACTGGCCGAACGTCGCAACAAGGGGCTTGGCGACCTCGGCTCCGGCAACCACTTCCTGGACGCAGCCGTGTCGCATACCGACGGCTCGATCTGCCTGGTGGTGCACACCGGCTCGCGGACTGAGAGCGGCCTGGTTGACCATCTCGTGGACAAGCCGGCCCAGTTCGATTCCGAGTTCCGCCGCATCCGCGCCTGGGCGGGCGACAACCGCAGCGCCGTGCTGGACATCGCCCAGCGGCACCTCGGCCGCTTCGTGCCGCTCTTCCCCGGCACCGACCGCCTGGACCGCGACCACAACCACTTCGAGGAACTGCCCGACGGCGTGCTGATCCGAAAGGGTGTCCAGCGGGTCCAGCCGGGCCAACTGGCGATCATCCCCTCCCAACTCCTGGACGACATGGTGATCGTCAAGGCCACCGCCGCCGTCACATCGATCGACAACTGCCTGCCGCACGGCACCGGCCGCACCATGTCCAGGTCCGACGCCAAGAAGGTCGTGTACGACTTCGCCGAACTGCGCGCCAAGGTCTACATCCCCGAGCAGATCGACAACGCGTCGCTGCGCACCGAGGCCCCCTGCTGCTACCGATCACTCGACGAAGGCCTGTCGCTGATGACCGGCTACGCCGACGTCGTCGAACGGCTCACGCCCGTCGCATACATCGGCCAGCTCTAGCGCCCGCGCCGCTCTGGCCCCCCACCCCTCACCACCGCAGCACCACCTCCACTCCGCCGTCACCACCCATCGCCCCGTTCCGCTGTGTCGCCGCTCCATTTACGCCGGCAGCCGCGCCCCGACGCAGCACATACAGCGGCGCCTGGGGCCGGCACCCGAACCGCAGCCCCGGCCAGGCCGCCTCGCCCAACCCACGGCTGATGCACCCCAGCGTGCTGCCCCCGTCCGGCCGCCTCGCCCGCACCACCCCCGCCGCCCACCGCCCCGGCAGGTCTGATGACGTGTGCAGCACCCACCCGCCCAGCCGAATCTGCCCCCCGTGCGTGTGCCCGCACAGCACCAAGGGCAGCCGCACCGCCAGCCGGCTGCAATGCACAATCGCCCCCGGCGCGTGCGCCAGCGTGATCACCAGCCCCTCGCGCGTTGCCGCTTCGGCCTCCCCCGCACGCCGCAGCACTGCAAACGGATCCTCCGGCCAGTTCAGCCCCAGCAGCCGCAGACCCGCCGGCAGCGGCTGACATGAGGCCCCGCCGCCCACGCCGCCCTCTTCCCCCGCCTCGCTCAGCCGGTCCTCCAGCCAGGTCACCCGCCCCGCCGTCGCCGCCCGCACCGCCGCCCGCACCGCCGGCGCGTCGTGGTTGCCGAACACGCCCCAGCACCCCCAGCGGGGCCGCACCCTGGCCACCAGCTGCGCCACCGCCAGCCCCGCCGCCGCACCATCGCCCGGGCCATCGGCATAATCGCCCGTCAGGCACACCACGTCGGGCCGCAGGCCCGGCAGCGCGTCCGCCAGCCTCGCCAGCACCGTGCCCCCGCCCAGCCCCCCCAGTTGCCCCGCCCGCCCGCCCCCGCGCCCGCCCCCCACCAGCCGAGAGGCACGCCAACGCCGCCTCACGTGCAGATCCGACAGGTGCAGGATCGTCATCCCCTCCAGATCCGCCGGCAGGTCCGGCACCGACAGGTCCACCATCTCCACCGGCTCGGGCAACCCGTTCAGCCGGAAGTGCGCCGGCCGCGGAACCCGATACGGCAAGGGCATCCCCAGCCACCCCCGCCCCCCCGAACCACCCGCATGGGCACCGCCCGCCCCCGTGCCTCCGCCCACGCCACCGCCCAGCCCCGCGCTCACCCCCACGCCCGCCACCGACCGACCGCCACCTCCGGGCCCCTGAGCACGGTCAACCAGTCCCACTTTGCCCGGCAACGCTGCCACGTCTGCATCGTTGCCCCCCGGAACCGCCCGGATCGGACCCCCAAACCGCCCCCGCACTGCAACCGAACAACCGCTCCGCTCGGATCAGGTCCGGGACGAGCGCCTGTGGGGCCGGTCCGCCGGGGGGTATAGGCCGGGGGGATAGGCCGGACGGCGACTGCCCCAGTGCCGGCATCCGGGGTACCGTTGACCCCTCGGTCGGCCAGTCTCGGCCCGCCCGTCCGTTCTCACCCCTGTCACAGCCCTGCTCCGCGGCCCACCCGCCGCCCAGTTCACACGGAGACCCCCGCCCATGGCCAAGATGTTCTACACCGCCGAAGAAGCCGCCAAGAAGATCGGCGTGTCGGTTGAGAAGGTGCAGGAGATGGCCGCCTCCGGTCAGTTGCAGGAGTTCCGCGACCGCGACAAGCTGGTCTTCAAGCGCGAGCAGGTGGACATGCTCGCCGGCAGCGACGAGGGCGGCGCCGACTCCATCCCGCTGGCCGACTCCGGCGAGATGATCTCGCTGGCCGCCGATGACTCCAAGAGCGGCTCGGGCAGCGCCGCCGGAGCACAGACCAAGGACAAGTCGGGCATCTCGATCTTCGACGCCGACGACGACGCCGACCAGACTGACGCCTCCGCCCAGACGCAGATCACCTCCTCCGTCGGCGGCATGACCGTGCAGAGCGACCCCGGTGCCTCCGGCTCGGCCATCCTGGACCTCACCCGGGGTGACGACACCAACCTCGGCGCCAACCTCCTTCAGGACGTGTACGGCGACAACCAGGGCACCGGCGCCCCCATCGGCGCCGGCGAAGAGAGCCCCGGCGACAGCGGCCTGTTCGAGGGCACCGACACCGCCGGGGCCGCCCTGGCCGGCGCCGGCGTCGCCATGGTCGCCGCCGAGCCGTACGACGGCGCCGCCTCCGGCTGGGCCGGCGGTCTGGCCCTGGCCATGATCGTCTGCCTCGGCCTGCTGCTGGCCGTCACCGTGCTCACGCTCACCGGCGGCTCGGCCGATCTGCTCGGCACGCTGGCCGGCAACTTCTACGCCGTCGTCGGCGGCCTGGCCGGCTTCACCGCTCTGGCCGCCGGCCTGGGCTGGTTCCTCGGCCGCAAGGGCTGAAAGCCCGGCTGAAAACGCCCGTCCCGGCCCCAACCTGATCCATCACCCGGCGCCGCCCGCACCACGCGGGCGGCGTTTGTTTTCTGCAGCACCCGCCTCCGCGTTCACCCCGCAGTTCGCAGCCCCGGCTCGCCCGCCGACGGCTCGTCCTCCCCGCCGAACCGCGAAGGCTCGAACATCGCCAGCGTCACCCGCCGGTTGCCGATGCGGTCGCCGATGTCGAACCCCTCCAGCATCGGCAGCCGCACCGGCGCCCGCCGCGCCAGCGCCCGCTCGGTCGCCACCACCAGGTCATGCCGCGCCGTGCCTTCGCTGTCGGTCAGCAGCACCAGCAGCAGCCCGGCGTGCAGCACCTCCGGGTCGGCCGCCAGCTTGCGAACATCCTGCGTGATCGCCCGCGTGAGTTCCGAGCCGTACTGCCCGTTGGGCCCGGGCACGCCGTCGGTGTGGCAGAACTGCCCCACCAGCTTCACCTCCAGCCAGAACGCATCCTCCGCCGTCGCCACCTGCGGTGCCGGCGTCGGCGTCACCCCGGTCTCATCCGGCTCGCCCATCCCCGGCCCGCCCGCCGCCCCGCCCTGCGCCTCGGCTTCCGCCATGCGCTTGCCGGCGCGAGCCCCCCGCTTGTTTCCGGTCTTCGCCTTGGCCGAGGGCGGCCTGCCGGCGATCGGCTCAAACAGCGTCCCCGCCGCCAGCCGCCGGTCCTCCAACGCCTCACGCTGCTCGCTGAGCGTGTCGCCCAGCACCAGGTCCGGACGCTCCAGCAGCACCAGGTCGCACCGCTGCCGCTCGCTGTTCTCCGGCAGCACCCGCCGCCGCCCCTGCCGCTTGCGCCACTCGGCCGGGTACGGCCGCTCCCGCAGCACGCCCAGCCCCGCCGACGCGAAGCCCGAAGCCAGAATCGGATGCAGCGACACCTCGTCCAGCACATCCAGGTTGTGCACCGCCTGCTCCTCGCACAGGCGATCGTGCTCCACCCGCAGGGCGTGGCACGCCAAAGCCAGAATGTCGCCGGACAGAAGCACCACCCCAGCGTATCGGCCCCGCCAAAAACAAACCGCCCCGGAGTCGCGAAGACCCCGGGGCGGACACGAGTCAGAGGATCACCGAACCTGTCGTCGGCTCACGGGCAGCCGGCGGCAAACGCGCCGATGAACGCGTTGAAGTCGTCGCCGGTCAGCAGGCCGTCGGCCGGCGGCTCGCCGCCGATGCCGACGATGTCCGCCAGCAGGTCGTTGGCGGCGAACGCGCCGATGAAGGCGTTGAAGTCGTCGCCGGTGAGGATGCCGTCCGGCGGGACGCCCACGCCGCCGATGCCCACCACGTCGGCCACGTTGCAGGCGCCGCCGGGCAGGTTGTAGCGGAAGTTCACCGCGTAGCCGTTGGCGCTGCTGTCCACGTGGTCGGTCACCACGCGGAAGCTGTCCACGTTGAACTGCGTGGTGGCGTCGTACATGGTCGCGGCCAGCCAGTAGGTGCCGGCGGCCAGCGTACCGTCGCGACCGTCGCGGGCAGTCGCGCCGGGGATGACCTCGGGACGACCGGTGGTGTCGGTGGAGCCGAAGCTCAGCTGGCTCTCGATGACCACCGCGGCGCCGCCGGCGTCGTCGTTCTCGGCGATCAGCCCGCCGTTGTTGTCGTACAGCCCGATCCACGTGTCATCCCGAGGCGTGACGGTGGTGCCGGCGGTGTCGATGTCCAGGTAGAACGCACCCACAGCCGGCAGATCCACCGGCAGCGTCAGCTTGTACCAGCGAACGTCGGCCGGACGGATGGGCAGGCCGGTGAAGCTGGTCGTCCGGTTGCCGCCCAGCGTGCCCAGATCGTTGGTGGCGATCGGCGTGCCCAGCGCCGGAGCGCTGGCGTTGTAGCGGAGGTTCATCGTGAGCGAGCCGGCGTTGGCGCCGTCGGAGTTCACGTTGAAGTTGTCCAGCGTCGAGCCGCCGGCCGCGGCGCGAACGGCGATGAAGTACTCACCCGGAGCAAGCATGGTGCCGTCACGCCCGTCGGTCCGGTGGGCCAGCGCAGCGACGCTCTGGTTATGCGTGCCATACGAGAGCTGGCTGAGGAACTCGGTGCCCTGATCGGGGTCCACCCGGCCGGCGGCGGGGCGGGTGCCGTCGGCGTTGTACAGCAGGATCGTGGTGTCGTTCGCCGGGGCCAGGTTGGTGCCCTCGGTGTCGATATCGAGCGTCGCGTCGAACGCGACCGTCTCGGGCACCGTGAAGCGGAACCACTTCACCTCACCGGCCTCCACCGTCGTCGTGTTGCTCACCACACCGGTCTCGCTCAGCGTGCCGAGGTCGATCGCCGTCGGCGTCACCGGCGTCACCGGCGGGGCCACCACGTACCGCACGTTCACCGTCACGTTGCCGGTGTTGGCGGCGACGCCGTTGGCCACGTCGAAGTTGGTCGCGGCGTAGACGGCCTCGTCGCCGCCGGTCACCGCCAGCCAATAGGTGCCTGCGGGCAGGCTCGTAAAGCCGGCCGCGTTGTTCTGGCCGTAGAAGTTCCACGTCGTGCCGATGCGGGGCCGGAAGCCGCCGCCGAAGCTCAGCAGCGACAGGGCGCCCTCGCCGCTGTCAAAGTTGGCGCCCAGGCGGTTGCCGTTCGCATCATACAGGCCGATCGAGGTGTTCACCGCCGGGGCCAGGCCGCCCGAGCCGGGGTTGGACGTGTAGATGTCCAGCACGTCGGCCGTCGTCACCGCCGTCGGCAGCGTGAAGCGGAACCACTTGGTGGTGCCCGCCGCCACAGCGCCGGTCGCGCTGGTGAACGTCAGGCTGTCGTTGATGGTGCCCATGTTCTGGGCGGCCAGCACCGTGTCGCGGATGGTGCTCAGCGCCGGGACGCCCGTCACGCGGCGAACCCGCAGGTTGATGTTGCCCGTCGCCGTCGAGTTGGTGATCACCGTGTAGCCGGCCGCAAAGTTGTTCGTCGTGGCGTACCCCACCACCGCCACGTAGTAGTCGCCCGCGGGCAGCGTCGCGCCGTCGCGACCGCTGAAGTTCAGGCCGTTGCTCGTCGCAGTCTGGTAGCCGATCGGCGAACCGAAGGTCGCCTGGCTGGTGAAGCCCGCCGCGTCGTCATCGTCCACCACGGCAATGGTGCCGTCCGGGCGGTACACCGCGATCACCGTGTCGTTGGGGAACGGGCCGCCCGTCGTCGTGCTGCCCTCGGTGTCGATGTCAAGCCGCGAGCCGGGGCCGATGGCCGAGGCCAGGTTGAACCTGAACCACTTCACCTCGCCGGCCGCCAGGGCCGCCGAGGCCGTGCCGAACGAGCCATCGCCCGGAACCGTCACGTTGGTGAACGTCGCCGGGGGCGGGCACGGCGTGCCCGCAGACGTGCCGCGGATGTTGAACGCCAGGTCCTGCCCGCCGCCCGCCGCGGCGCCGTTGCCGTCGACGGGGGTCCAGGTGATCGCATCGGTGCTGTTCAGCGAGTTGTCGCTGCCGCGAGCCGGCGTGATCGGCGCGATCCACGGGCCCGAGGCCACGCTGCCCGCCGCCGTCATCGACACCCAGTAGATCCCGCTGGTCAGCGGGGGGCAGCCGGTCATGTCCACCACCACCTCCTGCAACTGACGCGAGACGCTGGTCAGCGTCGTCGCCGTCGTGCGGAAGATGTTGGTCGTGTTCACCGTCACCGTCCCGCCGACCGCGCCGCCCGCGGTGAAGATCACCGTGCCGCCGGTCCGCGGGTCGCCGTTGTAGATCTTGATTTCAGCGCTGGTGATCGTCGTCGAGCACGGGAACGCGCCCGTCTGATACGTGAAGAACCGGAACTGCGAGGGGTTCCACGTCACGCCGCACGGCACCGCGAAGTCGTCCGCAACGCGGAAGCCGCCGGTGGCGCTCGCCGCCGTGTTCATGTTGAAGCCGAAGGTCGTGAAGCCGGCTTCGATGGCGCTCGAGTCGCCGTTGCCGGTGAAGCACCCGCCGTTGGCGGCGCCGTCGGCGCCCGCCCCGGCGTTGGTCACCAGGGTGCCGTTGTTGAACAAAACCGACTGGGCGTGGGCCGTCCCGGCCGCCGCCATTAACAGTGTGATCGCCAATGCACGCTTGTTCATACTGCTCTTTCCTTTCTCGTCTCTGTTCACCGACATGCTGCGGCACCGCCAACACGCGGACCGCGCCGTTCGCCACTGCTTGGCCCCCATGCTGCCGCCGGTTGTGCCGACGACCGACTCCCAGGGTGTTCACGATGCTGCCCGCTGCGCCGGGCCATGGCCAGTCCGGCCGGCAGAACGCCGGCCGCTTTGAGACACACACACCTGTGAAGATACCGCAAGAATTGGATGTTTGAAGACCGCCACCAAGAAAAATCTGCACCAGATCATCACCACAAACGTCTTATAACCACTCTCACCCGGTGCCGCTGCGGACCGCACAAAGAAAAAGCCCCGGAACCGAGGTTCCGGGGCTGGGGGTTACACGGGCTCACACAGATTCACACCGACCGTCCAACCGGCAGACCGACCTCTCCCTGCCGCCGACTCACGGGCAGCCCAGCGAGAACGCCGAGATGAACGCGTTGAAGTCGTCGCCGGTGATCAGGCCGTCCGGCAGAGCGGGCGGGCCGCCGATGCCCGCCACGTCGGCGAGCAGGTCGTTGGCTGCGAAGGCGGCGGTGTAGGCGTTGAAGTCGTCACCGGTGATGATGCCGTCGGGCAGGGTCCCGATGCCGCCGATGCCGACGATGTCGGCGATCGAGCACTGAGGCACGATCACGTAGGGCTCGGCGCCCAGCGTGCCGTTGTTGGCCGAGAAGTACAGCCGGCTGCCGTCCGGTGACACCGTCAGGTTGGCCGGGTTGGAGCCCGAGCCGCCCACGTTGATGTCGGCGACGGGCTCGACCGTGGTGCCGTCGGTCTTGAACAGCTCCACGCCGATCTGGCCGTTGTTGCCCACGAAGTACACGCGGTTGTTGAAGTTCACGTACGCGCCGATCGCGCCGTCCGCGCTGCCCGGGTTGAGGTCCTGGATCAGACGCGGGTTGGTCGGGCCCACCGGCTGGGTGGTGTCGAACGCGTGCGGCTCAAAGCCCAGGCCCTGGCCGTTGTCGCAGTCGAAGATCAGCGTGCTGCCCACCGCCGAGAACGGACCGGGCGAAGAGCCCGTGGCCCCGGGGTTCAGATCAGCCACCATGAAGGTGCCCGCCTCGGTGCCGTCCGTCCGCCACAGCTCAACCCCGTTCACGCCGTCGTTGGCCGCGAAGTAGGCGACGCCGTTGATGACCTGGAAGGGGAAGTTCACGAACGAACCGACCGTGAAGGCGGTGCCGTTGATGTCCTTGACCAGGAAGGCGCGGCTGCCCTCGGGCCGGGTGGGGTCGTAGGCCCACAGCTCGGCGCCGAAGTTGCCGTCATCGGCGTAAAAGATGATCGAGCCGGCGCCAAGGTTGGCGTTGCTCAGAGCCGCGAAGTTCCGCGGAGCCGAGCCCGAGGAGCCCAGGGCGATGTCCGCCGCCAGCACGGTGCCGGCCTCGGTGCCATCGGTCACCCACAGCTCGCCGCCGCCGCCGGCCACCGCCGGATCAGACTCCGTCGCCGTGCCGCCGTCGGCCGCCGAGAAGTACACCACGTTGCCGACTCTCAGGAACGTCGGCAGAGCGAAGACCGAACCCACCGGCGTCGCCGCCGGGTTCTCCCAGCCCAGCGAGCTGCCCGACCCAAGGTTGATGTCCTTGATCAGCACGGTGCCCGCAGCGGTGCCGTCCGAGGCGTACAGCTCGCGGCCCAGCGTGGTCGGGGGCAGCGTCAGGTCGCTGTTCTCGTTCCGCTCACCCATAAAGATGTAGCGGCCGTTGAGCTCAACGACCGAGGTGCCGCCGATGAAGACCGTGTTGCCCACGCCGATGGCCGGTGCGCCCTGCGAACGGGCGACGGCCGAGCCGTGACGGTTGTTCGGGAACTGCACCGCGTCGGCGGCGAACAGGTCCACGACCGTGCTGGACGTGGTGGTCCCGATCGCCGTGGAGACGCTGCGAAGCTCGAAGCCGTCGCCGGTCTGCACGATGTTGGGGTCGACGCCCGTCGTGGAGGTGTTGAAGCCGCCGTAGATCAGGTTGCTGCCCGCAACCTGCAAGTAGGCCGGAAGGGTGCTGGCGCCGCCGGCGTTCAGATCGGCCACCTGAGCCGTCGTCGTCGGGGTCGCCGAGTCGGAACGCATCAGCTCAAGGCCGTTGGCCGTCGTCGTAGCGCGGAAGAACACCGGCATGTCGCTGCCCACCGTCGCCGTCACGAACTCCGCCGGGTCCGAGTTGCTCAGCGTCACGTTGATGTCGCGGATGCGGCGCATCGTGGGCAGCGGGCTGGTGAAGTCGATCACCACCGGCTCGCGGCCGTTGGTGCCCGTGAACGCCGAGCACAGCACCGCGTTGGCGCTCTGCTCAGCGAAGAACAGCGGGGTGCCCGAGCCGGCGGTGTTGAAGTCCGCGACCAGCTCGTACGGAGCGGCGGGGTCGTTCAGCGGCAGTCGATACAGCTCGCTGTTGCCGCCGGCGCCCAGGCCCTGAGCGGCGTTGGGCGGCGTGCCCACCGTGGCGCCGGTCGGCGTCGCGGTGAAGTACAGGAACCCGTTCTTGATGAACGGCTCGGCCGGCACGTTGGTGTTGGCGCCGTCCGGGCCGTAGGTGGCGATGCCGGGGCCGGCGCCGGGGTTGAAATCACGCACCAGCGTCGCCGTGGTGCCGTCGGTCCTGTACAGCTCCCAGCCGGTCTGCGTCGTGCCCGAGACGCCCTGGGCGACGAAGTACGCCACGCCGTTGGCGGTGTCCACCACCGGGGCCCGCGGGAACGAGCCGTTGGCTCCAGGCTGAATGTCGATCTGCGTCGCGTTGGGGAGGGGCAGGGCCGGGTCATGCGCCCACAGTTCGGTGTTGGCGCCGCCGTTGTTGGCGATCATGAGGATCTTCCCGTTCGGCAGCGCCGTGAACGGGAACTGCACCCGCAGGCCCTGGCCCGCAGCGAAGATGTTGGTCGCCTTCACCGGCGGGTTGTTCAGGTTGCCGTCCCAGCGGTACATCTCCAGCCCGGTGGCGGTGGTGCCGTCGTTGCCGGCGAAGTAGAGGCTGTTCCCGACCACCACCGGCGGGATGTTGCCCGTGTAGCCGTTGCCCGCCGGGTTCAGGTCCGCAATGCGGGTGGTGGTGTCGGTCGCCGGGTCATAGATGTACGGCTCGACGCCGTCGGTCGCGTTGCCGGCACCGAAGAAGACCTTGCCGTTGAAGACCGTCAGGTCGCGCGGGCCGGTGAAGCTGTACGTGTTGGCCGCGGTCGGAATGCCGTTGCTCAGGTTGGTGCCGCCGGCGGGCATCGTGCCCGCCACCGTGCCGTCAGACTTGAAGATCTGCGGACCGGCCGGAATGCCGCCCGTCGGCGTCGGACCGGCGTTGGCGTAGAAATACGCGACGCCGTTGATCGTCACCATCGGCAGATCATTGAAGTTGCCCAGCCTGAGGAAGATGCCGCCGGTCACCGAGGAGCCGACGCCCGGGAAGATCTCCGCCAGCTTGAACGTGCCCGAGTCCGAACCGTCGGAGACCCACGGCTCCCAGCCCGTCGCCGGGTTGAACGCGTAGAACACCACGCGACCGCCGCCCAGCGAGGTCACCGGCTGGTACTGCACCACGCGGGCCGGCGTGCCGCCCGTGTTCACGTTGATCACCGAGCCGCCGACGCCGGGGTTGATGTCGCGCACGAACACCGTGTCGAACGCCCCGTTCGGGCTCGCCTCGTCCGTCCGCCACAGTTCAAAGCCGTTGATCGGGTCGTTGGCGAAGAAGAACGACTTGTCCGCGGACTTGAAGAACCGCAGAGGGTTCGAGCTGCCCGTCAGGCTCGGCGGGTTCGCGTTCACATCCGCAATCAGCGAAGGCTTCTGAGCCATCGCCGACGATCCGACGCCGATGCTGGCGCCGACCGCTGCCAACAAAACCAGGGGGCTGACATGCTTCTTCACGGGGTTCTCCCAATTCTGCGGACGTCAGCAGAGGTGGCCTGCCACGAGTTGCCCATCTCCTCCGACCGATCGCCCTGTCACTCGAATGAGTTGCACGAACGTCACACGCGCGCAGCCAGAGAAGCTCCGCACGTGGCTTTGAAAGTACTACAAAAAAACCATCTGGACAACATCCACCGCCTGACTTTCTGATTCTCTGACCTTGACTCGGGGGAGAACGAGGCAGGCAAACCCCGCATACGTCCGAGAACCATCCACCTGATCGGGGGGTAACATCGCCACGCCCCGGCCCGTACCCACTCGCTTCCTCACGCAGGCATACCGCTCTCAGCAGCCCGGCCCGCCCTTGCGATCCGCACCCCCACGTCCCACGGTTCCCGCGGCTCGCTCCGCTTATCTTCAGCTTGCATGAGCACCCCTCCCGCCCCCCACCCCCCTCAGCCCTCCGGCAGCCCGGCCGCCTCCGCCCCCCGCCGCACCACCCTGCCCGATGCCCGCATCACGCCCCGGTTCGCCGGCCTGACCAGTTTCTGCCGCTACCCCCGGCTGCAGGATGTCGCCGCCCCCGGCCTCCCGGTGGATTGGATCCTCTACGGCGTGCCCTTCGACACCGGCGTCACCTTCCGCCCCGGGGCCCGCTTCGGCCCCCGCGCCATCCGCGACGCCTCCCAATACGTCAAGCCCTACCACATCGAGCACGACGTCGACGTCGCCCAACTGCTCAGCCTCGCCGACGCGGGCGACGCCCCCGTCTCCCCGTTTGATCTCAAGGGCACGCTCGACCTGGTCACCGAGTTCGCCACCGATCTGGGCGAGGACGACGCAGCGCCCGCAGGCGCCTCCACGCCCGCCCGCCTGCTGGCCGTCGGGGGCGATCACTCCATCGCCTACGCCAACATCCGCGCCACCTTCATCCGCCAGGGCGAGCCCCGGGGCGGCCTGGCCGTCGTCCACTTCGACAGCCACCTGGACACCGTCGACGCCGTCTGGGGCGAGAAGTGGTCGCACGCCTCCCCCTTCCGCCGCGCCATCGAAGAAGGACTCATCGACCCCAAACGCATGATCTCCATCGGCGTCAAAGGGCCGCTCAACACCGCCGCCGACTTGGATTACGCCCGCACCCAGGGCGTCACGCTGCTCACCCGCGAGGCCCTCCGCACCGGCGTCGCCACCGACCGCATCCGCGACTACCTCGCCCGCGTCGGCGACGCACCCACCTACCTCACCTTCGACATCGACGTCGTCGACCCCGCCTTCGCCCCCGGCACCGGCACGCCCTCGGTCGGCGGCCTCTCCTCCATCGAGGCCCTGGAACTCCTCCGCCGATTCAAGGGCATGAACATCGTCGGCGCCGACGTCGTCGAGGTGCTCCCCGACCGCGACGTCGCCGGCATCACCGCCCTGCTCGCCGCCCACATCCTCTTTGAAATCCTCGCCCTCGACGCCGCCCGCCGCGTCGCCCGAAAGCCCTGATGCAGCGCCGCCTCAGCCACGAGTTCATGGACGACCCGGACGTCGACCCCGTCCAGCTCGCCCGCGCCCTGCGCTACATCCGCCTGGTCAACCGCCTGCTCGGCGGGCAATCCGCCCTGCTCTCCAGCCTCCGCCGCTGGTCGGCCGCCTGGCCCGCCGGCCGCCCCGTCACCCTGCTGGACATCGCCACCGGCTCGGCCGACCTGCCCATCGCCGCCCGCGCCTGGGCCCTCAAGGCCGGCTTCGACCTGCGCATCACCGCCGTCGACGTGCACGAGAAAACCCTCGCCGACGCCCGCGCCCAGCTCGCCGCCCAGCCCCCCGCCATCCGCGACGCCATCACCCTCCTCCCCGCCGACGCCTTCGACCTCGTCGAACGCTTCGGCCCCGCCTCCTTCGACTACGTGCACGCCGGCCTCTTCCTCCACCACCTGCCCGACCTCCGCGCATTGACCATGCTCCGCATCATGGACCGCCTCGCCCGCCATGGCCTGATCTGGAACGACCTGGTCCGCTCCCGCGTCGCCCACCTGGCCATCCGCCTGCTCACCCTCGGCCAGCCCCCCATCGTGCGGCACGATGCCCGCGTCAGCGTCGAAGCAGGCTTCACCCGCGCCGAAGCCCTCGACATGGCCGCCCGCCTGGGCCTGCCCGCCCCCCGCTACCGCGCCTCGCTCACCTACCGCTTCACCCTCACCAGCGAAAAGCCCACCCCCTGACCCGCTGCCCGCCCCGGATAGCATCCCCCATGCAGCCCTCCGCAGCGATCATCGGGGCCGGCCCCGCCGGCGCTGCCGCCGCCGTGCTGCTCGCCCGCGCCGGCTGGCGCACCACCCTGCTCGAGTCCCGACCCTTCCCCCGCATCAAAGTCTGCGGCGAGTGCATCTCCCCCGCCGCCACCCCGCAACTCCACCGCCTGCTGCCGCCCGAGCATCTCCGCCGCCTCGGGGCCGTGCCCGTCAGCACGTTCTCGCTTCACCTCCATCAGCCATCGTCAACCCGCACGCTCAGTTGGCACATGCCCGCCCCCACCTGGGCCCTCTCGCGTGGAACCCTCGACCTCGCCCTGACCACCCTCGCCCGCGACGCCGGCGCTGTCATCGCCCAGCCCGCCACCGTCCGCGCCGTGCACTACCACGCCGATCACGTCGCCCTCACCACCGCCGACGGCCACACCCTCACCGCCGATCTGGTCATCCACGCCGACGGCGTCGGCCGCCACGATGCGCCCCCCGCCCCCCCTGCCCCCCCCGCCCCCACCCCCACGCCCAGCCGCCCCGGCGTCCTCGGCCTCAAGTGCCACCTCCGCCCGCCCACCCCGTTCACTGACCTGGCCATGCACGCCCTGCCCGCGGGCGCCGGCTACCTCGGCACCGTCCCCATTGAGGACAACCTGGTCACCGTCGCCCTGGTCGCCCGCACCAGCGCGCTCGAGCCCTTCGGCAACGACTTCGACGCCGCCCTCACCGCCCTCTGGCCCGGCTTCGATCCCGCCTGGCGGCTCGCCGCCGCCAGCCCCTGGGTCGCCTGCGGGGTCGCCGCCAGCGGCTACCGCCCGCCCGGCCACCTGCGCTCGTTCCGCATCGGCAACGCCGCCGCCGCCGTCGAACCCGTCGGCGGCGAGGGCATCGGCAACGCCCTGTGGGCCGCGGAGACCCTCACCGGGCTGCTCACCGCCGCCGCCCCGCTCAGTTGCGCCTCGCTGACCGCCGCCCAGCACGCCCTCGCCCGGGCCTACCGCGCCCGCGTGCGTGTCCGCCGCCCCGCCTGCCGCACCCTGGCCGAGGTCCTCATGCGCCCGCGCCTGCTGGGCGCCCTCTGGCCCCTGCTTCAGGCCGCCGGCACCGCCGACCGTGCACCCCACGCCCAGCCCGCACCCGGCGCACCGTGGGTCATGGCCCCCTGGTGGCACCTGCTCGGCAAAGCCGGCGGCTGAGCCAGGGGCCGCCAAACCCCCGCACAAATCCCGTCCGGCCAGCCGAAACCCGCCGCCTTCAGCCCACTTGAGCAGCCGAACTCGCCCTCAGGCCGATACCTTGGGGTCTATGGCAAGGACTGCCGCTTCAACCGCGATTCCCGCGGGCGTGTTCGCTACGCCCGTTTCACGGACGGCCACCTCGGGCGTGCTCCCGTACATCACCTGGTTCGTCCAGTTGATGGCCTTCTTCTTCCTGCTCGCGTCACTGCTGAGCTTCTCCCCGTACGACTGGCCCTCGCCGGCGCAATACCCCGCCGGCGGCGTTGCCGGCACGCCCATCGCCAACTGGTGCGGCACCGCCGGCGCCGTTCCGGCCTACCACCTGTTCAGCCTGCTCTCATGGGGCGTCTGGGTGCTCATGGGCCTGTGGGGCATCTATCTCTTCGCCACCGCCTTCGTCGCCCGCGTCTCCCACCCGCCGCTCCGCCTGCTCGGCGCCATCGTCATGGCCGCCGCTGTCAGCGCCCTCCACGCTCTGCTCCTGCCCTCATGGGGCGCTCTGCCCCCGGCCCAGGGCGGCGGCATGCTCGGCGTCTGGCTGGCCAACCTGCTCCAGCAGCCCTTCGGCGGCTTCGGCGCCTTCCTCTGGCTCCTGCTCGCGTTCATCGTCGGCGCCGTCGTCGCGGTCGATGTCTGGGTCATCATCGCCCCCAAGTGGGCCTACCAGCAGGTCCGCACCGCCGCGCCGCCGGTGATGGAGGCCACCGCGACCGCCGCCGGCGTCACCGCCCGGGGCAGCAAGCGCGCCTTCGGCTGGATCTGGGACCGCCTGGGCCGCGAGGAGAAGCCCGCCAACCCCTTCCTCCCCGGCAGCAAGACCAAGCGCGGCGCCGCCGCCCGCAAGCCCAAGGACGCGGGCAAGGACGGCGTCAAGGAGGCCATCGACGAGCAGGCCGGCGGCCTGGGCGGCACCGAAGCCTTCAACCCCGATGAGCACACCGTGCTCGAGGACGCCGACGGCAACGTCACCGCCGCTGCCACCCCCGCCAAGCCCGCCAAGGGCAAAGGCAAGTCCGCCAAGCCCGCCCCCCCCGCCGCCGAGGCCGAGGAGGACACCGCCGAGGACGCCGACCAACCCGCCGAGGCCGACGACGACGCCACCGACGACGCCGACGAGTCCGAGGAGCAGGCCGCCGCCGCGCCCGCCGCCCCGCAGAAGCGCACCTTCACCCCTGAAGAGCTCCGCGCCAAGATCGCCAAGCTCCCCGTCGTCTTCGCCGGCAAGAACAAGCAGACCGCCACCGAGGCCGACCTCCGCGACATCCGCAACACCGTGGACCTGGAAGGCTACAAGTTCCCCGGGCTGGATCTGCTGGAAGAGCCCGACCAGAGCTACCCCGAGCAGATGGAGAAGTACGTCCGCGAGCAGGCCGGCGCCCTGGAGCGGGCCCTGAAGGAGTACCGCATCGACGGCGAGGTCGTCGGCATCGAGAGCGGCCCGGTCATCACCCTCTTTGAAGTCCGCCTCGCCGCCGGCACCAAGGTCGCCGTCCTCTCGGGCATCTCCTCCGACCTCGCCCGCGCCCTCAAGGCCGTCAACATCCGCATCGTCCCCAACACCGCCGGCCGCGACACCGTCGGCATCGAGGTGCCCAACGCCCACAAGGAGAAGGTCCGCCTCAAGGAGTTGATGACCCGCGCCGACACCTACAACAGCATGACCCTGCCGATGTTCCTCGGCAAGGACGCCTCCGGCAACCCGCTCATCGTCGACCTGGCCACCCAGCCGCACATGCTCATCGCCGGCACCACCGGCTCGGGCAAGAGCGTCTGCATGAGCTCCATCCTGATGAGCTTCCTCTACACCCGCAAGCCCAACGAGCTCAAGCTCGTCCTGGTCGACCCCAAGATGGTCGAACTCAGCCAGTTCAAGGACATCCCCCACCTCATGTGCCCGGTGGTCACCGAGATGTCCAAGGCCGCCGCCATCCTGGAGTGGGCCGTCCGCAAGATGGACGAGCGTTACGAGCTGCTCGCCGAGGCCGGCTGCCGCGACATCTCCAGTTACAACAGCCTCACCTGGGAGGAACTCAAGGAACGCTTCAGCCCCGCGGATGAGGTCGAAGAGGCCCGCATCCCCAAGAAGCTCCCCTACATGGTCTTCGTCATCGACGAACTGGCCGACTTGATGATGACCAACAAGGAGGTCGAGCACGCCATCGTCCGCCTCGCCCAGAAGGCCCGCGCCGTCGGCATGCACCTGATCGTCGCCACCCAGCGCCCGCAGGCCAACGTCGTCACCGGCCTGATCAAGGCCAACATGCCCGGCCGCATCTCCTTCAAAGTCGCCTCCGCCATGGACAGCCGCATCGTCCTTGACCAGAAGGGCGGCGAGCTGCTCCTGGGCATGGGCGACATGCTCTACCTCTCCCCCAAGACCTCCAAGCTCATGCGCTCCCAGGGCACCCTGGTGGACGACCGCGAGATCCGCAAGGTCGTCAAGTTCCTCAAGGAGATCGCCGCGCCCTCCTTCGAGCACTCGCTCATGCAGATCCGCACCGGCTCGGCCGCCGCCGGAGACATCGCCGGCGGCGTCGAAGAGGACCCCGACGGCGAGCAGGGCCTGGCCAACGCCCAGGCCGACCCCATGTTCAACAAGGCCGTCGAGATCGTCCTGGAGACCAACATCGGCTCGGTCTCCATGCTCCAGCGTCGCCTGGCCATCGGCTACACCCGCGCCTCACGCCTGATCGACGCCATGGGCAAGGCCGGCATCATCGGCAACCACAAGGGCACCGTCGCCCGCGAGGTCCTCATCTCCGCCGACGAGTGGGAGGCCATGAAGGCCCAGGCCGAGGCCGACGCCGCCGCCGAGGCCGCCGGAGGCTCGTCAGCAAAGAAGGACGCGGGCCCCACCCTCTTCACCCCCACCGCCGAGCCCAAGGGTCGCCTCCCCGCCTCCGCCGGCGCTGTCCCCGGCTCACCGGAAGAGGTCGACGGCCTGGCCGACGAGTTCGACGCCCCCTTCGACCACGACGGCAACCCCCGCAACGCGGAGAAGTAAGCCCGGGACAGCGGCCCAACACCACTGCGGCGGCACATCACGGCTCGGTCCGCATCTGCCCGCATTCGATGTCCCTGTGTAATGCGCCTCGGCTCGGATCTCGCAACTCTGGATCTGTTCATCTCCATGAAGGCCGTTCGCAAGCTCCGTCTTGCGTGATCACGACGTGCTTCACCCTCTATCCTCAGGTGAATGTCCGCAAAGATCTACCTGCACCAAAGGCCCTTAGAAAGCGTCTTTGAGCTCCTTGGCAGCAAGGAAAACGATCTGACATACAGCCTCGGCTGGGCCCTCGCAAAATGCCCGTCGCTGCTCGCCGCGCTCCTCCTTGAGGTCTGCGGCAGCAAGCCACCCGCGTCGGTGGAAGTCCGACTGCAGCAACGGGAAGCCCGGGGGGGCATCACCGACATCGAACTGATCGGCGAACGCCTGCACGTGATCATCGAGGCCAAACGCGGTTGGAACTTGCCAACCGCCAAACAACTCCAGTTGTACAGCAAGCGCCTCCGGACGGCCGCTCGACCCGAGGGTGTGTTGGTCACCATGTCCGAGTGCAGCCGCGATTTTGCTGATCCCCGGCTGCCACGGCTGGTTGACGGCTATCCAGTCAAGCACGTGAGCTGGCAGGCCGTCCAGCAGATGGCGGCGAGACGAGTTGGTTCGCACGCTGAAAAGCGACTGCTGGCGGAACTGGCCGGCTATTTGGAGCGAGTGGTCAAGATGCAGGATCAAGACTCAAACCGCGTGTACGTCGTCTCTCTCAACGCCGGTCGCCCCGCGTGGTCATCACTGAGCTGGATTGAGATGGTCACCAAGTGCCGCCACTACTTCCACATCTTCGGCCGCTCAGGCTGGCCAAGCAGCCCGCCCAACTACCTCGCCTTCCGCTACCACGGCCGTCTTCAGAGCATCCATCACGTGGAGCGGTACGAGGTCATCACCAACATCACCAAGTACATGCCTGAGCTCAAGCCCGGCCCATGGGAGCCTCACATGCTCTACTGGCTTGGTGATCCGATTGTTCCGAGCAAACAGGTGCAAACCGGCCGCCTGTTCCGAAACGCCCGAGTCTGGGCCGCACTCGATCTCCTCCTCACCTGCGACGCCATCTCCGACGCCCGAGACAGGACCAAGCAGCGCGAGGGCAACGCCGTTGCCGACAAAGGCAAATCGTCCCAGTAGTCACACCGCCGCCCCCGCACACACCTCACCCACCGCCCGCACCGCCGCCCGAACCTCCTCCACCGTCGTAAACGGCCCCACGCTCAGCCGCATCGCCCCGCCCGCACCCGTCCCCATCGCCCCGTGCGCCGCCGGCGCACAGTGCAGCCCCGCACGCCCCAGCACCCCGTGCTCGCGCTCCAGCCTCGCCGCCAGTTCCGCCGCCGGCACCGCCTCGTGCACAAAGCTGAACACCCCCACACGCTGCCCCATCTCCGTCGGCCCCAGCAGCCGCAACCCCGCCGGCGCGTTCGCCCCCGTCAGCCCGCCCAGCATCTCCGCCATCAAGCCCCGCTCATGCTCGGCAAGCGCCCCGTGCCCCCGCGCCTCCAGCCACGCCACGCCCTCGCTCAGCCCGATGATCCCCACCGCGTTGTGCGACCCCGGCTCAAACTTGTCCGGCAGAAACTCCGGCATCCGCTCCTGCTCGCTCCGCCACCCCGTGCCCCCCTGCCGCACCGGGTCCAGCCGCCGCTCCATCCCCGGTGAGATGTACAGCCCGCCCGTCCCCGTCGGGCCCAGCAGCCCCTTGTGCCCCGGAAACGCCAGCAGATCCACCCCCATCGCCTCCACATCCACCGGCACGTGCCCCAGGCTCTGCGCCGCATCCAGCAGAAACGGCACGCCCCGCTCGCGGCAGATCCGCCCGATCTCCGCCACCGGCTGCACCGCCCCGGTCACGTTGCTCGCATGCAGCGTCACCACCAAGGCCGTCTCCGGCCGAATCGCCCGCCGAAAATCCTCCGGATCCAGCACCCCGCTGATCGGGTCGATCGGCACCCGCGTCTGGCTCACCCGCCCGCCACCGGCGTCCCCCGAGCCACCCCCGCACCACTCCACCAGCGCATTCAGCGGCCGCAAAGCCGAGTTGTGGTCCAGGTCGCTGGTGATCACATGCACCGGCCCCCGCGTCGTCCGCAGCCGATGCCCGATCAGCCCCCAGATCGCCAGGTTCATCGCGTCCGTCGTGTTCAGCGTGAACACCACGTTGCGGGGCTCCCGCCCGCCGATAAACCGGCACACCCGCTCGCGGCAGCGATCAATCAGCCGCTTGGTCTCCACCGCCTCCGCATACCCGCCCCGCCCCGGCGCCCCCAACTCCAGCGCATACCGCGCCATCGCCTCGCCCACCGCCGGCGGCTTCGGGAAACTCGTTGCGGCGTTGTCCAGATAGATGCGACGCGACATGGCAAAGTCAGGGTACACCGTGCACGCCCCGCCCCGGAACGCTCACGACCCCGCTGGCGGCGGCACGGCCGGGCCCGCCCCCGGCCCCTCCGCCGGCCGATGAATCTCATCAATCACCGTCCGCCGCACCAGCACCGGCCCGCTCGGCGTCTGCTCCACCCGCTCCACCGTCTCCGTCCGCACCGCCACCGGCACACTCCCCGCCACCGCCGACCCCGCCTGCACCGGCTGCACCCCGGGCTGCATACCCGCCTGCCCCTGCGCCGCCGCACCTCCCGCACCCTCCGGATACCCCAACACCGCCGGCGGCTGCCGCGGGTCCGCCTTCACCCCCGCCCATATCCCCGCCAACATCGCCCCCAGGTTGAACATCAGCGACGGCTCACCACCACCCCCGCCCGCGCCACCCCCACCAGGCGCAGCCGACCCCCCACCGCCCGCGTGCGTTCCAGGCTGCCCCTCCGGCACCGACTGCATGCTCACACACCTCTCACCCCACCAAAGCCCGCCACCCCTCACCCAAACACTGCCTTCATTTGACCATTTGACCATTTGACCATTTGGCCATTTGGCCGCCCCTCAATGCTGCCCATGCCCCGGCTGCTTGGCCGCCTCATCAATCAGCGCCAACACCTTCTCCGGCGTCAACTTCTCGTGCAAGTGGTGCCCGATCAGCGCCACCGGCGCCGTATCGCACGACCCCAGGCACTCCAGCTCCATCAGCGTGAACTTCCCGTCCTCGGTCGTCTCGCCCACGTCAATCCCCAGCTTCCCGCGGCACGCATCGGTGATCTTCTTGTGGTCGCACACCTCACACGCGATCGACCGGCACACCGCGATCACGTGCTCACCCTTGGTCAGCGCACCCTGGGCCCCCGGCTGCTCCAGCCAGAACTCCTCATAGAAGCTCGCCGTGTCCCACACCTCCGCCGGCTTGATCTCCAGGAACGCCGCGATCTCCTCCAGCGCCTGCCAGGGCAGCCAGCCCCAGTGGTCCTGCACGTGCCGCAGCACCGGCAGCAACGCCCCCCGCTTGACCTCATACCGAGGCACGATCGTCCGCGCCAGTTCCTCGCGCATCGCCGCCGTCAGATACGGCTCCCCGCGACGGTTGATCTTCATGCTTCCCGAGGGCTTGGTGATCCACGCCATAGCAAACACGCTCCTGACCGCCCCCGAACAAACAACAAGTGGCCAAGGTTAGCGCCGCACCCCGGCCACCGCACTCCCTACCCCCACCCACCGCCCAACCCCACCCCCGGCCATGCCACCACCGTGCCACCTCCCCTCCGCACGGTGTCTTCACAGCCCGGAGGGCTGCACGCCTTCGGTGGCACCGCCCTTCTGGGCGGTGTCTGGCAGCCCGAAGGGCTGAACTTCAGTAGCCGGCGGGGGGTGGGTGGCTCTGCACCCCCGGAAAGCAAGCCCCCTCGCACCCCGCACCCCGAAGGGGTGCACGCACCGCACCCCAACTCAAGCCCGTGCCCTCTCAAGTCTGAAATCTGAGATCCTTGCCTTCCCGCCTCCCCGCCTTCGCATCCCGGCGGGATGCGTGAATTTCTGCCGGCGGGGATCGGGCGGCTCGGCCCCCCCGGAAAGCAAGCTCCCCCCTACTTCCGCTGCAAGATCACGCGAAAACCAAGCCACGGCGCCGTCTCGTCCGGCGGTTGAGCGTCCCTGATGCCGGAGGCACCCCATCCCGCTGGCGTGTCGTACGCGCCGCCCCTCCGGACACGCTGGGTCCCAGTCGCTGGTCCCACCGGATCTACCCCAACGGAGGGAACGAAGCTCCACCAACTCCGACACCACTCTCGAACGTTGCCATGCATGTCGTGCAGACCATAGTCATTCGGCAACAGTTCTCCTACAGGTTGCGCCTTCAACCCCGAGTTGCGGTTGCTCCACATGATCCTGTCCACCTCCACCCCCGCCGGGCTGAACGGCACAGACTTGCCGCCGCGGCACGCATACTCCCACTGCACCTCCGTCGGCAGGCGATAACTCCACCCCGGTGCATCGGTGATCTTGGGGCCGAAACTGTCAGCCTGAGCCCACGTCACCTCCACCGCAGGCATCTCCCGCTCAACAGCTTTGTTCAGGTCCGGCTTCTCCTCCATCACCAGCGCCCACTGCGCCCGCGTCGTCTCGGTCACCGCCATGTAGAACCCGTCCGTCAGCGTCACCGCCCGCCCCGCCGGGCCACCCGCCTGCGCGATGTTGAACGTCCCCTTGGGGATCCACACCATCAGCATCCCCACGGAGTTCACCAGCGCGCTGGCCTCGCCCGCGTGCACCGTCAGCATCTGGCCCCACACACGCCGGTCGTTCCACCGGCGGCTGATCAGCGTGTCCGAGGCCTTGAACGGCTTGCCCGGCGCCCCGGCGTTCAGCGTCCGCCACCGCAACGCGAACAACTCGGCATGCTTGTCCGGCGAAGCCACATCCGCCTCTTTGCTCGCCAGATCGGTGGGCACGGTCACGCCACCCCACACCAGGTCCACTGCCTGCCCGGTCTTGCGGGCCACCCACAGACCGTTGATCCGGTAGCCGTCCGCCACCTCGCTGATACCGGTGACAGCCACCGGCCCGCCGCCCGCACCGCCCACCGGCTCGGCGAGCATCGCCGCCGACCTGGCCGCGACCGCCCCGCGGTACTGGTCGTTCACCCACACATCCACCGCCGAGTCGGTCACGTTGTGAAACGTGAACGCCGCGTTCCCCCCACCCGCCGGCGCAGCCGTCAGGCCCGCCATGCACCACAGCACCGAGAGCAGAAACACCACCATGCTGAGCATCCTCATGTTGATCAACCCCTCAACCCGCCCCCTCCACCAACCTCTCACCAGCCCATCCGCACCACAAATCGCCCACCGCCCCCCGCCAAACCCTGCCGACCGGCTCCGCGCCAAGCAAACCGCCCGTCCAGACGTGCTCATCTGCCGACCCCATCCCCGCCGTTCCGTCCCAACTCACCACGACACATCCCTACCCCACCCATCATCCCCCGTCTGGCAACGTTCGGTGACGGAACCGGAAATCATGGAGCGGAGGACCCGAGTGCGGAAAGGGCCATCCATGCGCCTCCGCAACCAGTTGCTCCACACCACGGTGAGTGAAGATCCCGAACGGCCCAGAAGGCTGATAACACTTGGAGAGTTTCTTCCCTTTCTCATCACAAAATTCCAGATAATTCTGCTTCTTCCTGTAATCGTGCAACATGTGACTAAAGCAATGCACCGGTAGCCGTTCAAACTCCCCCTCTTTCTCCACTCGCAGCGGGAGGAAGTACCCTTGCGACCAGCCTGTCAAGCATATAATCGGATGAATGAGCAATTCATCAGTCTCTGTAGGACTTGCAAATTCCGTCGTCTTGAACACGCCCTTATAAATGTAAATGAGGTGTGCCTGCTTGTGAAGTTGAATGCTGGCACCTCTTTGGATGATCTCAGAATCAATCGCACAATTGTTTGCTATGACCCGGCCTGCTACATATCCCTTCTTCCTGAATTTGATGCAAAACAACTCACCAGCCGGACGAGGCTGTCGAGTTCTTTTCAGAAACTCAAGGTACTGAAACGACTCGCGGCGCCTTTTCACGCTCACACTCCTTCTCTCCGGCCAACACGCCCACTGTCGCGATACTCCGCCGGCGGCTCCACCAAGCCTGCGTCAATGCGACCATTATCCGCACACATGTGCACCAAAACGAGCACCATGGGCCATTGGCCAGCCGGGGCACCACCGCCGATGCGATCATCTTCCATGCACCCCCGGGCAAGCCCCGCCCCGCCATCCACCTCGCCGTGCCCTGCCAGTCTCCGCCACCCACCCGCCCCCGCGCACCACCCCCGCGGCCCCCAGCGCCCCACCGCCCCCCGCCGGAAGCGGCCACCCCACCGCACGCCCATTGGTTGGCCAGCCGCCATCAATCCCACAGCGTCAGCCCTCCGATGGACTCCTGGAACAGCCCGGCCTGCTCAGTTGGCTCAGATGGGTCGACCGTGTGCGATTGGAGATCGCAGGTCAAATAGACCACAGGAGGGTTCACGAGCTCGGACAACGGCACGGCGATGGCGATGACGTCGTGATGCCTCATGCCCTTCATCGACCGCCTGACCAGCACACCGCCGATCAGTTTCCATGACTCCGCCGCCGCCGGGTGAACAGCCCTGATGGCTCGCGTGGTGGGCCGCAGACTGCGAGCCAGCTGCGCGTCCTGGGCTGCAGCGGCCGACACGAAATCGGCCAGATTCTCCGGATACTGGGGCCGCCCGTTGCCGTACTGGTACAGCGGCGTGGCAATACTCGAAACCATGGTTTCGGCCTCCATGCTCCACTCCATGTTGACATCTATCTGCGGGCTGAACGTTCTTGCCCGTACGGGGAAGAGCACGCCCACAACCACAACTCCCGCCACCAGCAGGATCACCGACCACAGGACGATGGATGCACCTTTGCTCATGGGGCCCTTCGTGAGGCTGGCCTTGCTTCACTGGACACGGCTCCGACTGCGCCGCGCGGGCGATCACCACGCAGCGACTCGGCACCAGCGCAAGTGAACAGCGAGACGAAGGCGGGGTCTGCCGGCCGGGGCAGCGGAACGAAGACGGCGACCGGTGACAGCCGCGGCGGCCACAGCCCCGGAGATGCATCCACGCACCCCCACGCACTCGGCTCATCAGGAGTTGAAAACGCCCATCCGCCCATCCGCAACGCCCTCCATCCTGTTGCCCTTGAAGATACCACAACCGCCCCCCCTGCGCACCAATCCCTCCGCACAAACACGAAGATTCATCCCGCACACAGCCGCACCCTGGCCGCCCCCGTGTACACACCGCCCCAACCCAAACATTTTCCACACAAACCCGAACCCCATCGGCCACATTCACCGTACACCAACCAACCACTCAGCCCCCGCGCCCCCTCCGCGCCCACGCCCAGCCGCACCCACCCCCCGCCCACCCCCACTTATCCACACACATCCCCCCCAACAAACCGTGGCAAAGCCGCCGCTCACCCAGCCACGGCCCCGGCCCGCATCCCTCCAGCACTCCGCCGAAAACCCCACCAAACCCGCTCACCCCTTGCACAAACCCTGATTCTGTGGCACGATACGGCAATCAACCCCGCCCCGACCCCTGTCCAGCACTTCTCGGACACCCGCCGCGGCCCCCCTTCCCCTTCCCGTTCTCGTGTGTGCACCCGACCCCACCGGCCCATCCCCCGGCCCCCCCCATCCCCCGGCCCCCCCATCCCCCGGACCCCCGCCATGCCCCGCACCCGCGCCGCCCTCGT
>JAJTDF010000094.1 GCA_021294835.1 Planctomycetaceae bacterium
CATCGGCTTGCACTTGTGTGTACGAGCGATGGTCGACTTTCGGTCGTTCCCAGCGATCGTCCGGCCTTGGGCCCCAATCTGGCCGTCCCCGCATCCGTCGCCGGAACTCACGACATGTGCGGGGATGGTCAACGAAAGGCCGCCGCTGTCAACGTGTGACATCGGCGGCAGGCGTTCGAACCGGAAAGCGGGCGAGGAGGATCGAACTCCCGACATTCAGCTTGGGAAGCTGACGTTCTACCGCTGAACTACGCCCGCGGCTTGGCAAGATGGTACCCCCTCGGGGCCGGGGGTGCCACCCGGGTGGAATCTGGGTGCGGCCCGGTTGGGGCTCAACCGGGGCCCTGGCAGGGCCCGGTTGCGGCCAGCGGGGCCCTGCTTGACGGAGGTGGGCGGCGGTGGCTTTGGTCGCCCAGCCACTAGACCGCGGGCCCGGTCGAGGGGCGATCCTGGCCGGGGGCGGGGCTCCCACTGCCGCCGTCCGTGGTTCGGCCATCGGCCGGTTCGGCGGTTCGGCCCTCCCACCGCCCCACTTCCCAGAGCAGCGTTCGACACCGGGCTGCGTTCATCCCTTCAGCCAAGGCGAAGTGCAGCATCATCAGGGCCGTGCGGGCCGCCCGTTCGCGGACATCCGCCCGACCGCCGGTGAACAAGAACCGGCGGACATCCAGTTCAGCCACGCCGCCGCGGGCTGGCCGGCAGGCGTGGGCCACGCACACCGTGCCCACGGGCTTGGCAACGCTCCCGCCGCCGGGTCCGGCCACACCGGTGATGGCCAGCCCGTGAACCGTCCCAACTTGGCCGCCGTCCGCCCCGGCGCCCGCCACCGCCACCCGCTCCACCACGCCGCTGGCCATCGCCGCCGCCACCGGGCAGCTCACCGCCCCGTGCTCGGCGATCAGTCGCTCGGGCACGCCCAGCAGCGCGATCTTCACGGCGTTGCTGTAGGCGATGACCCCGCCAGCAAACACGCCTGACGCGCCGGGCACAGCACTGAGCATCTCGCCCAACCCGCCGCCGGTGCAACTCTCGGCCACGGCCAGCAGCGATGCCCGTCCAGCCGTCTGTGCACCGCCCGCCCGCCGCAGCCGCTCCAACACCGCCGCGGCCAGATCCGTGTCATCCTCCCCGAATACGCTCACGCCCAACTCCCGCAGCACGGCAGCACGGTCAGCATCCATCATGGCGCGTCCACTGGCCTCCTGCTCCCGGGCACCCTCCCACCGCTGCCGAAGCGTCAGGACGCCGCCGGAAGCCGTGATCCCCAGCAGCGGCATGCGGTCTCGCGATGTGATGCCGGGAACCGCAGCGTTCAACCGGCTGACGCACTCAGCCTCGGGCACGCCCACGACATGCAGCAGCCGCGTCAGCACCGCCGAGGCGCTCCGCGAGCGCACCTCCGGCAGCACGCTGGCCTCCAGCATGGGCCGCATCTCACCCGGCGGGCCGGGGAGCGCAAACACGGTCATCACCCCGCCGCCGGCTGAAACCGGGCGGGGAACATCCACCCGCAGGCCCGGCGCGGTGCCGAAGTGGTTGGGCAGGCAGACGGCCGAGGCCGGCCGCTGGGCCTGGCGAAGTTGGCGTTCGGTCACCGAGCGGTTGCGTCGGGCCAACAAGGCCTCCAGCGCCGATCTCGCCGCGGCATCTTCCATCAGCGGCTCACCGAGCAACGCCGCCAGCGCAGCCCGCGTCAGGTCGCCGTCAGTCGGGCCAAGTCCGCCGGTCATGATGACCAGATCGGGCGACTGGATCGTCTCACCGCCGCCCTCAACGAGCCTGCGGAGCAGGGCCACCAACCGGCCCAGATCATCAGGCACGGCGACATGCCCGACGGGCGAGATGCCGCACGCCACCAGCGCCTGAGCGATGGCCCGGCCGTTGGTGTCCTGCAACTGACCCAGAGCGATCTCATCGCCCGTGCTCACGATCACCGCGGTGTTCCAAGCAGTGGCCGACATGGTGGCAAGTCATAGGCTCGCGCCGCCGGTGTCGGACGCGTGGCCGGAGGCGGTTGGCCGAGCATCCGCTCAAACGGCGTCTGACGAGATCAGCTTTGTGATGTACACCAGATGCGGTTACGACACGATCGAGCCGGGCTCGATGTCCACATCGGGCCGCAGCACAATGACCTTGCGGACCACATTCGCATCGCCCTTGGGGGCGTTGCTGGCGGCCAGCAACATTCCCTGGGACACTTCGCCCCGCAGTTCGCGCGGGGCCAGGTTGGCGACGATGATGATCGACCTGCCGACCATCTGCTCGGCGGTGTAGTGCTCGCGGATGCCGGCGCAGATCTGCCGGGGCGTACCCGAGCCATCGTCGAGTTTGAGCTTGAGCAGTTTGTCCGCCTTGGGGTGAGGCTCGGCAGCGAGAACCCTGGCCACCCGAAGATCGAGTTTCAGGAAGTCGTCGATGGTGATGGTGGCCTTGAACCCACCGGGGCCCGGCGCGGGGGCGGAAGCGGCGGGAGATCCGGCCGGAACGCCCGAATTGGTCGAAGAAACAGGCTGAGTGCTCATTGGCTGACTGTAGCGCGGCACGCCTGCACCGCGGACCGACCCGGGCTACTTCGGCTGGGTCTCGCTGCCGGCCGGCCCGCCGCCGTCCGGGCCTCCGCCACCGCCCTTGCCGCGCTCCGGGCGGTCGCCCCGTTCACGCCCGGGCCGGCCTTCGGGCCCTCGGGCGCCGCGTTCGGCGTCACGGAAGATGGCCTCGGTCCGCTCGGCGATCACCTGATCGCGACGCTCGCGGAGCTTGTCGATCTCCTTGCGCAGCCCCTCGGCCCGCCTGTGCAGATCATCCACCTGACGAGCCTGCATCTTCAGACGGGCATCGAACTGACGGGCCACCACCTGCCCGACCTGTTCGCGGAGCGACGCCAGCCGTTCGGCCCCCTGCTCGCCCTCACGCCGCGCATCGATCACTTCGCGGGTCAGTCGCACCACGTCGAAGAAGTTGCGGATCTCCTCACGATGAAGTTCGAACAATTCCGGATCGCGCTCGCGCAACTCGCCAGCTCCGCGCAGGCGACCGGCCAGCGAGTTGAGCAAACGCTCGGCTCCCCGGGGTTCACGCTTGGCGAACTCCTCCAGTTGCCGAGCGACGTCCGGAACCAGATCGGCGAGCGCCGACCGAACCGCCGCCCGTTCATCGGGGCTCAGCGGCCGGGGCGGACCGCCTGTCTGGCCTCCGAACAACCCGTCCGCCGGACCGGCACCGTCCAGGTCGCGACCGCCCGGACCGCCGCCAAGCCCGCCAGGCCCCAGCAGCGGAGCCAGCAACGAACCTCGCTCGGCCGTGCGGTCCAGAAGTTCGACGACCTCCCGCGGCGACTTGCCCGCGTCCAGATCGGCGATGGCCTTCTCCAGTCGCTCGGCGGTGCCTCGCGAGCGTTCCAGGCCGCGCTGCAGCCACTGCCGCAGCGCCGTGCCGTCCAGCGGCGGACGCTCGCCCCGAGCGCGAACCGGTCGATCGTCCTGTTCGGTCTGCCGTGCGGGATCGGCGGACATGCCCGCCTCGCCCGAACGCTCGGGCTGAGCCCAGACCCCACCGGCCATGGCCAGCAGGGCCGCACACACCGTCATCACCGCCGAGTGCCGAATCATGCTGTTCATCGTTCGTCCCCTCACGAGCCGAAGCCCGTGTCGGTTGACCACATCCCCGCGTCCCACTGCTGACCGATCGCCGAGCTGAGCGAGTCGGCCTCGCTGGCCAGCGACTGCACGTCCCCGGAGAGGGATGTCTGGTCATCAAGCAGCGCCAGCGATTCCAGCACCGAATCGAAGGTGCTTGCCGAGGACGGCTCAATGATCGCCACCGGCCCCATGCCGCCGCCCGTCGGCCGAATCAGGCTCTGTAGAGCCACCGCCCCACCCGCCAGCGCCGCCACTGCAGCGGCGACGGCGGCCCATCGTCTGAGCGTCAGCACCGCGCGGGGCCGCTCGCCGGAAACGGGCGCCCCGCCGACCAGCTTCAGACCGGCACTCCCTTGGATTGAGAGCCCAGCGAGCAGCCGGTCCTCAAACCCGGCGTCCGGCCCGGTCCGCTCCGTCCGCGCCAACGCGTCCAGCCGCGTCGCCACCGAGCGAACGTCCTCCGGCAAGCCGTCATGCTCATGCGTGGTGTGTGTGGTTTTCATAGGTCATCTCCGTCGTCTGAATCCCCTGCTCCTCCCGCCCCGCTGTCGCCTCGTCCGTCCGCACCGGCCATGGCCGCTTTGAGTTTCCGCAAGGCCCGATGGTGCCGAGCCAGCAGCGTTCCCAGCGGCTCGCCCAGCATCTCCGCCATTTGCGCGAATGACAGACCCGCATGGTGCCGCAGCGCAATCACCTCCCGATCCGCCTCCCCCAGTCCGGCGAGCGCTGCCCGCAACGCAAGCACCTCGCCACGATCCGCTCCACCCCCTCCGCCCAGGCCAGCCCCCGGCCCGCCCGCTCCCCGCCCCGCCTCCACCCCTTCCAGAACCTCTGGCTCGGTCGCCTCAGCGTGCCGCTTGAGCCGCCGAACCTCGTCGCGGATCCGGTTCACCGCGACCCGAAACAGCCAGGGCTCAAACCGGCCCTGCTCCGCATACTCGCCCCCCATCAGCTTCGTCGAAACCGTCACCAGCACTGACTGCGTGATCTCCTCCGCCAGATCCGCCCGCCCCACCCTGGACTTGGCCAGTGCAAACAGCCGCCGGCCATATGCCCCCACGAGCCACCGCCAGGCCCCCTGGTCGCCCTTAGTCGCAGCTTCCAGCATCGCTGAAAGCTCCGCCGGTTGACCCTCAGGGGCGTCCTCGCCGTCCTGATCCGCCCGCACCGACACCTCCGCAGCGGAAACGCCGGTGAACCCACTTGGCGGCTGTGAACGGCCCATAGTCACGATTACCCACTCCGCTCAACGCATGGCCCCTGACCGGCATTGCATCGCCGGGGCATGCTCGATCATTCTCGGACATGACCACCCGTGTCGGCTGCCGGCAGGAAGCATATTTTTTGCATATCCGGCCGAGCCTATGGGCACCCGGCCGCAAAGGCCGCGATGAACGCGTTGAAATCGTCACCGGTGATGGCCCCGTCCGGGCTGTTGGGCGGCCCGCCGATGCTGGTGATGTCGGCCAAGAGGTCGCCGGCGGCGAAGGCCCCGATGAAGGCGTTGAAGTCGTCGCCGGTCAACTGGCCGTCGGCCGGGGGCTGCCCGCCGATGCCGACCACGTCGGCGACGCTGCAGGCGGCCGGGCCGCCGGGCGTGAAGGTGACGTTCAGTGTGCCGGCTCCGGCGGCGCCGTTGTACCCGCCGACCCGCAGCCAGTACCCCGCTCCGGCCGTCACCGGCAACGAGACGGCCGACTGCAGCGAGCCCGACCCGCACACCGTGCTGTCATCGCTGCACACCAGCGAGGCGGCGCCAGAGGTCGGACAGGCGGCGTAGACCGCCAGACGGGTGTCAAAGGCGCTGCCGCAGGTGGTGACGCTCAGCGTGCCGCCGGAGGGGGCGGTGTAGCGGTACCACAGGTCCTTGGTGATCAGGCTGGTGCCGAAGAACAGACAGGTGGCGTCGGTGGCGCCGTTGTCGGTCGCCGCGGAGGTGTTGAAGCCGGTCGCGCTAGTGCCGATGACGACGGCCCCGGCGCACTCGTCGTTGGCCGGCGTGGAGGGCACGAAGCCCACGTTGAGCGTGTACGCCCCGGTGGCGCCGTTGTAGCCGGCCAGCCGGATGCGGTAACTGGTCCCGCCGGTGACGGCGACGGAGAGGAACGACTGCAGCACGTTGGCCCCACCGCACGGGCCCTGGCCGGCTCCCGCGTCGTCGTTGCAGGTGGTGGCGAGGACCTGATTGCCCGCCGTACCCGGGCAGACGGTGTGCAGGGAGAGCACCGTGTCGAAGGCCGAACCGCAGGTGTTGACCGTCATCGTGCCGGCGCTGGGGGCCGTCCAGACGAACCACACGTCGGGGCTGGTGGCACTGGTGCCGCAGGAGGCCGAGCCGTCATTGGTCGAGCCGACGGTGGTGCCGCTGAGGGCCCCGCCCGCGGCGGGAACGACCGTCGCGTTGGCGCAGGCGTTGTTCGCAGGGCCGACCGGGGCGGCGGTCAGGGTGTAGGCGAGGTTGTAGGTGTTCCGCACCGAACTGGCGAGAAACACACGCACGAACACGTCGGCGGCCGCGGCACCGGCGTTGGTCCACACCACCTGCTCGGTGGCGCCGGTGCTGATGGAGGTGACCGCCGGGGTGGCGGCGCCACAGGCGGTGAACAGTGACATGTCCACATTGCCGTACGCGTTGGTGATCCCCGAGAGGTTGACGGTGAGCGTGCCTCCGGCCGGCACGCTGGCGCGGTACCAGTCCTCGGCGGTGCTCTTGACAATCAGACCCGTCCACGAGTTGCTGCCGACTCCGCCCAGCAGCCTGGCCGTAGCACAGGTGGCGTTGGGCGAAAGCGTGTCGTCGCTGCCGCCGGCTAGGGCCGTGCGAAGGCTGGCGTTGACCGACCAACTGCTGGCGAAAGCCCCGTAGGCGTCCCAGAGGTTGCCCGTGCTGGCGCCGCAGGCGCTGGGCCCGCCGTGCAACTGCCCCACGATCTGCTGCGTGTCGCTGCGGAACAGGCCCGAGCCGGATGATCCGGGCTCGGTCACCCCGCTGTTCCAGTTGGCACGGATGTGGGTCGTGGAGTCGTATCCGGTGGGCGTGCCGCCGATGGTCGCTGTGCTCAGCCGCTTCCAACTGCCGTCGGGGTGATGGATCCCCGTCACGGCCGTGCCGCTGGCGGGCGTTGCGGTGTTGAAGCCCGCCCAGAACACGCCGGCGGGCAGTGCGCCGCGGATGAGCACCAGCGTCACATCGGAGGCGGAGTTGGTCATGACCAACTCGGTCACTGACGATCGAGGTGCCGAAGCGATGTTTGGCGTTGCCCCGTTGCACGAAGCGGTCTGGTAGAACCAATAGATCTCCGCCGATTGCGCCGAGGCGCTGGTGCTCAGGCAGTGGTTGGCCGTCAGCCAGTAGGGCGTCTGGTCGCTCGCCTGCGAGTTGATCATCGTGCCCGAGCAGAACAGCGAGTTGCTGGAGCTGACAAAGCCGATGCCCGCGGATGCCTGGCGTGTGTTCGCCCACGCCGGGTAGCACGTTACGTCGTTGTGGCAGGTGCCCACCTCGGCCACCGGCGGATCATCGGGCAGCCCGGCCGGGAAGCGGTAGAGGTGCTGCACCTCGTCGATCACCAAACCAAGGCTCACGGGGCCGCCATCGGGCAGACGCACCTCCACCCGCACCACGTCTCCCCACGTTGTGCCGGTGTACATCTGCCCGGCCTCGCCGATGCCCCGCCCGGTGTAGGGCCCCACCGCCTCGCCCTCGCGGCCCGGCGCCACGCACACCACCTCGGCGCCCGCCAGCAAGTTCATCTCCGACAGCCGCAGCCGCAGGCCGGTGGCACCGGGCGACCGCACCTCGACCGCCCACAGCCACCCGCCGCCCCGCTCAGCCGGGAGAGCCATCCACAGGCCGTCGTCACCGCTCACTCGCGTTGCCCGCCCCACGCCATAACGCAGCGGCTTGGGGCCGCCCGCATCAGCAGCCGCCTGATCCTCCGCAAGGAGCGGGGTTAGATCGAATACCCCCAGGTCGACCCGGGGCAGATCGCCGGGGATGGCCACCCCGACCTGCTTGGAGAGCATCACCACCGGTTCGGGCCCGGCATAGGCCGGCCCAAATGTGCCAGCCGTCTGCACTTGGCCGTCCGCCCCCGCCGCCGCCAGAACCACTGCCGCCAGGCTCATGCTCCACCGGTGCATCTGCGGCATATTGAGTCGCTCCTTGCAGTTGCTGCTGCCGACCACCCACCTCCCCCCCGCCTCCCCTCCCGTCAGAGCCTGCTGCCCGGGTGGTGCCCACCCAGCGAACGTCCGCAAAACTGCCTACGAACGGGCGCATCACCACCGTCGCCCGGCCGAGTCGGGCCACTGGCAGCGTGCCACAGAATTCGCACACGGCACGCCGCCGGACGCACCAGAACGGGCTTATCCGATGGCGGCGATGTCCTTGGCCAGTTTCTCCGCCGCCGCCCGCACATCTGCCTCCCAGGAACTGCCGGCTTTCCCCTCCCAAGCGTAGATGACCGAACGGCTGGCGGTCACCAGCACGCCGGCATCGCCCCAACTGCGACGCTCGCTGCGAAGCATGCCCCGCACGTCGTCGGCCGTGCCGCCCTGAGCCCCATAGCCGGGCACCAGGAAGATCTGATTCGGCATGCGGCTGCGGAGGGCCGGGCCGTCCTGCGGCTTGGTCGCCCCCACCACCGCGCCCACCGCGCTCAGCCCCCGCTGGCCGACGTGCTTTCCGCCCACCGCTGCCACATGGTCGGCCATCATCTCCGCCACTGTCCGGCCGTCGGCCAGCCGCACGCCTTGCACCCCATCAGAGCCGGGGTTGCTGGTCCGCACCAGCACGAAGATGCCCCGGCCGCCGCCGCTGCCGCTGCCGGCCAGGGCGAGGTAGGGTTCCAACGTGTCGGTGCCGAGGTAGGCGTTGACGGTCAGGGCGTCGGCGTCGGCCGTCGCCGCTCCGAAGGCCGCCTGGGCGTAGTGCTCAGCGGTCACGCCAATGTCGCCCCGCTTGGCGTCCAGCACCACCACCAGCCCGGCCAGCCGTGCTGCCGCCGCCACTTCCTCGAGCGTTTCCACCCCTTCCGCTCCGTACCGCTCGAAGCAGGCCGCCTGGATCTTGACCGCCGGGGCCACGCCGGCGACCGCCTCGATGACCCCCATGCTGAAGATCCGCAGCCCGTCCACCGGGGCCTCACCAGTCAGGTCGGCCGGCAGGCGGGTGGCGACCGGGTCAAGCCCCACACACACCGGGCTTCCGCAACGGTCAATCGCCACCGCCAGGCGGTCGGCGAAGTGGGCGGTGCCCTTGTGGGCAGCCTTCTCGTTTGCAGCGGGCGAAGTCATGCGACCAGCGTAGCGTTCGCCGTCATGGAACCGCCGCCCGACAAGCTTGATCTGAAGAAGGACCGGGGTCTGACCATCCAGTGGGCCGACGGGACCACCTCGTACTACTCCATCGCCTACCTCCGCAAAATGTCCCCCTCGGCCGACGCCAAGGAACTCCGCCAGCAGATGCAGAAGAACCCGCTGGCCATCCTGCCCGCCGGTCCCGCCTCCAGCGTGCCGCTCACCGCGGTGAACGCTGAACTGGTGGGCAACTACGCCCTGCGGATCACCTTCTCCGACGGGCACAACACCGGCATCTACTCCTGGGCCTATCTGCGCGACATCGACCCGCAGACCCAGGCCGAGCGGGCCGGCCCGCCGCCCGACACATCCACCTGAGCCCATGCCCGCCGACCGGCCCAACCCGCGCCCCGCTTCCGCCGCCGCCTCTCCCCCGGCCACCCCGCGGGCCCCCAAGCCCGCGGCAGCCACCGAAGGCCGCGGGCCAGCCGGCGGGCCAACCGGCGGGCCAACCGCCCCGCCCTCGCCGCCGCCATTCACCACCCCTCCCATTCCTCCCATCCCTCCCACCCCCCCTACCCCCCGCACCCCCCCTGCCCCCGCTGTCCCCCCTCCGGCCCCGCTCACGCTCACCACGCCCCTGGGCGAGATCAAGGGCATCACCCCGGGCCGCGCCAAGGCGCTGGCGACCATGGGCCTGCGAAACGTCGGCCAGTTGCTGGCCCACCTGCCCTCGCGGCACGAACGGCTTGAGGCCGAGAGCCCCATCGACCAATTGGCCGCCGGGTCCAACATCGCGGTGCGGGGCACCATCACCGCCAGCCGCGTGGTGCTGATCGGCAAGAAGCGGGTGGAGGCAGCGCTGGAGGACGACACCGGACGGCTTGATCTGGTGTGGTTCAACCAGCCGTACATGCGTGAGAAGGTGCACCCCGGCACGCGGGTGCTGGTGGAGGGCAAGGCCCGCCGCTTCGGCGGCCGCCTGCAACTGACCAACCCCAAGCTCACCGTCCTGGCCCCTGAGCAGGCGGCGGCCCAGCCGATTCGCCGGCAGGAGCAACTGCGGCCGGTATATTCGGCGTGCGAGGCCATCGCTTCGTGGGAGATCGAACGCTGCGTGCAGGCCATCCTTGATCCAGCGCTCCCGCAGATCATCGACCACTTCCCCGAGCCCTTCCGCCGCACGCATGAACTGCTGGAACTCTCCACCGCATACCGGCTGATGCACCGGCCGATGAACGAACTGGAGGCGGCCCAGGCCCGGCGGCGGCTGGCGTATGACGAGTTGTTCCTGCTGCAACTCGGCGTCGCCCTCAAGCGGGCCGAGCGTCGAAGCGGTTCACCGGCCATCGCCCTGCCCCGCACGCCGGCGCTGGATCGGGCCATCCGTTCGCGGCTGAAGTTCACACTCACCGACGATCAGTCCGCCGTGGTCGATGAGATCGCCGCCGACCTCGCTCAGCCGCTCCCGGCCAACCGGCTCATTCAGGGCGACGTCGGCTCCGGCAAGACCGCCGTGGCGCTCTACGCCATGCTGCTGGCAGTGGCCGCCGGACACCAGGCGGCGCTCATGGCCCCCACCGAACTGCTCGCCGAGCAGCACGCCCAGAGCATCACCTCGATGCTCTCCGGCTCGTCGGTCCGCATCGAACTGCTCACCGGCGCGATCGCCCCGGCGCACAAGGCCGCCGTGCACGCCGGGCTGGCCGACGGCACAGTGCACCTGGCCATTGGCACCCACGCGCTGCTCTCTGAAGGCGTCGCCTTCAAGTCGCTGGCCCTGGCGGTCATTGACGAGCAGCACCGCTTCGGCGTTCACCAGCGGGCCCTGCTCCGCCAGAAGGCCGAGGCCCACGCGCCGCACCTGCTGGTGATGACCGCCACACCGATCCCCCGCACGCTGGGCATGACGCTGCTGGGGGATCTGGATGTCTCGACCATTCGCGCCCTGCCCCCGGGCCGCAAGCCCATCTCCACCCGCGTGCTGCCGCCCGATCGGCGTGACGAGGTCTACCAGTTTGTCCGCCAGCGGCTGGACAAGCGCGAGCAGGCGTACGTGGTGGTCCCGGCCATCGACCAGGAGGCAGATCTGTTCTCCGCCGACTTCGCCGATCCGCTGGATGCCCCCACTGACCCCGCCGCCACCGCCACCGCGGAGGCCGCCCGTCCGGCCCGGCCGCTCCGCAGCGTCAACCAGGTGCTCGCTGAACTGCAGGCCGGACCACTGCAGGGTTACCGGCTGGCCGCGGTTCACGGCCGCATGAGCGCAGCCGATCGCGATGCCGTGATGGACAGTTTTCGCCGCCACCATATCGATCTGCTGGTGGCCACCACCGTCATCGAAGTCGGCGTCGACGTGCCCAACGCCACCATCATCGTCGTTGAGGACGCGGAGCGCTTCGGCCTAGCCCAGTTGCACCAGTTGCGGGGCCGCGTGGGCCGGGGCAGCAAGTCCTCGGCCTGCGTGCTCATCGGCGACCCGGTCACCGATCAGGCGGCCGAGCGGCTGAAGGTCATGGCCAAGGTGAAGGACGGCTTCACCCTGGCCGAGAAGGACCTGGAGATCCGCGGGTTCGGCGATCTGGTGGGCGTGCGGCAGTCGGGCATGCCCCCGTTCAAGGTCGCCGACCTGGTCAAGGACCTGGACCTGCTGGCCATGGCCCGGCGCGACGCCTTCGCCTGGGCCGAGACCAGCCCGAGACTGGCCCGCCACGAGGATTCCATCCTGCGACGCAGGCTGCTCAAGGCCCACGGCAAGTGGCTGGGCCTGGCCGACGTGGGCTAAGCGGTTCACTTGCATCCGGACATCCGCACCGAAGCCGCCGCCAGACATACGCGGCCCGCCGAGGAATGCTCGGCGGGCCGCGCAGAGTTTCTGACACGCAAGTTCACCAACTCACAAAGCGGTCGGACGGATCCCAACCTTGGGCCATCACG
>JAJTDF010000023.1 GCA_021294835.1 Planctomycetaceae bacterium
CGCAAGAACCTGATGGCCGAGTTGCCGTTCATGGCCACCGAGAACATCCTGATGGCGTGCGTGAAACTGGGTGGGGACCGCCAGGCGTATCACGAGCACATTCGCGCCCATGCGCAGGCGGCGGGGCTGCGCGTCAAGCAGGAGGGGCAGGAGAACGACCTGCTGGACCGCCTGAAGGCCGACAAGCACTTCTGGAGCACGGCGCGGGGCGGGCCGCTGGCGGCCGAACTGGACTGGGAGGGCGTGCTGGACCCGATGAAGTATGTGGGGCGGAGCGTGGAGCAGACCGAGCGGTTTGTGGCCGAGGAGATCGAGCCGCTGCGGGAGCTGTACGGCGAGGCGTTGCGGACGATGGAGAGCAACTCGCCGCGGGTGTGAGTGTTCAACGGGCAAAGCGTGGGCGGGGGCGGGGTGTGGGGGTTGGCTGACAGCCGGCAGGCACTGGAGCGACGCACATGGGCATGGATGTGTTCTCGATGCACGTCAAAGGGGGGAATGGGCAGCAGATCGCCAAGGCGCTGCGCGGGGCGGCCGAGGAAGAGGGTGCCGCGTTCTACACGCATGCGGGGGCAGGGCCGCGGGGGGGCTGGTTGTCGATCTACCCGAGCGCCGACACGGTGGAGGCGATTGACCTGGTGGAACTGGCCCAGAAGTTCAAGGCTCAGCACGCCCTGCTGCTGTGGGTGCACGACAGCAGCGTGCTGATGTACTTCTACCTGCGGGGGGCGAACCTGGTGGACAGTTTCAACTCGGCGCCGGACTACTTCGGCGAGGCGGATGATTTTGCCATGGCGGCGGTGGGCAAGCCGGAGAAGTTCGCCGACCTGGTGGGCGAGGCGGGCGTGGCCCGGCTGCGGACGCTGCTGGCGGGGCGGATGATCAACGGCGAGGCGGTGGGCGGCGAGGTGCCGGATGAGGAGACGGACAGGCTGAAGGTGATCGGCGAGGTGTTCGGGCTGCCGGCGATCCTGACGACGTTTGAATCGCTGGAGGCGGGGGAACGGCCGGCGGGGCTGGAGGTGGTGGACCGGATCGAGATGGAAGCGGAGTGAGGGGGCGAACGGGCCTTCGGGGCGACCGATAGAGACTTTTTGTCTCAATCCGCTTGACAGACGGACCGACATGTGACAAAATGTCTACATGCGGGTGATCAGCCTCAAGCACCTGCGCGACTTCTGGGAGGTGCATCCCGATGCGGAACGGCCGCTTCGGGCGTGGTACAGGGCCGCGCTGCGGGCCCAGTGGACGAGCCTGCGAGACGCGCGGGCGACCTTTCCGCACGCGGACGGCGTACAGACCAGCCGTGGTGAGACACTGACTGTCTTCAACATCGCCGGGAACAAGTACCGGCTCATCGCCCGGATTCGGTATGACTACCAGTTGGTCAACGTCCGGGCCGTACTCGGCCATGCGGAGTACGACCGGGGCGCGTGGAAGGAGCAAGACCATGCCGGCAATCAAGCACGAGTCCAACGCCAAACTGCCCGGCAAGTTCGAGGATCTGGTGCACCTTCTGCCGCCGCAGGCCATCGCCGACGACGCGCACCACGAGAACACCCTGGAGATGATCGACCGGCTGATGGCTGTCCCACGGCTGACCAAGGGTCAGGAGAGTTACCTCGAAACGCTGGTGCAGTTGGTCGAGGCTTATGAGGCGAGGCACCACGCGATCGATGGGCTGAGCGGCATCGAGATGCTCCGGCACCTGCTGGAGCAGCATGGCATGAACGCCTCAGCGCTCGCCCGCCTGCTGGGCGTGCACGCCAGCATGGGATCCAAGATCCTCAAGGGGGAACGGGCGTTGACGGTCGATCACCTCAAGGCCCTGGCTGCGAAGTTCAAGGTTCGGCCGGACACGTTCATGGACTGACGGCGCCGCCGGGCCCGGCGGCAACAGGCCTTGGCGGCAGACTGGACGGCCTCGCCCACAAGCGGCCGAAGGGCCGCTTACGACGTCATGGTCATGCCGCCGTCGACCACCAGCGTCTGGCCGGTGAGGAAGCCGGCCTCGTCGCTGGTCACGTAGGCGATGGCGGCGGCGATGTCGTCGGGCGTGCCCAGGCGGCGGACGGCGGTCATCGAGAGCACGCCGTTCTTGATGTCGTCGCCGAGGTTGGCGGTCATGTCGGTCTCGATCCAGCCCGGGGCCACCACGTTGGCGGTCACGCCCTTGCTGCCCAGCTCGCGGGCGATGGTCTTGGTCAGGCCGACCAGGCCGGCCTTGGCGGCGGCGTAGTTGGCCTGGCCGGCGTTGCCGACGATGCCGGAGGTGCTGGCGACGTTGACGATGCGGCCGAAGCGGCCCCGCATCATCGCCCGGGCGGCGACGCGGCAGGCGACAAAGGCCGAGGTGAGGTTGGTGGTGATGACCGTGTTCCAGTCCTCGTCGCTCATGCGGAGGATCAGGCCGTCCTTGGTGATGCCGGCGTTGTTGACCAGGATGTCCAGGCGGTCGTGCTGCTTGATCACGCCTTCGAGGGCGGCGGTGATCGAGGCGGAGTCTGAAACGTCGGCGGTGGCCACCGAGGCCTTGCCGCCGGAGGCCTCGATCTGGGCCTTGAGCTCGTTCAGCGGGCCGGCGGAACGGGCGCAGAGCACGACGTGGCGGCCGTCTTTGGCCAGACGCAGGGCGACGGCGCGGCCGATGCCTCTGCTGGCGCCGGTGACGAAGGCAACACGAACGGGGGCGGTGGACAAGGGGAGGACCTTTGCTGCGGAAGAACGGAGCGGACGAGCTTGAACGTTGCGAAGGAATCAGAGCGGGCGTGAATCAGGGGTGCTGTGGGATACGGGGCGGCGTTCAGCCGCTGGTGCCGGCGCCACCCCCGCCGCCACCACCACCGCCGCCGGAGGGGGCTTCCTTGCCGTCCTTGCCCTCTTTCCCGTCCTTGCCGTCCTTGCCGTCGCCGGCCTTGGGCGGCTCGGGCAGGGCGACGTCGCCGGTGGCCAGCGAGAAGCCGATCATGCCGACGTTGTCCCAGTCCTGAGCGCGGGAGCGGGTCATGGGCAGGGCGGAGGCGGAGTTGAACTGCCAGGCGTCGCCGGCGCGGCCGGCGGACCAGCCCAGCAAGTAGGCCCCGGTGGCGTCCTGCACGGCGATGAGCAGGACCTTCTCGGGGCGGGTGCCGCCCAGGCCGGCGTCGCCGGTCTTGTCGTTGCGGAGGCGCTCGAGCTGCTCGGCCATGGCGGCGATGTCGCGGTCGGCGCGGACCTTGGACTCTTCGGGGGTCCAGCCGGCCTGGAGGTACTCGTTGACCAGGGTGGCGGCTCGCTTGGTGTTCTCGCCTTCGATCTGCTTGACGGCGGCGTCACGCTCCAGGGCCGAGAGGGTGGTCGGGGCGGCGGCGTAGACGATGCGGACGGCCTCGATGCCCTTGGTGGAGGTGGCCCAGTCGCCGGAGACGGTGATCTGGGCGAGGGCGTCCTGGCTGCGGCGGGTGAGCATGGAGCCGAAGGTGTTGGAGTCTCCCCGGGCCAGCGCGTCGGCGAACTTGATGGCGGCGCGGGCGAAGGACTCGTCGGTGATCTCGACGGCGCCGCCGGCGGAGACGCGGGGGTCGGCCTTGACCTCCTGGATGATGGTGTCCATCTGCACCACCGGCGGGGGCGGCGGCGGGGGCGGCGGGGGCGGCGGCGGCGCGGGCGGGGGCTTGCGGGAGCAGCCGGCCAGCGCGGTGGCCATGACGCCCACGGTGAGGGCGGACTTGAGAACGCGGATGAGCAGGGGAGCGGGCATGCGGTCAACCTCGAAGGTCAGAGGGGGGTGAGCGAACGGGAGGCGGGCGTCAGGCGGCCGGCTCGTCGTGGGTGTTCACGCGAACGGCCTTGTCGATACGGCGGTACAGGCCCATGAGGGTCTTGCCGGGGGCCAGTTCGTGGTACTCGGCGGAGGGCAGGGCCTTGGCCATGGCGGCGCAGGACTCGGCCCAGCGGACCGGGCTGGTCAACTGCTCCACCAGGCGGGCACGGATGACCGCCGGCGCGTCGGCCCCTGCCGGATGCGGCTGGGCGGTGACGTTGGCGTAGACGGTGCACTGCGGGGCGGAGATGGCGGTGCGGGCCAGGGCCTCGCCGAGTTGCTGGGCGGCCGGGGCCATGATCGGGGAGTGGAAGGCTCCGGCGACGGCCAGGGCGGTGGCCCGCAGGCCGATCTTGCCGGCCTCGGTCACGGCTCGCTCGCAGGCGGACTTGGAGCCGGAGAGGACGATCTGGCCGGGGGCGTTGAAGTTGGCGCACACCAGCACCTCGCCCTGGGCGGCGGCAGCGCACACGGCGTTCGCCTGGGCTTCGTCGCCGCCGATGAGGGCGACCATGCCCGAGGGCACGGCCTCGGCGGCCTTCTGCATGGCCTGGCCCCGCAGGGCGACCAGACGCAGGCCGTCGGCGAAGCTGACCGAGCCGGCGATGTGCAGGGCGGTGTACTCGCCCAGGGAGAGCCCGGCGGCGGCAACCACGGCGGCTTCTTTGGCCGAGGTGCACGACCAGGAGGCAAGCAGGGCCCGCCAGCAGGCGATCGAGGCGGTGTAGATGGCCGGCTGGGAGACGTCGGTGCGGTTGAGCAGGTCAGCCGGGCCGTCGAAGCAAAGGCTGCTGAGGGTGGCCCCGCCGGGGAGGGTGCCGGCGAGGGCGGCGTCGGCCTCGGCAAAGACGGCGCGGGCTTCGGCGGAGGCAGCGCACCACGCCTTGGCCATGCCGACGGCCTGGGCGCCTTGACCGGGACAGAGGATCACCTTGCTCATCGGCGAAGCATAGCAAAACCGGCGGGCGGACGGGGCCCGAACAGGGTCGGAAACCGGGTCGCAAGCCGGGATGGAAACGGGCGGCGGAGAGGGGGGCAGCCACCCGGTGGGCGGATGGGCCGGCGGGCTGGGGCCGGGTCAGATCTGCCAGAGGCTGCTGGACCAGGTGACCCCGGCGCCGAAGGCCAGGAACATGACCACCATGCCGGGCTTGATACGGCCGGCCTTGACCAGTTCGTCAAAGCACAGCGGCACCGAGCCGGCCGAGGTGTTGCCGATGCGGTCGATGTTCACGTAGAGCTTGTCCTGCGGGATGCCGAAGCGCTCGCGGGCGGCTTCCAGAATGCGGGCGTTGGACTGGTGGCAGACGAACATGTCGATCTGGTCGGCGGTCATGCCGGCCTTCTGCAGGGTCTCGGCGATGAGTTCCTGGAAGGTGCCGACGGCGAACTTGTAGACCTCGCGGCCGTTCATCTGCAGACAGCCGACACGGTGCACGCCCCGGTCGGCGGTCTCGGGGATCTCCGAATCCACGCCGGGCATGTACAGGTCGGGCCAGCCGGCGCCGTCGGCCTTGTTCACCTGGGCGATCAGGCCCTTGGCCGCGTCGTCGGTGCCGGTCAGGACCACCGCTCCGGCAGCGTCGCCAAAGAGGATGCAGACATTGCGGTTGGAGTAGTCGATCAGCGAAGAGACGGTGTCGGCCCCGATGACGCCGATGGCCCGGTGGGTGCCGATCTTGATCAGGTCATGGGCGACGTTCAGCGAGTAGACAAACCCGCAGCAGGCGGCGCCCAGATCCCACGCGGCGGTGGTGCCCGCCCCCAGGCGGGCGGCGACCAGGCAGGCGGTGGAGGGGCAACGCATGTCCTGGGTGATGGTGCCGCAGATGATCAGGTCCAGGTCGGCCGCCTTCATGCCGGCGTCGGCCAGGGCGCGGGCGAGGGCGTCGGTGCAGAGGGTGAGGTTGCTCTCGCCCTTGGACCAGTCGCAGACGCGGCGTTCGCGGATGCCGGTGCGCTGCTGGATCCACTCGTCGCTGGTCTGCACGATGGTGGCCAGATCGGCGTTGGTCAGGGTTCCGGTGGGCAGAGCCGAGCCGCATCCGGCGATGCGAACGCCCCGCCGGATGGCCCCGGTGAGGCGCTGGTTGGTGTGGGCAATCGCGTTCAAAGCCGTCATGGGCGAAGACTAGGGGCAGGCAGGAAGGTCGGGAGCAGTTGGGGTGAGGATGGTCATTCCGGCCGGAGGCTGTTTGGGGCCGGGCCGGCCGCAGCCAGCAGACGGTCGCGGAGGTCGGCCTGGCCGCTGCGGAAGCGGAGGATCAGGCGGGCCCGGAAGGCGGGAAGGGCGGCGGGCCAGCGGGAGGCGAGTTTGGTCCAGTCCTTGCCGGTGGTCAGCAGGGCGTCGCAGTGGTGCTCGGCGAACAGACGCTCCAGACGCCCGACGGTGGCGGGGGCGAACGGGTCGTGATCGGGGAGCGGGCAGGGGGTGACCTGCCCGTTGGGGCCGGCGGCCTGTGTGCAGCGGTCCAGAAAGGGAGTGGGGTTGCCGATGCCGCAGACAGCGAGGATTCGGCGGCCGGTCAGGGCGTCAACCGGGTGGGGCGTGCCGGAGGCGTCGAGCAGGTCGGCCCAGGTGTGCTCGGTGATGGCCAGCGGCGGGCGGCCCAGAGCGGGGAACCATGCGGGGGTCTGACCGGGGGGCAGCCGCTCGGCGTGGGTGAGGATCAGCCCGCCGGCGCGGGCGAGGGACTCGACGGGTTCGCGGAGATCGCCGGTGGGGAGCAGGCGTTCGGTGGTGGGGTCCACCGTGGCGTCGAGCAGGACGAGATCCAGATCGCGATGCAGGCGGCGGTGCTGGAAGCCGTCGTCGAGCAGCACCACCGAGACGGGCGGTGTGGGCGAGGAGGCGAACAGGGCGAGGAGCCCGGCGAGGCGGTTGGGCTGGGCGACGATGGGCACGCCGGGCGGGCGGGCGGCAGGAAACAGGTCGGCCAGGGCGGCGCGGTATTCGTCGGCCTCGTCGGAGCGGCCGGAGGCGTCGGCGCGGTAGCCCCGCATGGCGATGGCGGGGCGGTGCCCGGCGGCGGCGAGGGTGCGGACGCACCAGGCGACCATGGGCGTCTTGCCGGTGCCGCCGGTGGTGAGGTTGCCGATGGAGATGACCGGGCACGGCAGGCGGGTGACGCCCCGACCGGTGTCGTAGCGGGCGTTGCGGCGGCTGACTTCAAAGCGGTAGAACGGCTCCAGCAGCGGGCCGAGCAGACGGCGGGCAGAATGGAGCGGGCGACTCACGCCGGCATGGTTGGGGGGACGGGCGACGCGGGCGCGGCCAGCGGCGGATCGCCGATGGCTGCTTAGCGGCGCTCGGCGGGCGTGCGCGAGGCCGGGATGACCACCTGGGGCTTGTCTGGCGCTGTGGATGAGGGGCCGGATGCGGCGGTGGGGGCGAGGATTTCGGCGGCGCGGCGGCGGAAGGCGACCTCGGCGGCGAGGTCCTCGGCGGCCTGGGTGGTGAGTTGGCGACGCAGGCGGCCCGAGAGGCGGACGGTGTTGGCCATGTCCATGGCGGCGAGCATGAGCACGAGCATGACCAGGCCGAGCACGGCGAGCCAGGAGAGCACAAACAGACGGCGTTCAGAGATGGGGGCGCCGGCGAGGGCGAAGGTCAGGGCGGCGAAGAGCAGCAGCATCAGCAGGCCGGAGGCGGTGCGGATGCGGCGGCGGCTGGCGGGCATGGCGGTGCGCTGGATGGCCAGCACGTGCCAGATGGTCAGCAGCATGACCACGGCGGTGAGGGGCAGGACCAGCCAGGGATGGGCCATCGTGTCTTGCATGGGCAATGGTGGCGGGCGGGGGGCGAGGGGCGAGGTGTCGGAGGCGGACGGCCGCCGCTTGTCCATGCGGACGCAACCGGGCGGCGGTTGCACCGACAGCATGCCCGACGGCGGGGCGGCGGGCAAGGGCGGGGGCCGGAAAGGCCCGGGGCGGCGGGCAAGCCGGGCAAGATGGATGGGGCGTGCGGGCGAGAAGGCCACGGGGGCCGGGTCAGGCGGCGGGGGTGACCGGGGCGGGCGGGGTTGAGAGCGGCGAGGTGGGGCCAGCGGGCTGCAGGCCGTAGCGGGCCAGACGCGGCAGCAGCTTTTGCATGGGCAGGCCGACGACGGCGGTCTGGTCGCCCTGAACGGTGATGGGCCAGCCGGCGGTCTGGCGTTCAAAGAGGTTGTAGCCGCCGGCCTTGCCCTGCCATTGGCCGGAGGCGACGTAGTCGTCGATCTGGGCGGCGGTGAGCGGGCCGAGGGCGACGCGGGCTTTGTCCACGAACACGTCGCGGGAGCCGGTGACGGTGTCGAGCAGGGCGACACCGGTGACCACCTGGTGCGAGCCGCCTTGGAGCAGGCGGATGATGCGAACAGCGTCGGCGGCGTCGAGCGGCTTGCCGATCATGCGGCCGTCTTTGACGACGATGGTGTCGGCGCCGACGACCAGCGTTGCAGGCTGGGCGGAGTGGCGGGCGTGCCGCCGCCAGGCGCTCTGGGCCTTGAGCAGGGCCAGGGAGGCGGCGAACTGCTCGGCGTTGACGGTCGGGCCGGGGCGGAGCTCGGCGTCGTCGATGCCGGGCTCCTGCACTTCAAAGACAACGCCGGCGCTGGAGAGCAGTTCGCGGCGGCGCGGGCTTTGGCTGGCCAGCAGCATGCGGCGGGCCGGGGGGTGGGCGCAGGACTGGGCAGCGGGCTGGGACGAGAGTGGGCTGAGGGTGGACATGGGGACGCTCCGGGCGTCGCTGGGAACAGCGGAGCAACGGTGCACAGGTTGGAGCGGAGAAAGCCGAACCACGTGCCAAGAAACGGCCGGGGAAGCGTACGTCACGTCCGGGAGTGTACTGGGGTGGGCGGACATGGGGCGGATGTGGTGGGTGGCTGGCGGGGGTGCAGTTGGCGGGGGGACCGGACGGCGGCCCGGGGCCGGCCAACCCTTGCGCACCATGATTCATCACCGCCCGCTGTCCTCCCCCCCACTGCTCGCGCCAGACTCATCCGGCGGCGGGCAGCCGCCGCGGCGGGCCCACTTGGTGCAGTCGGACACGGTGTGGGAGGACCGGGCGGCCAACTTCAAGCAGGTGGATGCGTTGCTGGCGGGGGTCGCCGTGCGACCGGGTGATCTGGTGCTGGTTCCCGAGATGTTCGACACCGGGTTTTCCTTCAACCTCTCGCGCACGGCGGATACCGACGGGGCGACATTGGAGTATCTGTGCGGGCTGGCCCGGAGGCTGGGGTGCGTGGTGCAGGGGGCGAGAACGGTGATCGGCCCGGACGGGCGCGGCCGCAACGCGGCACCGGTGATCGGGCCTGACGGGGCGGTGCTGGTGGAGTACCACAAGGTGCACCCGTTCTCGTTCGGCAAGGAGAGCGAGCACTTTTCGGGCGGGGAGCGGGTGGTGTGCTACGACCTGCCGGCGGCGGGCGTTGACGGAACGGGCGTGCGGGTGTGCCCGGCGATCTGCTATGACCTGCGGTTCCCGGAGGTGTTTCGTCTGGGGCTGATGCGGGGGGCCGAGGTGTTCGCGGTGAGCGCCAACTGGCCGTCGGTGCGACAGATGCACCGGCACACGCTGGCGCGGGCACGGGCGATTGAAAACCAGGCGGTGGTGCTGTGCCTGAACCGGGCCGGACGCGACCCGACGCTGGTGTACGACGGAGGCACGGCGGCGTATGACGCCAAGGGCGAACTGCTGGGCGAACTGGGAAGCGGGGCGGCCGTGTTGTCGGTGGAGCTGGACCAGACGGCGATCCGCGGGTGGCGGGCGACGTTCCCGGCATGGCGTGACGGGCGGCTCAGCCCGGTGGGCCCGCTGCGCGGGATGTGAGGCGGGGACAGAGGCCCGCGGGGCCGAGCGGAGCGGATGAGCCCGGCCCGACATGATAATCCCGCAGCGACTGGAGCTGCGGGCCTGGCGAACAAGCGGATGGCCGGGCGAGCAGACGTGGGCCGGAGGCCGGGATCAGTCAAGGAACTCGGCGACGGCGGAGAGGGCGATGCCGGAGGCGACCGGGCGGCTGACCAGCAGAGGCTTGGCCGGATCGGCGACATCGATGATGGCGAGTTGCGACTCGCGATCAAGGCTGACTTGGGGCACGGCCTGGGAGATGGTGGTGGCCGAGGCGGGGAACTGCTGGATCACCGGACCGGCCTTGGCGCCGTCCCAGACGACCAAGGCCAGCGTGGTGGTGGCGCCGGGCTTGATGTCGCGGGCGAGCAGATGCAGGGCCTGGGTCTCGGGGTGGTGGAGGACCAGGGCCTTGGCGGTGGGATCGGCAGCGGTCTGGAACTGGATCACGGAGGTGCGGCTGTCGAGCAGCAGATTGTCGACGCCGGAAGAGAACTTGGCCAGGTAACTGCTGGCGGCAGTGGAGTTCAGGGAGCTTTCGACCTGCTGGAAGTTGACCAGCATGCGGGCAAAGACGACGCCGAAGACGACCATGGCGGCCATGGAGCCGATGGCTCCGGCCCGCCAGGCCCCGTGCACGCGGCCCCAAGGGCCGGAATGCACGGCCTCAGGCCCGGCCAGCCCGGGAATCACCGGAACGGAGGACGCCGGAGCCGAGACGGTGCGAATGACGGCGACGACATCCTTCTGGCTGGCGGCCTGAGCGTGCTGTGCGGCGTCGCGGGCCATTTCCGAGCCGATGCGCAGCAGGGTGCCGTCTCGACAGGACGCCGGTGCAGCGACAGGCTGGCCGGCGGCCAGATGCAACTGCACGATGCGGTCCTGCAGTTCTCGCAACTGCGCACGAACGGCGGGGGACGCTGCGAGGAAGTCGCGCTCGAAGACGTCAAGTTCCGGACCATCGAGGATGCCGGCGGCGTCCAAGGCTGCGTTCTGGAAAAGCTGCTCGAAGTTGTTCATGCGACCCGTCCTTCCCCCGCTCGTGGATCCTCACGCAACCGCACCAGAGCGCGGCTGAGGGCTGATTTGATGGTCCCCAGTGGTGTCTGGAGCTCTTCGTGAATCTCGCGCAGGGTTCGACCCTGCAGATATGCTCTCGTGACCACCGTCCGCTGAAGATCCGGCAGTTGGTCGATCCGGCGGCGGAGGTCGGTGAAACGTTCGGCTGTGTCCATCTGGCCCTCTCCCTCTACCGGCGGACCCGACCCTCGGATGCGGCGGGCGACAGGTTCCGAGACGGTGAGCTTCTCATCCAGAGAGGACACGCGGGTGGATACGCGCAGGCGGCGGAGACGGTCGACGATGTAGCGGCGCGAGATGAGCATGACCCAGGTCACCAGGGCGGCACGCTCGGGGTCGTAGCGGCTGGCGGTCCGCCAGAGGCGCACGAAGATCTCCTGCACCGCGTCGGTGGCGTCTTCGCGGGTTGGCAGAGAGTGGTACGCCATCTGAAAAACCAGCGCGTTGAAGCGGTCGTACAGCCGCGCGACTGCTTCGGGCGAACCGTCAGCCACCGCCCGCATCAGGGCCAAGTCTGCAGCCTGTTCCTCGGGCGAGGCCGGCATTGGACGGTTTCCCACGAAAGAAGGCCCACCGGGCAAGACACCCGCCCGGCGTTGAACACGCTATACGAGCCTACTCGAAAAAAGGATGCGGGCAAGGCGGGGTTTGGGCAAAAGCAGGGAGGCTGGGTGAATACCCGGGCAGGAGTGCGGCATCTCCCGTCGATCGGGGGCCGCATGCAGCCTGTTTGTGCTTTGATAGGCATCCGAATAGGCAAGTGGGAGATTCTGCGAGCAACATCTCACTTGAGTGGTTGCATGGTCGTCTTTTTTGAAGTAGCATGTGGGGAGCAGTTCCGGTCAGCGATGATCAGGAGATCGCCCGCGGTGAGCGTCAGAAGCCGGCATACCGGTAGCGCTGTGCAAAGGCCCGGGACGGGTGCGGGTGGCCAGTATTCTCGGGTTTGGGGGGCTCGCAACGCCAAGAGCCTGCCGACGGGGGCCCGGGCGGCGTTCTCCATCGTTGATGTGCTGGTGTCGCTGGCGGTGATCGCCGTCCTGATCAGCCTGCTGATGCCCAGCCTGGCGAGCGTGAAGCAGATCACGTACAAAGTTGTGTGCAGCAACAACCTTCGCCACATCGGCATCGCCACCTTCGGCTTCTCCAACGATTATCGCGACCACCTGCCCGACAGCGTGTTCGCCGCCAAGCTGGGCGGCGGCGGCACGCCGCAGCCGCACCTGATGATGCAGTTGCGGACCGACGAGGGCGTGAACTCATGGGACGGGCTGGGCCTGCTGTACACCCGCGGATACCTTGACGGCCCGGGCGTGTTCTACTGCCCGGCTCACCGGGGCAACTCGCGACTGGACGCGTTCGCCAATCAGTGGTCGGGCGTGACGGGGGCCATCACCGGCAACTACCAGTACCGCGGCACGGTGGCGGGGCAGTCGAATCTGCGTCGGATTGCGGTCATGAGGCCGAACGCTGCGCTGATCTCCGACGGGTTGGCATCCCGGGCGGACTTCAACCATGGCGAGGGGGCCAACGTCTTCCGCGTAGACAACACCATCGCCTGGTTCGAGGATTCCGACCGTCAGTTCATCAAACGCCTGACCGACTCGGTGACCGACCCCAATGCCGCGACCGCTGTGACGCAGGCCTGGTATGAGTTCGACGAGAAGCTCTCCAATTGGACGTTCTCGCCGGCCAGTACCAACATCCCCTGATTCGATCTGATCCGACCTGATGTGAGCCGACCGCCGGGCGCTGCGGAGCCGCCGGCTGGGTGCTGGTTGTCTTTGCCCGGGCCGGTCGGGGCGGATCCGGCGATGACACCCGTCCCGGCCGAGGAGGCGGGACGTGCGGGACGTGCGGGACGTGCGGGCCGTGCGGGACGGCGGCAGACGATCAGGCGAGGGTGGACACGAGATCGGTATCGGCCAGGGCGATGGCCAAGCGGCCACCCCGGGCGCGGGTGGTGTTCATGTAGCGTTGCAGGCTGGCGCCCGGGCAGGCGGTCTTGTCCAGCTCGCGGTGGGTGAACACGCGGTTGATCGGCACGCGGTACTGCCGCATGAGGTCGCCCAGCAGGCGATCCAGCCGGGTGGTGGTCTGCGAGGTGGGCGACTGGAGCTCGTAGTTTCCCAGGCACATCACGCCGATGTTGTTTTCGTTCTGCCCGCTGACGTGAGCGCCCTGAAAGCGGATGGACCGACCCTCCCACACTCTGCCGGCGGGGTCGATGATGTAGTGGTAGCCGATGTCGGCCCAGCCGTTGCCGTTGACGTGGGCACGGCGGACCTGCTCCAGCCGGGCGGCGACCATGTCCTGCCCGGTGGCGGAGAACGGCGTGACGCCCTCGTGGTGGACGGTGATGCGGGAGACGCGGCCGAGCGGGTTGATGTCGCGCGGGCGGGCGATGCCCGATCGCGTCCACTGCAGCCGGCGGATGACCCCGTCGGGCACGGTGACCACGGCACCGGGGCCGGGGCCGGGTTGGGGCATCGGCCGAGGCGGCACCGGGATGGGCGGCGCAGTGGGCGGCCGGGTGACCTGCAGGTCGTTGGGCCAGACCGGATCGGGGATGGCCGACTGGCTCTGGCAGCCGGCCAGCAGGCCGGCAAGACCGGCCAGGCCGACCAGTCGCAGCACATCGCGGCGGTCAACGGGGCCGGGGGATGGAGATGGGTTGGCGGCAGACTCGTCCATGTGGTTGCACCGGGGCCCGAAACGCAAGGTTGTATCGGCCGATGCGGGGCGTTCGCATCATTCGCCGGCGGCTCCGCCCCCGGCAGACCGAGGGTAGCCAAGCGGGGGCCGCCGATGTGCCGGGTGAAACCCAACCACCGTTCGTGCGCTGGTGCTGCCGGGGGGTCCGGCCTCAGGCCGGAATTGTCACCAGCTCGGCCAGTTGCACGGCGTTCTGGGCGGCGCCCTTGCGGAGCTGATCGCCGGCAATGAACAGATCAAACCCGCGAACGGGGGTCTCAGGACCGGTGTTCAGACCATCAGGGGACTGGCTGGGATCGACCCGTACGCGGCCGACGAGGACGTCATCCCCGCCGGAGGCCTTGAGCGGGGTCGGGAAGGCGTTGGCGGCGCGGTCATCGATGATGCGGACACCGGGGGCGGCCCGCAGGGCGGCCCGCACCTGGTTCAGCGTGGCCGGACGGGCGAGGGTGACGTTGATCGACTCGCAGTGGGCCCGGAGGACGGGGACGCGGATGCAGGTGGCGGTGATGCGGACGGACGTGGAGCCCCAGATCTTGTGGCTCTCGTGGATCATCTTGGTTTCTTCGACGTTCAGGCCGTGGTGCGGATCCATGGCGGAGTTGTGGCTGAAGAGGTTGAATGCGTAGGGCTCGGTGAAGACCTTGGGCTCGGCGGCGCCGCCGGAAACCACGGCGCGGGTCTGCTCGAGCAGCTCGGCCATGCCTTGGGCGCCGGCGCCAGAAGCGGCCTGATAGGTGGACACCACCAGCCGCTCGACCCCGAAGGCGGCCATGAGCGGATGCACGGCCACCAGCATGATGATGGTGGAGCAGTTGGGGTTGGCCAGCAGGCAGCCCCGGCGGGAGCCGAACAGACCGAGGGTTGAAGCCGGACCGGAGCCGGCACGGGCGGCGCGAAGGTCGGCGGCGAGGTGGGGGTTGACCTCGGGCACCACCAGCGGAACGCGCGAGTCCATACGGAAGGCGGAAGAGTTGTCGACCACCACGGCCCCGGCCTCGGCGGCGGGGATGCACCACTGCTTGGAGACCGGCGAACCGGCGGAGAACAGGGCGACGTCGACGCCGTCGAAGCAGCCGGGGGCGGCGACCTGGAGCGTGCCGCCGAGTTCACCCTCACGCAGGGTCTGACCGGCGGAGCGCTCGGAGGCGAACAGGCGGAGCTTGCCCACGGGGAAGCGACGCTGCTGCAGCACGGCGAGCATCTCGCGGCCGACGGCTCCGGTGGCTCCGACGATGGCGACCGACAACGGGCGCTGACTCAAACCAGAACTCCTGAAAAAGCAAAGTGCGGGGGATCAGAATGAACGGGTGACCACGGCGTCGGCCATCAGCGCCAGCGTGCTTCGCGCGGGGCTGTCGGGCAGGTCGGTCAGTTGGTCGCGGGCCCGGGAGACGAGGCCCGCAGCGACCGAGCGCGCATGGTCGATCGATCCGGTCAGGGACATGGCCTCGCGCAGCTGCGCGGTTCGCTGAATGGCGGGCAAGGCCGTGTCGGCCAGCAGGGCCAGGGTCTCGCCGCGTCGGGCGGCGGGGGCGGCGGCCAAGTGGTGGATGAGCGGGAGCGTGAGCTTGCCCTTCTCCACGTCCTTGCCGACAGACTTGCCGACGGTGGCTTCGGCGCCGGTGAGGTCGAGCAGATCGTCCTGAATCTGGAACGCGACGCCGAGCATGCGGCCGAAGGCGTCGGCCCGGGCGGCCATGGCGGGATCATCGCAGCCGGCGGCGGCGGCGCCGAGACGGCAGGCGACGGCGATGAGGCTGGCGGTTTTGCGGTCGATGATCTCGAAGTACGTCGGCTCGTCGAGCGAGAAGTCCTCGCGATGGTGGAGTTGAAGCAGTTCGCCGGCGCACAGCGTCATGCCGACTTCACCGATGGCCAGAGCGGCGGCGGTGCTGCCGGTCTGGCAGCACAGGTGATAGGCCGAGGAGAGCAGGTAGTCGCCGAGGATGACGGCGGTCTCGTTGCCGTGCAGGCGGTTGACGGTCGCGGTGCGACGGCGGGTGTCCGCCTCGTCAAGGACGTCGTCATGCACCAGCGTGGCCAGATGCACCATCTCACAGACGGCGGCGACGATGACCAGGTTCTCCGGAGCGTCGTGGCGTTCGAGGTTCAGCGAGGGGGCGTCGGGCCGCGCCGCAAGGCCCCAGATGGCGGCCAGCGTGGGCCGGACCATCTTGCCGCGGTACCGCTCAACATGCCGGACCAGTCGCTGCACGGGGGGCAGATCGCTGGCGGTCTGGGCCTCCAGACGATCCTGAACGCGCTGGAGGGTTCGGGCGACGTACGACTGGATGCCGGAGAGGGCGTCGACGGAGGGCGGCGAGGGGGTGTCGGCGGCGGAAGGCATGGGGGCAGGAGTTTAGGGCCGGGGCAGGCTATCAGCCGTTGGAAACCAGGTACGCCAGGAAGCAGCGGTCGGCGGGCGCCGAGAGCGTTCTGGCCCACTTGCCGGTGCCGTTGCCCTTGCGGTCCTCCTTCTCCAGATACACATCGGTGCGGGCAAATCCGGCGTCGGCGAGGACGTCGCGCAGTTCGGGAATCGTCCACAGCCGCCAGGGGTAGACAAAGCAGTTGCGGCGGCGGGTGCCGTCGGCGAAATCGAAGTGGATGGCGCAGCGGTAGTCGCCGGTGATGGGGTTGTACCGCTGCTGCTCCCAGACGTACGTGAAGCCGGGGCGGCGCTTGCGCTCTTCCAGTTCCACCAGCGCATCAGAGCCGCCGAAGAAGTCCATGATCAGCACGCCCCCGGGCTGCAGGGCGGCGCGGGCCTTGCGGCAGTAGTCGAGCAGCTGGACGCGGGTGCGGAAGATCCAGTAGGAGAAGTTCAGCGCCAGGATGACCTGAGACTTGGCGGCTTTGACCAGCGATTCGTCGAGCACGTTGGCGTGAACCAGCCGCAGGTTGGTGCGCTGCTCGGGCGTGAGGCTGGCGGTGTGCCGCTTGGAATGGGTGAGCAGGGCCCGCTTGTCCAGATCGACGGCAATGGCTGTATTGCCGGCCCGGCGGGCGACCCATGTGGCCGAGTTGAAGGCGGACCCGGAAAAATCCTCGCGGATCAGTTGCGGCAGGCGACCGTTGCGTTCGCGGTACACCTGCTGGAGGAAGTCCAGTTCGGGCTCGGGCTCCTGCACGGAGATCTCGTAGAGCACATCCGACGGGAGACGTTTGGCGGCACGCTGGCGGGGCGTGAGGGCAGGACGGGAGGGCTTGCGCTTGCTCATGCGGGGTCGAGTGTACCGGGGCAGACCGAGGACCGAGAACCCGACGGTGGTTACGCCGAGCACGGCTACTGCACGGATTTGGGGGGATGGTGGCGGACACCAGCCGACCAACCCGGCCACCCCTGACGGCAAGGGCTGGAGGCGGACGGGGCCGGGGTCGATACTGCCGCGGGCGGCTTGCCCCACTTACCATCGGCCCCTTGGCGGCCGGGGCGGTGAGCGCGGGGGCGGGCTGGGACGACAGGCGGGGGCAGCCGATTGACGGGGCGGGGAGCGGGGGCGGAAAGCGGGGGTGGGGTTGCGTCGCGTCGGGCAGAGTTGCAAACAGACCCCGGAAGGAAACAGCACATGCGTCTGAGTATGGTCGGAACGGGCTACGTGGGACTGGTGACCGGGGTGTGTCTGGCGAACACCGGCAACGACGTGGTGTGCCTTGACGTGGACCCGCGGAAGATCGAGATGCTCCGCAAGGGCAAGAGCCCGATCTACGAGCCGGGGCTTGACGATCTGCTGGAGCACAACATCAAGGCCGGCCGGCTGACGTTCTCCACCGACGCGTGGGAGGCGCACAAGGACGCGGACATGATCTTCATCTGCGTGGGCACCCCTTCGGATGAGAAGGGCCACACGGACCTGAAGTACATCGACTCGGCCGCGGACGCGATCGCCGACGTGCTGATCAAGCTGGGGCCGACGCAGAAGCCCAAGGTGGTGGTGGTCAAGTCCACCGTTCCGGTGGGCACGACGTTCCGCGTGCGCGACCGCATCCGGGCCAAGGTGGGCGAGAAGATCCCCTTTGATGTCGCCGACAACCCCGAGTTCCTCAAGGAGGGCGCGGCGATCGAGGACTTCAACAAGCCCGACCGCGTGGTGTGCGGGGTGGAGAACGATCGCGCCGGGCAGGTGATGCGCGATCTGTACGACCCGTTCGTGCGGAACGGGCACCCGATCTACATCATGGACGTGCTGTCGGCGGAGATGGTCAAGTACGCCAGCAACGCCATGCTGGCCTGCAAGATCTCGTTCATCAACGAGATGGCCAACCTGTGCGAGGCCTATGGGGCCGACGTGGCCAAAGTCCGCGAGGGCATGTGCGCCGACCGGCGCATCGGCAACCAGTTCCTGTATCCGGGGCTGGGGTACGGCGGCTCGTGCTTCCCGAAGGACACGCTGGCGTGCATCATGATGGGCGAGACGCGGGGCGTGCCCACGCCGGTGAACAAGGCGGTGCACGAGTTGAACCAGGCCCAGCGCGACCGCTTCTTCGCCAAGATCATGAAGCACTTCGGCGGCAAGGACATGGCCGGCGGGCTCTCGGGCAAGACGCTGGCGTTCTGGGGCATCGCCTTCAAGCCCCGCACCGACGACATCCGCGAGGCGCCGGCGATCACGCTGATGCGCAAGGCCAAGGGCTACGGCGCCGAGATCCGCGCCTTTGACCCGGTGGCTAACGAGAACGCCCGCAAGGAACTGGGCTCGGCGTTCACCATCTCCGAGGACATGTACGAGGCCGCCAAGGGCGCCGACGCGCTGGTGGTGTGCACCGACTGGGACGAGTTCAAGTCCCCCAACTGGGAGAAGCTGGCCTCGGTGCTCAAGGGCAAGGTGATCTTCGACGGGCGGAACCTGTATCGCCCGGCGACGATGAAGGAGCACGGCTTCGCCCACTACTCGGTGGGCCGGGCCCCGGTGACGGCCAAGTGACCGTGCGCCGCCGCATGGGCGGCGGAGGACCGATGACCCCTCTTGCGGCCCTGCGGGAACCACCCGCGGGGCCGTGTGCTTTTCATGACGCAACGGCCGAGCGGCAAGAGGACTTCACCGCTCATCGGCTACGCTGGGCCGATGCGGACGCGGGCGGATGCGAGCGCTGATCGCCAGACCGGAGCGCAGGTGCACCACGCCGAGTGGCTGGACCTGCTGGCCCGGCACGTGCCCGACGGCAGCGTGGATCTGCTGTACGCCGATCCGCCGTTCAACACCGGGCGGACGCACCGCACCCCGCCGAACGCGGGGCGGCGGGCGGGACGGTCGACCAAGTCCGCCGGCGAACGCGAGAGCCCCCCCACTGTCGCTGAGTTTGCTGACACCTTCGCCTCAACCGCAGCGTTCGTGGACTGGCTGGGCGAGCGGCTGACGGCGACGCTGCCCAAACTGCGGCCGGCCGCCAGCGTGCTGATTCACGTGGACTGGCGGACCAGCCACCGCGTGCGGGTGCTGCTGGATGACCTGCTGGGCGAGCGCGGCTTTGTCAACCATCTGGTGTGGGCGTATGGGCTGGGCGGGTCGTCGCCCCGGCGGTTTGCCCGCAAGCACGATGACATTCTGTACTACTCGCTGGACCCGGAGCGGTGCTACTTCGAGGCCCCGCGGGTGGCGGCCACCAGTCGGCGGCTGGCGGGCCGGAGCAAGAAGGCGACCGACGTGCTGGAGGTGCCGAGCCTGAACAACATGGCCCAGGAGCGGACGGGTTATCCGACCCAGAAGCCGCTGGCGCTGCTGCGGATGCTGATTCGGGCCTGCTGCCCGCCGGGCGGGCTGGTGCTGGACCCGGTGTGCGGATCGGGAACCACGCTGGTGGCGGCGGTGCAGGAGGGGCGGCGGGCCATCGGGGGAGATGCCAGCGAAACGGCCGTGGGCCTGAGCCGGGCCCGGCTGGCCGAGGCGGCCGGGCATGGGTAGACGCTAACATCGCGACGGATGCTGCTCTGGCTTCGCGACCAATACGCCAAGCGGATCGTGAACATCAACGTGAACATCACCGTTGCGGCGGTGATGGCGATGTCGCTGGCAGCGCTGACGACGCAACTGGCCCACCTGCTGGGGGTGAACAACGAGAAGGTGCTGGCGTTCATCATGCTCGCCAGCGACTGGCTGTTTGACCTGGTGATCGCCGTGGGGCTGCACTGGCTGGCCAACCACTGGCCCCGGCGGTGGAAGCGTTCGCGGCTGCTGATTGACCGGGCCGACTCGGTGATCGACGCGGCCCCGCCGACGGGGGTGTCGATCATCAAGGATGTCGCGGCGGCTACGCACCTGCACAAGGACCACGGCCAGCCCAGGACCGGCCCCGTTGCGGCGGCCACCCGCCCGGCCCCGGGCACGCCTGAACCCGGCCGGGCCCCGCTGGCCACCACGGCCGCCAACGGAGCGGGCGTTGGCACGGCCGCCGCCGAGCGGTCGTTCGTCAAGGATGCGACCATCATCCAACTGCAGCGGCTGTGCCTGTCGCCGCTGTTTTATCTGGTGGCCGTGGGCGGGCACTGGGCGATGATGACCTATCCGTTTCTGCCGGTGCCGGCCGGGCTGGTGCCGTTCACCGCAGCGGTGGTCAGTTATGGCACGGCGATCATCATCACGCGGCTGATCCACACCGCCTGGCTGCTGAAGACCGACCGCCAGGTGCTGGAGGAGTGGGAAGAGGCCCGCCAGCGGCGGCAGGCCAACAACCTTCCGGCGGCGGTCGCCGGTTCGGCGACGACGGCCCCGGCCACCGCGGCCTTGCCCGCTGCGGTGACCATGCCGCCGAACGGGGCGATGGACCTGGCGGAAGACGACGCCTTCACAGCGGCCGACGGCGTGACTGATCAGGGGCTGAGCCATCTGGAAACCGACCGGCCGGACGCGGATGGATCGGGCACGAACGGACCGACCACCCACCGGGGCTCGGCCGCCTCAACCGGCGGGCAGGGCTGAGCGGGCATGTGCGGCATCGCCGGCATTCTGCGGCTGACCACACCACGCGGGGGCGAGGGCACGCTGCCGCCGGGCGAGGCGCTGGTGCCGCAGCGCTGGCTGGAGGTGCTGGATCGAGCGATCGCCCACCGGGGCCCGGATGGGTACGGGGTGTTCCGCGACCGGGCGGTGCGGCGCGACGGCACGGTGGCCGATGTGGCGCTGGTGCACCGGCGGCTGGCGATCATCGACCCCGCGGGGGGGCGGCAGCCGATGGTCGATCGCCACCACGCGCGCGGCGGAGCCACGGCGGTGGTGTTCAACGGGCACATCGCCAACCACCGGGCCTTGCGGGCGGAATTGTGCCGGGGCGGGGCCGGGTTTGTCAGCGATCACAGCGACACCGAGGTGCTGCTGCGGGGCTGGCGGGCGTGGGGCACGGGGCTGGGCGGGCGGCTGGACGGCATGTGGGCGGCGGCGATCTGGCAGGGCGGAGTCGGGGAACGCGCCGGCCGGGTGTGGCTGACACGGGACCGGGCGCACGAGAAACCGCTGTACGTGGGCGAGGCGGCGGCGACGGACGCACACGGCGGGCGGGTGCTGGTGTTCGCCAGCACGGCGGCGGCGGTGCTGAGCGTGCTGGCCATGCTGGGCAAGCGGCCGACGATGACCGCCGAGCAGACCGAGCGGTGGCTGCGGTTCGGTGCGGCTGAGAGCACAGGCTCCGGCTGCCGGAGTTGGCCGGGCCGGGGCAGCGTGGACTGCCTGGAGAGCGGGCTGAGCGGGCACGACGCGCTGGCGAGGAGCGGGCTGCCTTTGGAGCGTGCCACCGAGGCGTGGTTGGATGCCGACACGGTCGACGGAATGATCGCCGACGCCGTGCGGCTGCGGCTGGATGCGGACGTGCCGGTGGGGTGCTTTCTCTCCGGCGGGGTGGACTCGGGGCTGATCGCCTGGCACGCGCAGGCGGCGCTGCAGGAGGCCGGGGCCGGGCGGCTGCGGACGTTCACGGTGCGGATGCCGGGGGCGGATGCGCTGGGCGGGCACGATGAATCGGCCATCGCGGCCCTGACCGCAGCGCACGTGGGCAGCGAGCACCGCGTGCTGGACTGCCGCGGATCGGCGGCGCAAGACATGGTGGCGCTGATCGAGCAGTTGGGGCACCCGCTGGGGGACAGTTCGCTGCTGCCCACGGCGTGGCTGAGCCGGGCGGTGCGGGAGCACGTGGGCGTGGCGCTCAGCGGCGACGGGGGCGATGAACTGTTCGGCGGGTACGACCGGCACGTGGCGGCGCGGTGGATGCAACTGAGCAACGGCTCGCTCGGCGAGTCGCTGGCGAGCCTGCCCCCGGAACTGCCGGCATGGCTGCTGCGGCACCGGCGCACGGCCAAGGCGGGCGAGCGGCTGGGGCGGCTGCGGGCGGCCAACACGCTGGGCACGGCGGAACTTCGCGCGGTGTTCAACGCCGAGCAGGCGGCTGACCTGCTGGGGCGGCGGCCGGCGGCACAGACCGGGATGCGCGACGCGTTGACCGACGACTTCTTCAACCACCTCGGCCCGGACCTCCTGGTCAAAGCGGACACCGCTTCGATGGCGGTGGCGCTGGAGGTGCGGGCCCCGCTGCTGGGGCGGGACCTGATGGCGGCGTGCCTGCGCGAGCCGCTGGGATCGCTGATGCCCTGGGGGCGACGCAAGGGGTTGCTGCGGCAGGTGGCGGCGAGGCGGCTGCCGGCGGAGGTGCTGGCCCAGCCCAAGCGCGGGTTCGGCATCCCCATCGGCCGGTGGTTTCGCGAGGACTTTGGCGGGCTGCGAACGCTGCTGCTGGACCACCTGCACAGCAGCGAGCCGTTCGGCCCGGCGTGGCTGGGCGTGGGGCTGAGCGTGCCCGCGGCCCGGCGGCTGGTGGCCGACCACCTGGAAGGCCGGGCTGAGCACGGCCAGCGGGTGTATGTGCTGCTGGCGATGATGGTGTGGGCGCGATGGGCGGCGCGGCTGGGGGGTTGACCGACGCGGCCGGGACGCAGCGCGCCGGGGTGGTGGCGGGCCCATAAACTGCCGCCATGAGCGATCGCCTGCCGGTGCACAAGACCTACAAGCTGTACGTGGGCGGGGCCTTCCCCCGCAGCGAGAGCGGGCGGACACTGCCGATCACCGACGCCAGCGGGCAGACGGTGGCGTATGGCTGCCGCGGGAGCCGGAAGGATCTTCGCGACGCGGTGGTGGCGGCCCGCAAGGCGCAGCCGGGGTGGGCGGGGGCGACGGCGTACAACCGGGGGCAGGTGCTGTACCGGCTGGCGGAGATGATCGAGGGCAAGCGGGCGGAGTTCGCGCAGACGCTGATGTGGGGCGGGGCGAGTGCGGCGGCGGCGAACGCGGAGGTGGCGGCGGCGGTGGACCGCGTGGTGCACTACGCGGGGTGGACGGACAAGTTTGCCTCGGTGCTGGGCGGGCAGAACCCGGTGGCGGGCCCGTACTGGAACATCTCGGTGCCCGAGCCGGTGGGCGTGGTGGCGGTGGTGGCCCCGGCCCAGGCGGCGTTGCTGGGCGCGGTGAGCCTGCTGGCCCCGGCGGTGTGCGCCGGCAACGCGTGCGTGCTGATCTCACCGTCGAACGCGGCCGTGGTGAGCGTGCTGGGCGAAGCGTGCGCCACCAGCGACCTGCCGGGCGGGGTGGTGAACCTGATCAGCGGGCTGGTGGATGAACTGGGGCCGGTGGTGGCCGGGCACCGCGATGTGGACGCGGTGGTGGCGGCGGGGCTGACGGCCGAGCAGGCGGCGACGCTGCGGGGCGGGGCGGCTGAGAACCTCAAGCGGGTGAGCGTGGTGGATGCCCGTGGCGGGCTGGACTGGCATGACCACGCCCGCTGCCAGGGGCTGGCGTGGATCGAGCGGACAGTGGAAGTGAAGACCAGTTGGCACCCGGTGGGCAGTTAAGCGAAGCGGCGGTGAGGCGGGCCGACTAGCGCGAGACGGCGGGGGCCGCGGGTGGCGCTGCAGCGCCGGCGGCGGGCACAAGGCCGAGCATGCGTTCGATCTCGTCGGCGGCGCGGGAGGCGGCCGACACACCCTCGAACTTGCGACAGACTTCATCGAGCGCCTGACGCTGCTGGTCGGCCAGGCCGGGCTGGCGGAGGATGCGGTGCACGCCCAGGGCCAGCGGCTCGCCATCGCCGAAGTGGGGCACCAGTTCGGGCACGATGCGCTTGCCGGCGATGACGTTGGGCAGCGTGAACATCTTGGTGGTGAACATCAACCGGCCGAAGAGCCAGTAGGGCAGTTGCAGGGAGCGGCCGAAGCGGTAGAAGGTGACCATGGGCTTGCGCTGGCGGGCGACCTGCAGCGTGACGGTGCCGCTGGCGACCAGAGCGCAATCGCACCAGCGGACGGCGGTGTCGGTCTCGCCGACGACCACGGTGAGGCCTTCGGGCCAGCCGCCCAGCTCGCGGGCCATGACGCGGACGTCGTCCTCGACGGCGGCGCGGGTGACGGGCATGATGCCCCGGATGTTCGGATAGTCCGCCTTCAGGCGGGCGAAGGCGTCGAGCAGGGGGGGCACCGAGCGGCGGATCTCGGCCGGACGCGAGCCGGGCATGAGGGCCAGTTTGGGCTGGCCGGAGCCGAAGGCGGCGGCGCGGGCATCGAGCGAGGCGACATCGAGCGGGACATCGAACAGCGGATGGCCGACGAAGGCCGCCCGCACACCCCGGCTGATGAACCACTGCTCCTCAAACGGCAGCAGGCAGCAGACCAGGTCGGTCAGGCGGCGGAGCTTCTTGATGCGGCCCTCGCGCCAGGCCCACAGTTGCGGGGCGACCAGGTGCATGACCTTGGCGCCGCGGCGTTTGGCCATGGCGCAGATGGGGAAGTTGGCGTCGGGCGAGTCCACCGGGATGTGCAGGGCGATGCGGTGGTGATCGAGCCATTCCTCGATGCGGCGGTTGATGCGCACGTGCTCAAGGATCTTGCCGATGCCGGGCAGACCCATCACGGCCTGGTCGCCCGTGCGTTCCACCAGAGTGGCGCCGGCCTTCTCCATCTTGCGGCCGCCCCAAGCGAAGATGGGCAGGCTGGGCCAGCGGCGCTTGAGTTCGGCGATCACCACGGCGGCGTGGTCATCGCCGGACGGCTCGAAGGCGGTGAAGAGCACGGCCTGACGCGAGATCGCGGTGGTGGCGGCGCCGTTGGCGAGAGGGGCGGGTTGAGAGCCGGTGGTGGGCATGGGGCGGAGGAGCAGGACTTACAGGCCGGCCGCCGCCAGCCAGGCGGACGGGGTCTGACGCAGCGCGATGGCGATGGAGACGAGGGACTCGACGCTGGGCAGATGGGCCCCGCGTTCAACGGAGGACAACTGGGAGACGGAGATGCCGCAGGCGTCGGAGAGGTCCTTGAGGGTCCAGCCCAGCTGGGTGCGGGCGACGCGGATCTGCCGGCCGAGTTCCAAGCGCAGGCGGTCCTGCGGGCGGCGGCCCAGCCCCAGGCTGGCGGTGGCCTGGCGGATGCACTTGCGCAGTTCATCCAGCGAGAAGGGCTTGGCCAGGTAGTCGAAGACGTCCTGCTTGAAGGTCTGTCGCATGGAATCCATGCTGGGGTAACCGGTGACGACGATCACTGCCAGCCGGGGCCAGCGACGGCGGACCTCCGAGAGCACTTCCTCGCCGGAAACGCGGCCCATCTTCATGTCCATCAGAACCAGCTCGGGCATCCGCGACTCGATCAGCGAGAAGAACTCTTCAGGGGTGGAGGCGGTGCGGACGTCGTGCCCGCCGCCTTCATCGGAAGTGAGCACGGCGGCGATGTACTGACGGAAATCGGGATCGTCGTCGAGCGAGACGATGGACAGGGGCGGAAACTCGACGGCCAGACCGGCATGGTCCGGCGAGGCCGGATCGTCATGACCGTGCGGGCTGTGGGGGCCGGGATTCGCCATCGGAGGCGATGATATCGGCGCGGCCACCGGGGGGTCTGGCGGGGTCTGGGACAACAGGGGAAGGTGGGCGGCGGGCTGGGCTTCAGCGGGCGACGGGCTTGCCCAGCAGCGGGGCGAGGTAGCGGCCGGTGTGCGACGCCGGGTTGGCGGCGATCTGCTCGGGCGTGCCGGAGGCGACGAGGGTGCCGCCGCCGTCGCCACCCTCGGGGCCAAGGTCGATCAGCCAGTCGGCGCACTTGATGACATCGAGGTTGTGCTCAATGACCACCAGCGTGTTGCCCTGGTCGGCCAGGCGGTTGAGCACGGCGATGAGCTTGCGGATGTCCTCAAAGTGCAGGCCGGTGGTCGGCTCGTCGAGCACGTAGAGCGTGCCGGCGGCGCCAAGGTCGTTCCACGGGCCGGCGGCGGCGGGGTTCTCGCTGCCCTTGGCCAGTTCGGTGGCGAGTTTGATGCGCTGGGCCTCGCCGCCGGAGAGCTGGGTGCTGGGCTGGCCAAGTTTGATGTAGTCCAGGCCCACGTCGTGCAGGCACTTGAGGTGGCGGACGATCTTGGGGTGGTTCTCGAAGAAGCCCACGCCGGCTTCGACGGTCATGTCCAGCACATCGGCGATGGACTTGCCCCGGAAACGCACCTCGAGCGTCTCGCGGTTGTAGCGCGAGCCGTTGCACACCTCGCAGGCGACGTAGACATCGGGCAGGAAGTGCATCTCGATGCGCTTGAGGCCCTGGCCCTCGCAGGCCTCGCAGCGGCCGCCGCCGTTCTTGGCGGTGACGTTGAAGCTGAAGCGGCCGTTCTTGTACCCGCGGATCTTGGCCTCCTTGGTCTCGGCGAAGACCTTGCGGATCTCGTCGAACACGCCGGTGTAGGTGGCCGGGTTGGAGCGGGGCGTGCGGCCGATGGGGGACTGGTCCACCTCGATGACGCGGTCGATGAGCTTGTCACCGACGATCTTCTCGTGCTCGCCGACGACCACCTTGGCGTTGGAGATCTTCTTCTTCAGCCCGGCCAGCAGGATGTCATTCACCAGCGTGCTCTTGCCCGAGCCGGAAACGCCGGTGACGCAGATCAGCCCGCCGAGGGGGAAGGCGACGTCGACCGAGCGGAGGTTGTTCTGGCGGGCGCCCTTGATGGTGACGGCCCGCTTGAGGCTGACCGGGCGGCGTCGCTCGGGGACGGTGATGGCGCGTCGGCCGGAGAGGTAATCGCCGGTGAGGCTGCCGGGGGTGTCGCAGATGTCGGCGACGGGCCCCTCGGCGACAACGGTGCCGCCGTGCACGCCGGGGCCGGGGCCCACGTCCAGCACCCAGTCGGCGGCGCGGATCATGTCCTCGTCGTGCTCGACGACCAGCACGGTGTTGCCGATGTCGCACAGGCGGCGGAGGGTGCCGATGAGGCGGTCGTTGTCGCGCTGGTGCAGGCCGATGGTCGGCTCGTCAAGCACATAGCACGCTCCCACCAGCCCGGAGCCGACCTGGGTGGCCAGGCGGATGCGCTGGGCCTCGCCGCCGGAGAGGGTCGCGGTGCGGCGGTCCAGCGAGAGGTACTCCAGCCCCACCGAAGTGAGGAACCGCAGACGGGCGCCGATCTCCTTCATGATCGGCTCGGCGATGATCCGCTGCTCCTGCGTGAGGTCCATCCCCGAGGTGAAGGCCACCGCGTCGCGGATGTTCATCCGCGCCAACTGCGCGATGGAGGCCCGGGCCTGGCCGCTGCGCATCATCACGCTGAGGGCCTCGATCCGCAGGCGATCGCCGGCGCAGGTCGGGCAGGTCTTCTCGTGCATGTAGTTGCCGAGCCATTCGCGGATGAAGCTCGACTCGGTCTTCTCGTACCACGACCGCAGCGTGGGGCCCACGCCGGTGAACTTCGCCTTGAACTCCTTGACGTCGGCCTCGGTGGTGCCTTCCAGCAGGATGCGGCGGAGTTTCTCTGACAGCGTGGAGACCGGGGCGTGCGATGACGCGCCGAAGTCCTTGCAGAAGCGGCGCAGCTGCTTGCGGTAGATGGTGCCCATGGGCGCCGGCAGGCGATACGGGTGCACCGCCCCCTCGCCCAGGCCCAGGCTGTCATCGGGGATGACCAGCTCGGGATCAAAGTGCATGATCACGCCCAGGCCATGGCACTCCGGGCAGGCGCCCTGCGGGGAGTTGAACGAGAAGAGTCTCGGGGAGAGCTCTTCCAGGGCGCACTCGGGGTGCTCGGCGCAGGCGTGGCGGCTGGAGAACACGCGGTCGGTCCAGCCGGTGTCGGCCTTGGCCAGCGTGCCGGCGTTGGCCTTGGCCTTGCCCGCGGGCTTGGCCGCGTCGGCCTTCACATCGCCAGCCGGGGCGGCCGATGCGTTCTCCGTCGCCACCACCACGGTGCCGTCGGCCAGCTTGAGCGCCGCCTCGATGCTCTCGGCCAGCCGCTGCCGGGTGCCCTGCGTGCCGTCGGGGTCAGGCCGCAGCACCACGCGGTCGATCACCGCTTCGATGGTGTGCTTCTCGTAGCGGCCCAGGTCCAGCGGGTTCTCGCCCTCGTTCTTGAGCACCTCGCGCAGCTCGTGCAGCGTGCCGTTGACGCGCACGCGGCCCCAGCCCTGGCCCTGCAGTTCCTCCAGCGTCTCGCGGTGGAAGCCCTTCTTGGCCCGCACCACCGGGGCGAGGATCATCGCCTTGATGCCGCTCGTCGGGGCGTCCTTGGCGTCGGCCAGGGCCAGCACGGCGTCGACGATCTGCGTGCTGCCGGTGGCGGTGATGGGCCGCCCGCAGCGCTCGACCACCGTGCCGTCCTTCTTCACCTTGGTGGGGTGCCAGCAGGTGGGGCTGCCGCAGCGGGCGAAGAGCAGACGCAGGTAGTCGTAGATCTCGGTGGTGGTGGCGACGGTGGAGCGCGGGTTGTGCCCGCTGGACCGCTGCTCGATGGCGATGGTGGGCGGGAGGCCTTGGATGTCGTCGACATCAGGCTTCTTGAGCTGGTCGAGGAACTGGCGGGCGTACGCGGAGAGCGACTCCATGTACTTGCGCTGGCCCTCGGCGAAGATGGTGTCAAAGGCCAGCGAACTCTTGCCGCTGCCCGAGAGCCCCGTGACCACCACCAGCTTGTCGCGGGGGATGTCCACGTCGATGTTCTTGAGGTTGTGCTCGCGGGCGCCGCGGATGCGGATGGCCTTGCCGGCCTCCAGTTCCACACGCCGCCGCGGCGAGGGCTTGCCCTCCATGGTGGCGGGCGTGCGGGCGGCGGGCGCAGAGACGCCGGAAGCGGAGGAAGACAGCGAAGCGGTGGTGGAGGTGCACATGGGCAGGAGGGTGGGATGACCGTGCGGGCTGGGTGCACGGCGGGGCCAACAAACAGGGGCGGGATGGACGAATCACACCGGCAGGGCGCGGCTGTTCAAGGCCGAACGGGGCATGATAGCCAAACCCGGACAGGCATCGAACAAAACGGATTGGCAGGGCTGGTCGACGAGCGGCCGAGGCCGGCCCGACTGGCGGTCAATCCCCGTGTTTGCTGCGGAGCTTGCCGCTCAGACGCAGCAGCAGGGCGACGCGTTCGAACTCGTTGAGCCAATCGGCCAGGGTCGCCCGCACCTCGTCCTCGGGCACCGGGGCACCGGGCAGCGGGCAGGACGGCCCCAGCTGCTTGGCGGCCAAGGCGCGATAGCGGGCCAGCGGGCGGTCGCCGGCCATGGAGACAAAGTCGAAGTCCTCATTGAGGAACAGGGCGACGGGCACGCGGGCGCCGGAGCAGATCTTGAACGGCTCCACCCAACGCGGGTGCTCGTCACGCTCGATGAAGCGGAGGTCGATGCCGGGGGTGTCAGGGTTGGTCGCGTCGGGGGCCGCAGACGGTGCCGGGAAGGCCTCGGCAATGCGAAACAGCAGCGGGCACTGCTGCACGCAATCCCCACACCACGAGCCGGAGATGCACAGCACGTTGATGCGGCGCTGGAAGCCCCGGATGAGCGCCCGCTGGGCGTCGGAGAGGGCCACGCGATCGGTAAAAGCCCGCCACCCCCCCACTTCGTGCGGCTTGGCCGAGGCGACATAGGCGTCAAAGGGCTTGGCCTGGGCAAACATCTCGCGGTACTGCTGCGGCGTGTACACGGCGGACCTCCGGGTGCGACTGAACTGTCTGGAGCGGGAAAGACAGCCGGGCCCGCAAAGGCCCGGCTGGCGACAAAGACATGATGGGAACCAACCCCGGGGACACGCCCCGGAGACGGCTCAGGCGGAGCCCAAGACGGCTTAGGCGGAGCCCCGAGCCGGCTCAGGCCGAGAAAGACGAGCCGCAGCCGCAGGTGCTGGTGGCGTTGGGGTTGTTGAACACAAACCCGCGGCCCATGATCTCGTCGCGGAAGTCGATGGTGACGCCGCCGAGGTACAGCAGGCTCTTGGGGTCGCAGATGACCTTGATGCCGTGGATCTCGAAGACCTCGTCGGTCTCCTTCTGGGCCTCGGTGAGGTCCAGCAGGTAGGAGAAGCCGGAGCAGCCGCCGCCCTTGACGCCGACGCGGAGGCGGATCTTGGAGGCATCGAGCTCCTGATCGGCGATGATCTTGCGGATCTCCTTGGCAGCGGCCTCGGAGAGCTTGACGGGGGCTTCGGCGCCGGTCTGGGGCGCGGTGGTGGTGGACATGGGGGCTCCTTGCTTGGTCGTGCCGGTGTCGGCCGGGTGGCCGGCGGCGAAGTTTATACGTTCGCGGCCTGGGGACGGTGCGGCCTCCATTCGCACGCCTTGGGGCGGGCGAAGAGGGCCGCGGCCGGGGATTATCGGCCCGCTGCCGCGTGGTCGTGGTCGTGATCCTCGACCGCCTGGCCGTTCTTCTTCTTGTAGTCGGCGATGGCGGCCTTGATGGCGTCCTCAGCCAGGACCGAGCAGTGGATCTTCACCGGGGGCAGCGAGAGTTCCTGCACGATGTCCGAGTTGCGGATGGCCAGGCCCTCGTCGAGGCTCTTGCCCTTGAGCCACTCGGTGGCCAGCGACGACGAGGCGATGGCCGAGCCGCAGCCGAAGGTCTTGAATTTGGCGTCCTGAATCTTGCCGGTCTGCTCGTCAACCTTGATGCACAGCTGCATCACGTCGCCGCACTCGGGCGCGCCGACGAGGCCAACGCCGATCCGCTTGTCGGACTTCATGCTGTCCTGCGAGCCGAAGTTGCCGACGTTGCGAGGGTTCTCGTAGTGGTCGATGATTTTGGGTCCGTAAGCCATTGGTGGGTCCTTGCTGGTTCAGCGGCCAGAGACCGCTGGAAAACTGGTGATGCCGAACAAACGTGCGAGCTTCGCACACTGTGAACTTGAGCCATTTCTGCTCAGTGGTGCGCCCATTCCACCTTGCTCAAGTCGATCCCTTCCTTGTGCATGTCGTACAGCGGGCTCATCTCGCGGAGCTTCTTGACGGCCTTGGTGATCTCGCCGATGGCATAGTCCACCTGCTCCTCGGTGGTCCACTTGCCCAGCGAGAGCCGCAGGGAGCTGTGGGCCAGTTCATCGCCCACGCCCAGGGCCTTGAGCACGTAGCTGGGCTCCAGCGAGGCGCTGGTGCAGGCCGAGCCGCTGGAGCAGGCGATGTTCTTCACCGCCATCATCAGCCCCTCGCCCTCGACGAAGCCGAAGGAGATGTTGGTGATGTGCGGGAGCCGCTTCTCCAGGTGGCCGTTGATCTTCGACACGTCGATCTGGGCGGTCAGGGCGTCCTCGAGCTTCTTGCGCAGGCGGCCCAGGCGGATGGCGTCGGCGGCCATCTCGTTCATCGCGATCTCGCAGGCCTTGCCGAAGCCCACGATGCCGGCGACGTTGAGCGTCCCGGAGCGGAAGCCGCGCTCCTGGCCGCCGCCGTCCTGCAGGGCCTGCAGGCGGACACGCGGGCGGTGGCGGCGGACATACAGGGCGCCCACGCCCTTGGGGCCGTACATCTTGTGCCCGCTCCAGGACATCAGGTCGATGTTGTCGGTCTCGACGTTGGTCGGCATCTTTCCGACCCACTGGGTGGCGTCGGTGTGCAGCAGCACGCCCTTCTCATGGCAGAGCTTGCCGATCGCGGGGATCTCGTTGATGGTGCCGATCTCGTTGTTGGCCCACATGATCGTCACCAGGATGGTGTCGGGCCGCAGGGCCTTGGCGATCATCTCAGCGGTGATCAGGCCATCCTCGCCCGGCTCCAGGAACGTCGCCTCGAAGCCCTCTTTCACCAGCCGCTTGACCGGGTCCAGCACGGCCTTGTGCTCGTGGATGGCGGTGATGATGTGGCCCCGGTTCTTGCTCCCGGCGGGGGCCTTCTCGTACATGTACGCGGCCCCCTTGATCGCCAGGTTGTTGCTCTCGGTCGAGCCGCTGGTGAACAGGATCTCCTTGTCCGTCGAGCCGATCAGCTTCGCGGCCATCTCGCGGGCCCAGTCCACGCCCTCTTCGGCCTCCCAGCCGAAGCGGTGGTTGCGGGAGCCGGAGTTGCCGAACCTCTCGGTGAAGTACGGCAGCATCGCCTCAACCACGCGGGGGTCGCACGGGGTGGTGGCGGCATGGTCCATGTACACGGGCAGCTTGAGCGACATAGTGCAGGTCTCCGGGGCGGCAGAGCCGAGGGCGGGGCGAGTGGGCTTGAACCGGCGAGGGGCCTTGCGGACCCTCAAACGCCACCCGACACGCTGGGGGCTGCCGCGGGAACAGTTGCGGGGCGGATGCCATGCTCCTGTTCTTTAGACTCATTCTAGAAAGCATCTCACCCAGTTTCCCCCCGCAAACTGGGCGAGAAATGGACAGCCACGTCCATTGATCAGGGCATATGCACACAACTCACCCCGATTCGGCTGCACGATCCGGGATTTGCAAGCCGTACAAAGACCGACTCGCCCATCAACGGACCCGCAGAAAGCGGTACCCGCTCTTGACGGCCCCCCACACCTGCTTGCCGTCCTTGTCGTAGCCCCGGTCCCAGGTCACCATGCCGTCCGGGCCGATGGTCGCCTCGCTGGTGGCGTAACTCGCCCCGCGCAGTTCACTGGCGCAGCCGGTGCCCTCGGTGGCACCGACGAAGCCGTCGGCGGTGGCGACCAGGTTCAGCGAGCAACCTTCACGGAAGCTCAACTGCGCCGGAGCGACCCCGCTGAGCAGCTCCGGCTTGGCGAACGCCCCGGCGAACCGCGCGGCGTCGCCGGGCAGGATGAACACATCTGATCGAAAGCGGTCCTGACCGGTGCGGACCAGCCGGTAGACGCGCTGGCGGTACGGGCGGGAGAGCATATCGCCCCGCGCCTGCTCGACATAGAGCCAGTGGGTGTCCTCGCCGGCCAGTTCAGGCCAGATGCTGGCCATGTGCAGGTGAATGTCGAAGAACTCCGGATCAGCCTGGGCCTGGGCGGCGGAAGAGAAGTGGCCGGCCATCAAAGACACCAGCCGCGACATGGGCACCGGGCCGGCGACAGGCGGAACCGGGATCATCTCACCATCGGGGACCATCACGCACGGGCCGGCGGCCAGCGAGCCGTCGGTCGCCGGGCCGGAGTGCGAGCACCCGGCCAGCAGACCCATGGCGGTGAAGGCGACAGCAAGGCCCGAGTGAACGCGGTGCGTGGTCATGGCCGAGCGTAGTGGAGGGCGGGCGAGCACGACAAGGTCGACCCGACTCCGACGGCCGCCTCAAGCGGCGTCGGGCGGGGGCCGGTCGTACCGCATGATCAGGCAGGCGCCGTTCTTCTCGTGCCGCACTTCGCTCATGAAACTGCGGATGAGCATCAGGCCCCGGCCGCTGGGCAGTTCGATGTTCTCTTCAGCGGTGGGGTCCGGCACGGAACCCGGGTTATACCCCGGGCCCTGATCACTGATGGAGATGGTCGCCGATGAGGGGCCGACCCGGAAACTCACTTCCACCGGCTCCTCCGGCGGCAGCCCCCGGTGACCATGCAGGAACGCGTTGACCAGCCCCTCCTCCAACGCCAGCCGGATGGCGAACCGGGAGGCCTCGGGGTATGCGAAGCGGTCAAGGGCCGCAAGCACCGCGGCCTCCACCCGGTCAATCTCCGAGCGGCTGTTGATGGGCGTCATGACGCCCGTCACTTCGGCATGTGCGGCGGTTGGATCGCTCACCTTCCCGACTGCTCCGACGTCATCGCGACCGGTGCGCGACCACGTTCAAGCCCGCCCCGGTCCACGCTGATGGGAATCACTTGAAGCTGGCGCGGGCCTTTTCCGCGTCCTCGTGAATCTCGAAGAGCTTGTTGAGCTTCGTGATCACAAACACCTGCAGGATCTGCGGGTCGATGTTGCACAGCCGCAACTGGCCTTTCTTGCCGTTGCGGATGCGGTTGTGGATGGTGATCAGCTTGCCGAGCGCGGCGGAGGACAGGTGGTCCACATCGGTGAAGTTGATCAGCAGCCTGGGCTGCTCCTCGGTATCGATGATGGCGCGGATCTCCTCTTCGATCTGCTGGATGTTCGCCTCGTCCAAGATGTTCCGGTCGCGGAACGACACCTCGATGATGCTGCCGTCCCGCTTGACCTTGATCCGCGATTCGCTACCCGCCATGGGCTTGAAACTCCTGCTCGACGACGCCCCGCTCCCGCCCGTCATCGGCCGATGATCCGGAAGTCCTGACTCTATACGGGTGATCTTCGGGGCGTGCCTCTGTGGACAGACGGTTTCAACATACCCAAATCGCATATACCCTCTCGCAGCCTCGCGGGCGGCGATAGAGTCCGCCCATCACCTGCCCAATAACCGTACAAATACCGGCTATTTTGTGAATCCAGAACTCAACGATCCCGCCGCCCCCGACAGTTCCAGCACCGTTTCGCCCTCCCCCGCCCCCTCGCAATCCTGCCCGGCCGCACCCCTCGTCGGGATGCCCACCGTCTGGCAAGGGGTATGGGAGACGCTCCGCCTGGCGGCCCCCACTGTCGCGACCATGGTCAGTTACACGGCCATGCAGTTCGTCGATGCCCTGATGGTCTCGCGGATCGAGCCGCCGGACCCGGTGTACGTGACCGCCCAGGGCAACGGCGGGGTGTGGGCGTTCATGCCGCTGTCGTTCCTCATGGGCATGCTGGGGGTGGTGAACACGTACGTCGCCCAGAACCTTGGCGCGGGCAAGCCCGAGCGTGGGGCCGCATACGCCTGGAATGCGTTGTGGATGGCGGCCGGCGCGTCACTGCTGCTGATTCCGTACGCCCTGACTTTGCCGGCGCTGTTTGCCACCGAGTGGCTGAACCACTCGCCCCAGTTGCAGGAACTGGAGACCGCTTACGCGCAGGTGCTGCTGTTCGGAGCGTTCCTCACGCTGGGCACGCGGGCGCTGGCGCAGTACTTCTACGGGCTGCACCGGCCGGCGGTGGTGCTGGTGGCGGCCCTGGCGGGCAACCTCACCAACGTGCTGGCCAACTGGGTGCTGATCTACGGGCGGCCGGAACTGGGCATTCCCGCCATGGGCGTGACCGGTGCAGCGCTCGGCACCCTGGTGGGCACGGCGGTTGAACTGTCCATCCCGCTGGCGGTCTTCCTCTCGCCCACGTTCAACCGGCTGTACCACACGCGGCGGGCCTGGCGGCCCAGCCTCGCTCACATCCGCGACATCTTCAAGATCGGCTGGCCCGCGTCGATCATGTTCGGCAACGAGATGATCTGCTGGGCGATCTTCATGACCGTTCTGGCCGGCCGCTTCGGCGAGGAGCACAACGCCGCCGGGTGGATCGTGCTCCGCTACATGCACCTGAGCTTCATGCCCGCCGTGGGGCTGTCCTTCGCCGCCACCGCCATGGTGGGCCGCGCCATCGGCGCCGGCCGTCACGATCTGGCCTCGCGTTATGCCATGACGGTCACGGCCATCGCCGGCGGCTACATGCTGATCTGCGCCGTGTGCTTTGTGGTCTTCCGCGAGAGCATGATCGCGGTGTTCCTCAAAGAGGGCACGCCCCCCGAGGAAGCGGCGGCGATCATCGCCATCGGGGCCAAGGTGCTGATCGTCGCGGCGGTGTTTCAGTTATTCGACGGCGTGGGCATCACGCTCATCGGCGCCCTGCGCGGTGCGGGTGACACCAAGGTGCCCAGCGTGGTCACCATCGTGCTGGCGTGGGTGTGCATCATCGGCGTGGGCACGGCGCTGGTGGTGTGGGCGCCCGGGCTGGAGAGCCTGGGGCCGTGGATCGGCGCCGGACTGTACATCGTGGCGCTGGGCATCTTCCTGACCTTCCGCTGGCTCGGCGGGGCCTGGAAGAACATGAAGCTGCTGGAAGGCTCGGCGGCCGCGGCGGCGCACTGACCCCCCTACGCCCCCGCCGGCCGGCGGTCCGCCTCGCGTGCGCGATCAGGAGATGGTCAGTTCCGGCCGGCGGGCTCCGGTGGTCATCTGGGCCAGAGCCACCTGCGATTCCAGGTTGACCACCAGCGCATCGAGCGCCTGGGCCAACGGGGTCTGGCCGTGGAAGTTGGCCGACGGGTTGCCCTCGTCGCTGTTCTGGCGAAGCTTGATGGTGATCGGCACCGCGCCGAGGAACGGCACGCCCACGCGCTGGGCCATGAGCTGCGCCCCGCCCCGCCCGAAGATGTCGTACTCGCGGGGCGGGCTGATGTCATCGGCGATGAACGTGCTCATGTTCTCCACCACGCCCAGCACGGGGATGCCGAGCTGCTGGAACATCCGCAGCGCGCGGATGGCGTCGTCCTGAGCCACCTTCTGCGGGGTGCACACCACCACGGCCCCGGTGAGCCGCAACTGCTGGGCCATGGTCAGGCTCACGTCGCCGGTGCCGGGGGGCAGGTCGATGATCAAATAGTCCAGCTCGCCCCACTCGGTCTGATCCACCAACTGCTTGAACGCGCCGTGGGCCATCGGCCCGCGCCAGATCAGCGGCTTCTCGGGGTCCACCAGTTTGCCGATGGTCATGGCCTTCACGCCGTGCACGTAGAACGGCTGGAGCATGTTGCCCCGCAGGTTGGCCTGCATGCTCTCAAGGCCCAGCATGGTGGGCAGCGAGGGGCCGTAGATGTCGCCATCGACGATGCCCACCGCATGGCCGCGCAGCGCCAGCCCCACCGCCAGATTCACGCTCACCGTGCTCTTGCCCACGCCGCCCTTGCCGGCGCCAACCGCGATCACGTGCTTGACCCCCGGCAGGCTCGGCGCTGCCGCCTGCAGGCTGGCGCTCGCCCCACCCGAGGCGGCGGGCTTGGCCGCGGCCGGAGCTGCCGAAGCCGCTGTCGCCGCAACAGGCGTCGCCGCTGCGGCTGCGGCCGGCGGCCCGGTCCGACGCACCAGCGTGCGGCCATCGGCCGACTCCACCACCAGCCCCACCAGCGGCGCCTTGGCCCGGGCGGCCACATCAGCGATCGCCGCCTCGCACGCCTGGCCAAGCCCAGTCGCTTCCGCAGCCGCCAGACCGGCAACATCGAGCGTGACTGCAACGTGCCCGTCGCACGTGGTGACCTTGGCCACCTTGCCGGCGGTCACCAGCCCGGCGCCGGTGAGCGGAAACTTGACAGAATCCAAGGCGGCCATCAGGGCGGTCTTGTTCAGGTTCATGGCTTCTCCAACCAGCGGACTTTGCACGCAGCGGCAACAGATGCTGCGACCGTCACCTCGCACCGGGAACCCCTTGGCACGGTCCGCAGGGACCCGAAGGCAAGATGGGCGACCAAGTTATTCAGACGCAACTCCGACCCGAACAAAGCGTATGGAGCCGCAGCAGCCCGAACCGCCTGCACGTGGGGGCAAACTCGTCGGAGCATCGCCCCGCTCTGCCGCTGATCCCGGCAATACCCGCGGCCATACAACGTTGTGCCCCCGTTCGGCAAGCGTCTCACCTGCAAGCCGATGAAGCCGAATGGAATCACCAGTCAAGGAGCCCGTCATGGGTCGTGTACACACGTCTGTTTCTGTCTTGATGCTCATCGCCCTTTCGGGGCTGGCCTCGGCCAGCCTCGCACAGGCCCCCGCCCCCAAGCCGGCCGAGACGCTGGGCGGGCCCAAGGTCGTCGATCAATCAGTGCCCGACGCACCGCCCCCGGGCTTCGGCAACAGCGCAGACCGGCGCGGCATGCGCGAGATTCCCATGCAGGCCTTCGGTCGGGCGCTGATGGAAGCGCTCGGCCCCGATGCCCCGGCCGACGTGCGGGCCACCGCTGAGCAGACGGAGAAACTCCGCAAGATGGTCGCGGATTTCACCGCGGCCCAGCAGGCCTTCCAGCGTGAGCACCGTGCGGACCTGGAGAAGCTCCGCCAACTCACTGGCGACGGCCCGCGCGGACGCGGCGACCGCGCCGGCGATCGCCGCAACCCCGGCGACCAGCCCTCCCCGATGATGGACGAGGCCGAGCGCGCCCAGTTGACCGAGCGGGCCCGCGAACTGCGCGAGAAGGCCCCTCAGGCCGGCGATGTGCAGAAGGCGATGTGGGCGGAACTCAACGACGCCCAGAAAAAGGCGGCGCAAGCCAAGCTTGATGTGATTCGCAAGGACATGCAGGAGCGGTCCAACCAGCAGTATCTTGAGCGGCGGGCCCGCCAGCGCGAAGGCGGACAGCCGCAGCCGGGGAGCCCCGGTGCCGAGCAGCGTCGCCCCGGACCTGAACCCCGCCGCCCCGGCGCCGAACCTGGCCGCCCTGGCCCCGAGCCTCGCCGCCCTGGACCGGATGCCCAAGGCCGCCCGCCGATGCCGCCCCCGCCGGGCGGGCCGGAAGCAGGTCGACCCGGCACCCTGCGACCGGAGATGCGTGAGCGGTTCCTGCGTCTGCTGGAGCGGATGCCCCCCGAGCAGCGCGAGCAGTTGCTTGAGCGGCTGGAGGAACGCATGCGGAACGCCCCGCCCCCGGCCGATCGCCCCGGCACCCCGGGCCCGCAGTTGCGGTCCCGTCCAGCACCCGGCGGCCCGCCAGATCAGGTCGGCCCGGGGCGTGAGCCTCAAGCGGCCAAGCGGGGCGGAAAGGGGGCCGAACGCGGGCAGCGAAAAGGTCAGCCCTCCGAGCGGCCCGATGGCGACCCTGCGGACGGCAATCCGATGCGCCCGAAGTGACCCCCACCGATTGGGGCTTGCGGATGTGCGTACACAATGCGAACCGTGAACAAAATCCGTCCTTTTTTGGACTGAAACCCCCAGAAATTACCAAATCAGCGCATTTCGCCTTCCCATATTGCCAGACTTGACCGTATAGCAATGCAATCGCGTTGACTCGTTCTCCCTGAGTCAAGCCAAAACCCCACTGCACACTCGGTGTACCCCTGGTGCCAGTGCGTCAATTCAGGGAACTTCGGCCAGACAGCCGACGTAGACAGGGTGTTCGGTGACGGGGTGACCAGTCGAGTTCCATGTGCTTCCCGGATTTCTTACAGATTCTCTTCGCTCTCTCGGGGCCCGTCTGGTAAAATAGGCAAGATCTCTCTCTCCTCCAGCGGGGTGCCGTCTATCGATGGCGCCCTGCTTTGTTTTTGTACGGTCAACGAAAACCTTTCAGAACCCGTACAAAAAACCCAGGGGCCGACTCGCCAGAGCCCCTCAGCCGCCAGCCACTTGCAAACGCCGACAGTGGAGCCCCAGCCCCGGCCGGTGAAGGACCAACCCAACAAGATCCAACCGCTTTGCCCTCCACGCCGCGGCACCCGCGGGGCAACCGGGGGCCAACAAGCAGCCGGGGCGTTGCAACCCGCTCACGCCGCGCAAGACTGAGCCTTCAGCACCGTCACCGGCGCATCATCCGCCCCATCAACACCTCCGCCAGGCTGGACGGGCCGCTGGGGGCGATCTCCCGCCCGCTTTTGCTATTGCATCGCGAGCCCGCCACTCGATCAACTGCCCCACGTCACCCGCGTCGGAGCACGCGGCCCAGACCACTGCACAACCAGGCTTGTCACGAGTGGAACTCGCGCGGCCTCACCTGACGGGAGCACCCCCCTCGTGAGCACCTCCACTCTTTCCGCGCTGCAGGAGCGTTTCGCATCCGCCCTGACCATGGGCGACCGCCCGGCAGCACGAACCGTGATCGCCGAGTGCATCAGCGCCAACTGGGACGGCCGCCGGCTGATCGACGACCTGCTCTGGCCGGTGAGCCAGAACATCCAGATACAGCACCGCGCCGACCAGTTGTCCACGCTCTCGTTCCAGTTTGCCACGCGACTGCTGCGGGTGCTGGTGGATCAGGCGTCGGCCCGCATCCAGTTCGGCCCCTCGCGGAACCGGCGCATTCTGGCGATCTCCGGCCCGGGCGACGCTGACGAGATGACCGCCCAGATGGCGGTGGACACGCTCGAGGCCGCCGGCTTCTCGGTGACCTTCGCCGGTGGCGGCATCGCCAACGACGAGATCACCGCCTTCCTGCACCAGCATCGCCCGGACATCCTGGTGCTCTTCGCGTCAGCCCCGTCGGATCTGCCCAACATCCGCCAGTTGATCGACAGTCTCCGTGAGATTCAGGCCTGCCCGAACCTGCAGATCGCCGTGGGCGCGGGTGTGTTCAATCGTGCGGACGGCCTGGCCGAGGAGATCGGCGCTGACCTGTGGGCCACCTCGCCGGCGGAGCTGGCCGAGATGCTCATCGACGAACCCGCCAGGCGCGCCGGCACCGGCCAGCGCACCGTCGGCAAGTCCAAACGCAGCCGCAAGGCCGCGTGAGAACCGGCCCGACTCAATCGCCGGCCGATTCAGCCATGCTTCGCGACCGCGGCCCCTCCA